>JANQIU010000126.1 GCA_028281985.1 Alphaproteobacteria bacterium | reverse complement strand
CCTGCCGGTGGCGTCGGCAAAGCCACCGCCGGCCGGCCGTTTCGCCCGCGCCTATCTGTGGTTTCCGCCCGCCGGCGTCCTGATCGGCGCCGCCGTCTGGTGCCCGTTTGCCGCCGCCCTGGCCGTCGGCTTGCCGCCGCTCGTGGCTGCCGGCTTGGCGGTGGCGTTCCAAGTTCTGCTGACCGGTGCCCTGCATGAAGACGGCCTGGCCGATGTGGCGGACGGCCTGGGCGGCGGCCGCGATCGCGATCGCAAGCTGGCGATCATGCGCGACAGCCGCATCGGCACCTATGGCGTCGCTGCATTGACCCTGATGCTCATCCTACGGACCGCCGTCCTGGCGGCGCTGGCCGCGCCGCTGCCGGCGCTGCTGGCCCTGATCGCGGCTGGCGGACTGGCGAAGGCGGCCATGCCGCTCATCGTCGCTCTCCTGCCGGCGGCCCGATCGGACGGGGTGGCGGCGCGGGCAGGGGCGCCGGGCACCGGCCGATCCGTCGCAATCGCGCTGCTGGGGGTCGCATCGACCGCGCCTTTGGCGGTCGCCTGGCCGGTTTTCGTACCGGTCCTGGCCGTCACGGCTGCCGGGATCGCTGCCGGGGGGCTGGCTTGGCTTGCCCGGCGGCAGATCGGTGGGTACACGGGCGACGTGCTGGGTGCGGCGGAACAGGGCGTCCATCTGGCCGTCCTCCTGACCCTGGTGGCGACCTTCCAACCATGACCAGCGAAACCCGGTGGTGGCATATCCGGCATGCCCCGGTGCCCGATCCCCATGGCCGGATCTACGGATCGACCGATGTGCCGGCCGATGTCAGCGATACCGATGCGTTCAGGGCTTTGGCTGCCGTGCTGCCGGCGCAGGCGGTATGGGTAGTGTCGTCGCTGCGCCGGACCCGGCAGACGGCCGAGGCGCTGTGTGCCGTTCGCCCGTCATTGGCCGATCCGGAGGCCTTCGTCGTCGAAGCGGATCTGCGCGAGCAGGACCTGGGCGAGTGGCATGGCCGTTCCCGGGCGGAAGTCTATGCCGAGATACCGGAGCGCCACCCGTTCTGGGTTGCGCCGGCGATCAGCCGGCCGCCGGGCGGCGAAAGCTTCCTCGACCTGATGGCGCGGGTGCATCCGGTGTTGCAGCGCCTTGGCGACGCGCATCGCGGTCGCGATATCGTCTGCGTCACCCATGGCGGCACGATCCGCGCGGCCCTGGCCCTGGCCCTGTCGTCGGACCCCGAAACGGCCCTGCGGTTCGTGACCGACAATCTGGGTCTGACCCGCCTGGATCTCCTGCAAACCGCCGCCGGCACCCAGTGGCGGGTAGCGTCGGCCAATCGGGTGGTCACGCCACACGCTCGCCATGGTTAACGGCGCATACTATATTTAGTGATTCGCAAATGCGGGGACACCAGATGACCCGATTGATCCGGCCGATTGCGGCCTTCGTCGCCTTGCTGCTGATCGTCGTCGCCCACACGCCCCCGGCGCAGGCGCTGACCGAACAACAGGAACTGGTTGAACGCGCCCGTCTGACGCTGGTTTCCATGCGCCAGGAGGAGCGCTACGCCGCGATCAACCGGCTGCTGCCGGACGCCCGGGCGATCATGGTCTTTCCCGACGTGTTCCGCGGCGGCTTCGTCCTGGGCGGGGAGGGCGGCACCGGCGTTCTGCTGGCCCGGCTTGACGACGGAAGCTGGAGCTATCCGGCGTTCTTCGGCATGGGAACCGGCTCGGTGGGCCTGCAGATCGGCGGACAGGTCTCGGAAACGGTCCTGGTGGTGATGACCGAAGACGGGCTCAACGCCCTGTTCGACAGCCAGGTGACCCTGGGCGCCGACGCCAGCGTGGCGGTGGCCAGCATCGGATCGGGCATCGAGGCCCGCACCGGTCTGGACACGAATGCGGACATGTACGCGTTTTCCCGCAACCAGGGCCTGTTCTTCGGCGGCGCGCTGGAGGGATCGTATCTTTTCGAGCGCGACGCCTGGAACGGCGCCTACTACACGCCGGGCGCGGCCGGCGAAGCGATCCGACACGGCCTCTATACCAACAGCCATGCGGACAGCCTGCGGGCCGAACTCGCCCGCTGACCGGCGGCTGCCGGACGAAAGCTACAGGTGCCGGTGATGACGTGTCCGGCTACTGGGCGCCGGCGGCGACCAGCCGGTCGCGAATGCCCCGTTGTCGCACTCCTTCGGCCCAGCCCAGGACCGTCCGACCGGTGTAGTCGGTAGCATTTGGGTCGGCATCCGCGGCCAGAAGGGCATCCACAATGCCCAGATGGCCGCTGCGGACGGCAGCCATCAAGGCGGTGATGCCCTGCCGGTTGGCCGTATTGGGGTCGCTGCCGGCGTCCAGAAGGATCTGTACCGATCGGTCGCGCCCGAGATCCGATGCGAGCAGCAGCGCGGTGTTGCCCAGGTCATCCGTCGTGAAGGTCCAGGCGCCGTACTCCACCAGAAGGGCGACAATGCCGGGATTGCCGACCTCCACGGCCCGGTTCAGGGCCGGAACGCGGCTATAGGTCATGTTCGGGTTCGAGCCGCGCACCAGCAGGGACCGGACCTCTTCCAGGTCGTCCGCTTCGATGGACTGGAACAGCGGCGGGGCCTGAAGCAGGCTGATCTGTGCCGCGGCCGGCTTGATGACGATCGAAGCGGCCATCAGCACCGCGGTGCCCAGGGCCATCAGTGCCAATACCCAGTTTGCGGTCGATGTGCCGCGCTGCATAGCAGCCTCCCAATCGGCGTATGTCGTCCCGGTGGGCGACGACATGGACGGTATACGTGCCCGGCATTGTGGCGCCAATCCGGTCCTGCGTCACATGGCTTCCCCGGCGAGCCGCGGCAAGCGGCCTGAGTCCGCCATGATCTGGATCAATGCCCGCGTCGATCCCAGCCCGCTAAACACATGCTAGCCTAGGTGGAAGGTGATGCCGAAGCATCGGCATTCGGGTTTTCTTGGAATGGTTCCAAGGTACCGTGACGTTGCGGATGGCTTTCCTCGGGGTCTGGGCGGGATACCGTAGGGGAGATTGGGCGGATGATGGATACGGCTCTCGTCGAGCTGTCGCGACTGCAGTTCGCGCTCACGGCAATGTACCACTTCCTGTTCGTGCCGCTGACCTTGGGGCTGTCCGTGATGATCGCCATCATGGAGAGCGTCTATGTCATGACCGGCCGTCAGGTCTGGCGCGACATGACCAAGTTCTGGGGGCTGCTGTTCGGGATCAACTTCGCCATGGGGGTTGCCACCGGCATCACCATGGAATTCCAGTTCGGCACCAACTGGGCCTATTACAGCCACTATGTCGGGGACATCTTCGGGGCGCCGCTCGCCATCGAAGGTCTGATGGCATTCTTCCTGGAAGCCACCTTCGTCGGCCTGTTCTTCTTCGGCTGGGACCGGATGAGCAAGGTCGGCCATCTGTTCACCACCTGGATGGTGGCGCTGGGGTCCAACCTTTCCGCCCTGTGGATCCTTGTCGCCAACGCCTGGATGCAGAACCCGGTCGGCGCCCATTTCAACCCCGACACGATGCGCATGGAGATCAACGACTTCGCCGCGGTGATCTTCAATCCGGTCGCCCAGTCGAAATTCGTGCACACGGTCAGCGCCGGCTACGTCACCGGCGCGTTGTTCGTCCTGGGCATCAGCGCTTTCTACCTGCTGCGCAAGCGCAATATCGGTTTCGCCAAGCGGTCGATGACGGTGGCCGCTTCCTTCGGCCTGGCGTCGGCGCTGTCGGTCGTCGTGCTGGGTGACGAAAGCGGATACTCGATCACCGAAAACCAGCGGATGAAGCTGGCCGCCATGGAAGGTACCTGGGAAACCCACGAGGCCCCGGCCGCGTTCACGGTGTTCGGCATTCCCGATATGGAGGCGCGGGAAACCCACGCCGAAATCCAGATCCCCTGGGTCATGGGCCTGATCGCCACACGGTCGTTCACGGAAGAGGTGCCGGGCATCTTCGAACTGGTCGAAACCGCGGAAGTCAGGATCCGATCCGGGCTGGTCGCCTACGATGCCTTGCAATCGGTCCGCGACAATCCCGAAGACGCCGTCGCCAGGGAGACCCTGGCCACCTTCGGCAACGATCTGGGATACGCCCTGTTGCTGAAGCAGTATGTCGAGGATCCCAGGGAAGCGACGGACATCCAGATCTCCGACGCCGCCTGGTCGACGGTGCCGGACGTCCCCGTCATCTTCTGGTCGTTCCGGATCATGGTGGCGCTCGGCTTCTACTTCATCGCCCTGTTCGCGGTTGCCTTCTACCTGTGCAGCGTCCGCCGGCATGAAACCCGCTGGTTCCTGAAGCTGGCGCTGTTCTCGATCCCACTGCCCTGGATCGCGGCCGAGCTGGGCTGGCTGGTGGCCGAGTACGGGCGGCAACCCTGGATCATCGAAGGCGTGCTGCCGACATTCCTGGGCATCTCCTCAATCACCGTCACCGAACTGGTGCTGACGCTGGGCGGGTTCGTCGCCTTCTACAGCGCGCTGGCGGTCGTCGAGATCTGGCTGATGCTCAAATACATCCGGATCGGTCCCTACGGCGACACGCCGACCATGGGCCGCCCGGCAGGTGCACCGGGCGTAGGTGGCTACGCACCGGCCGCCGGCGACGACTGATCCGGATTGGGGGAGTTCTTCGATATGCTACCGCTCGACTACGAAACCCTGCGCCTGATCTGGTGGTTGCTGCTCGGCGTCCTGCTGATCGGCTTCGCCATCACCGACGGCTTCGACATGGGCACCGCCGCGCTGTTGCCCTTCGTCGCCCGCAACGACACCGAGCGCCGGGTGGTGATCAACACGGTCGGACCGGTCTGGGAGGGCAACCAGGTCTGGTTCATCCTCGGCGGCGGGGCCATCTTCGCCGCCTGGCCGCCGCTCTACGCGGTCAGTTTCTCCGGCTTCTATCTGGCGATGTTCGTCGTCTTATGCGCGCTGATCCTCAGACCGGTCGCGTTCAAGTACCGGAGCAAGGTCGAGGAATCGTCCTGGCGCGAGTTCTGGGACTGGGCGCTGTTCGTCGGCGGCTTCGTGCCGGCCCTGATCTTCGGCGTGGCGGTGGGTAATGTCCTTCAGGGCGTTCCCTTCCAGCTGGATGCCGATCTGCGGCCGGCATACACGGGCAGCTTCTTCGGCCTGCTCAATCCCTTCGCCATCCTGTGCGGCCTGGTGTCGGTGGCCATGCTGGTCATGCACGGCGCCTCGTGGCTGTGCATGAAGACGGAGGGCACGGTCCGGGATCGGGCACGGCTCTGGGGCACCTACGCCGCCGCCGCGGTGGTGGTCCTGTTCGCCCTGGCCGGCGTTCTGGTCGCCACGATGATCGACGGCTTCGTCATCACCAGCGAGGTGGTCACCGACGGTCCCAGCAACCCGCTGACCAAGACGGTGGCCGTGGAAGCCGGTGCCTGGATGACCAATTACGGCGAGCACACCTGGATGATGATCGCCCCGGCCCTGGGGCTGCTCGGCGCGCTGGTCGCCCTGGTGGGCATGCGCATCGGCGTGTCGGGCATGACCTTCATCGGCAGCAAGCTGTCGGTGCTCGGCGTCATCTCTACCGTCGGCCTGTCGATGTTCCCCTTCATCCTGCCGTCGTCGATCCAGCCCGACGCCAGCCTGACGGTCTGGGACAGCTCGTCCAGCCATCTGACGCTGTTCATCATGCTGGTCGCCACGGTGATCTTCCTGCCGATCGTGCTGGCCTACACGGCGTGGGCCTTCAAGATCCTGTGGGGCAAGGTCACGCCGGCCAGCGTGCGGGAAAGCGCCGAAAGCTACTGATTGCGGCATGCGGTCCCGGCGGTTCGCCGCCGGGTCGCCCGAGAGGAGACATGGGTTATGTGGTACTTCGCCTGGATACTCGGCCTCGGCCTAGCAGCGGCGTTCGGCGTCCTCAACGCCATGTGGTACGAGTTGTACCTGGACGACCACGAAGAGGCTGACGAGCCGGCGGGACCGTAACCCGATACGATGGCGGCACCCGCCGTTTCATGACGCCTCGGTCTCCGGGATGGGGACCCATCGGTCCCCCGGGGCCATGTCGAAGCCTTCGTAGCGGCCGAACACGCCAGCCGGACCCAGCGCCGCCATCACCGCTTCCTGGCGCGCGCGCAGCGCCTCGAAGCCTGCCGACCACGGTTCCTCGACCAGGCTGATCGCGACACCGCCCCATGCGGTCTCGCCGGTCGGCACGTCCAGACCCGACAGCAGATCGCGGCCGAACAGATCGGCCAGATGCGGCCCGAACCAGGTGCGCGCCGCGACGCCTGGCGGGCCGTAATCCTGAAGGTCGGCGAACCGCACCAGACCGGTTTCACTGTAGCGCTGACTGGCTTCGCCCAACTGCCAGATGGGGTGAACAAGCCCGTATTCGGTTTCCAGATTGGCAGCCAGAGCCTCGCCCAGCCTGAACACCGGTTCCAGATGGCGCTGGGCGATCTTGGCTGGGAAGGTCACGCGGACGTGGCACAGGCCCTTGGGATGCCGACGCGCCCGCAGGGCGTTGAGGTAGGCGCTGTAGCGCGGCGGCTTCGACCGCCTGAGGCTCAGCACATAGTCGCCGCTCGAAAAGGCCCGAACCCGATCGAGAACGTGGTGCCTGTCGTAATCGCGGCGGTCCGACTCGTCATTGCCCCAATGCGTCGGCACCAGGGCCGGCTCCCGGTCGAACGCGTCGAGCAACCGCCGAATGCCCGCCTCGCGCAGCAGCGAGATCCGCGTGCCGACATAGATATGGACCGCGTTGGGCTCGGACATCGCGACCGCTTTGCCTCCCGCTTCCGTTCGTCCGGCCTCGGGGAGCGAAGATGCCCTTGTGGCGCGCAAGATCCAGTGGGCGGGCGTGCATGCCGCGCCCCGCGGCCGGGGTCCCGTTCCGGCGGTGACCCTGCTGAACGGCTGGCCGGTTACCGGCCTTGTTTCGCTTTCATCTCCATCAAATAAGCCATGGCATCGACCCAATCGTTTGACCGGCACTGTTCAATCGCCGCATCGATCCCGACGGCGCGAACCATGGATTCGGCAAACGTCTTCAAATGGTCGCCATCCTTTGCGGTTTGATGTGGATACCTACCCATAACATCCTCCTGCAGGCCTCTCCCTATGGACCGACGCTGCGGCTCCTCGCTATTGCTGCGAGGTTTCGGGCATACGCACCGATACATACCGCTTACGGCCTGCGGACCTGGGCGGATCATCGCCCCCCAAGGGCGGCCATTCCGTCAGCCCAACCAGTGTGCCTGATTTTTCATCATAATGAACCGATTAAATGTGTGGTCTCTCAAAATCGGCAGATATGCTGGCCGATACGCAACACGGGTAACCCGTCGGTTAAATGGAGAACAGGTGCCAGCGGGTCGGGTGGCGGAACCGTACGCCCTCCGGCGTGGGCTCGCCCCATCGGGCGAAGCCGGTTCGCAGCGTCGTCTCGCATTCGGCGACGGCCTCCCGGCGGGCCGGATCGACGCCGACCAGCCGGGTCAGGAGATCGTCGGCGCTGCGGTAGACGGCCGGGTGGTCGTAGCGGCCGTCCGCGCGCAGCCGCAGGCCCGCCGACGCCGCGTCGGCCAAGACCACCTGCGCGGCCGCCCGCACCTCGGTTTCGTCGTCGACCAGCCGGACAAGATCGAAGAACGACCCCGTTGCCATCGGTTCGGCGACGTAGAGCCAGCCACCCGTTCGGACGACACGCGCCGCTTCGGCCAAGGCGTCCGCCATCGCCGGGCCGGGCACATGGTGCAGGCTGTTGAACAGGATCGCACCGTCCATCGTTCCATCGGCGAAGGGCAGGGACTGGCCGACGGCGCAGACGGCCGAACCGGCGCCGGCGTCGCGCAGCAGGGCCCACTGGCTGTCCAGAGCCAAAGGCCGGGCGCCGCGCCGGCCAAGGGCGCGGCCCAGCCAACCCGTGCCGCAGCCGATATCGATGATGGCCTTGCCGGTCACGTCGCCGACGGCATCCAGCATCGCATCGAGATGGTGACGGATCGGCGGGGCGTCCGGCGCGTCAGCCAAAGCGAAGAGCCCCTACGTTTCGGCCTTAGGGGTCCGGTTTGCCGACAGCCCGATCGGTGTTTCTAGGCCGGGCCTTGGGAGATGTCGAAGTCCTCTTCGGCCAGCATTCCGACGACCCGGGTCGTTTCGCCATTGTCGTTGCGGTCGACCACCGGCAGATGCCGGATGCCCAGATCCTGCATGGCGATCCGGGCCTGGCGCTCGCTGGTATCCGGGGTGACGGCCAGGGGGTTGCTGGTCATCACGTCGGTGACCTTAGTGGCGTCGATATCGCGCCCTTCGGCGACCACGCGCCAGACGATGTCGCGTTCGGTCAGGATCCCCAGCAGGGTGGCGTCGTCGACGATCAGCAACGCGCTGACCTTCTCCATGCGCAGGACCTTTGCCGCCTCGCTGACGATGGCGTTGGGGCGCAGCTGGACGATGCGCCGGTCCTTCAAGACGTCACGAACGAAGATCTGATCCATGGCGGCGATCCTGCTGGGCGGAGCCGGCGCGGTGGGTCGGGCACCGGTCCGGCTTCTTGATGGTAGAGTTTCAGATTAATGCAGTCCGATGCGCGGGGAAACGGCTTCCGCGCCGCCGGTGCGGCCGGCGGCACTTTCTCGGCCGGGCTATGCGGCGGACCGGGCATTGCTGTCCGTGATCATCGCCATCAGCCCGACGAAAGCCGGTATGGGATGGGTGATCAGATAGGTGGGCATCGATCGGACGAAGCTGCTCAACCGGCCCTTGTCCTCGAACCGGCGCCGGAAGGCCGAGGCGGCGAAGAATTCGGCAAACCGCGGCACGATCCCGCCGGCCACGAACACGCCGCCGTGCGACCCGACCGTCAGCCCCAGATTCCCCGCAACCGTGCCCAGCATGGCGCAGAACATCTCCAGCGTCCGGCCGGCGATGGCATCCTGTCCCTCCAGGGCGGCGGTGGTGATCGCCGCGGGATCGGTTCCAAGGGAGGGTTCCTCCCCGGACACCGCCGACAGGGCCTCATAGAGATTGACCAGACCGGTGCCGCACAGCACGCGCTCCGCCGAGACATGGCCGAAATGCTGTCGCAGATGCGACAGGACGGCTGCCTCCTCGTCATTGGTGGCCGGCATCGTGACGTGCCCGCCCTCGCTGCGCAGCGGCTTCCAGCCGCCGTCGTGATAGACGAGCGTGGACACGCCCAGCCCGGTACCGGGGCCCAGCACGGCGACCGGGTCGCCCGGCTTGGGCGTTCCCGGTCCCACCTGGATACGGTCGGCCTCGGTCAGATGCGGCAGTGCCAGCGCCACCGCCTCGAAGTCGTTGACCACATGCAGGTGGTCGAGGGCCAGCTGGCTGCGCAGCTCGGTCTTGGAGAAGGACCAGGGATGGTTGGTCAGCCGGACCTCTTCGGACGAGACCGGGCCGGCCCAGGCGATGGCCGCCTGGCGCGGCGGCCGGCGCGGGTTCACCTGGTCCAGATAGGCGCCGATGGCCGAGGCCAGGCTGGGATGGTCGGCGCAGACCAGGCGCTCGATCCGGGCGGCGCCGTTGGGGCCGACCAGGGCAAATCGCGCGTTGGTCGCACCGATATCGGCGATCAGGGCGGTGGGGGACCAGTCTTCCGGCATGGTGGGGTATCGGTCCAGGAAAAGCGATGATCGAGCTATAGCAGCCCCGGCAGCGGTTGGCGACGCACCAGCGCAGCGATGCCGGCCGATCTTCTCGGACGTGGATCGAATTCCATCGCCCATGTCTACAGGGAATATCGCCCACACCAAGCGTCCCGCCCCGTGCAAGGGTCGTCAGTGAAACGTTTTACGAATGATTCCAGGGGTTTGGTGAAGCATGGCGGAACATTCATGCCGAGCATGCGAAATTGTCAGTTGCTTTCTGAGTCGGCCCCTTCATATTGTGCAGTGCGACATGCGGGAGACCGCTGTCGTAGCGCACTTCTTGGGCGTTTCCTCCCTAGACTTGGGCCGCTTCGAGCGGCCCTTTTTTTAGGCCTTTTCTGCGGCGCACAACTCGGACCTCCCGCCGTCGCTAAGCGCGCTGGCTATTGTGAATGGCCCCGTTCGCTGGCCATCGGAGCACGAGCGGTTGCCGGTCCCGGGAAGCCAAGCGGCGAACTTGCGCCGCCCGGTCTTTGGTGCTACCCCGCGCCTTCCATCGCGAGGTGGTCCCGCAATCTGGTCTTCAGGGCGCGTAGCTCAGCGGGAGAGCACTACGTTGACATCGTAGGGGTCGCTGGTTCAATCCCAGCCGCGCCCACCAGAATTCCCTACTAGAATGAACGGCTGAGCAGGCGAGCCACATTCGTCTTCCTGCGGTATGGTCCGTGGTGAGGTGTTCCCCGCTCCGCCGGGAACCGTCCGCATAGGCGATCGGTGCCTGTTTGCAGGCCCGGCTTCGGCGCCGGTTCACTCTATCCGACCGACAAGGATGACCGGCGGCATATGACCCGACGGCTGACGCAAGCGGGCTTCACCGCTTGTGATCCGGAGCGGACCCATAGCCCGTAACCGTGGATCTTCGGCCGGCCGATGTGGCAGTGCGGGCTCTTGCCGCAGTTCTACAGAAGGCCTTCGGATAGAACTACCAGAGGTTGAGGCTTGTCGAGGAACCGAAGATGACCGCGGCGTCGGTCAGCATCGTCGGAGGTCTGCATCGTGCGCATTGGAACGCTTTGCATCGCCGCCGTCCTTGTCCTAGCCGGTCTTGCGTTTCAGCCGCAAGCGACGGCCCTTGCACAAGCGCCGCCGCACGGGCAGGTGCCGGCGGATGACTTCCCGCTGCGGCCCGCCGACACGTCGAGTCCGCGCGACACGCTGCAGACGTTTCTGAGCGAAATGACCTTGGCCGTCGAAGGATACTTCAGCGGCGAGTTGAACGTCCCGGCCTATCGCCGTGCCCTGCAGACGCTCGACTTCAGCACCACGCCGAACGGCAATACGTGGCGCGAACGGCTACGGCGAACGATCCTCCTCAAAGAACTGCTGGATCGCTTTGAGCTGCCGGCCTTTCAGGACATTCCCGGAGACGAGGAGGTCGCGGACGGCGATACGACGGCATGGACCGTACCGGATAGCCGGATCACGATCGTACGGGTCGAGGACGGACCGCGGGCCGGAGAGTTCCTGTTCTCGGCCGAGACGGTCGAGCAACTGCAGCGGTTTTACCGGCGCGCTGCGCACCTTCCCTATATTCCGGGCGCTACCCCCGGCCTTTACGACGCCTACTACAGCTCGGAAACGACGGTCGACGCTCAGCAACGGCGCATTCGCAGCGAGCTCAGGCCCGTCGACGTCCACAGCCCCTTGTCGACCCTTGACGGCTTCATGCTCAGCGTCAATCGCGCCTATGACCTCATAATGCGGGCCGAGGCCGACACGGAGTTGACCAGGAGCGAACTGTTGGCGATCGAGGCCGAGGCCGGCAATCATCTGCGGGCCGCGGCGCTGACGCTCGACCTGAGCGAGGTGCCGGAGGCGCTACGCCAGGATGTCGGCGTCGAAGCCGCCGTGCAGCTGAAAGAGGTGCTCGACCGGATGCTGCTGGTGCCGTTGGACGGGGTCCCCGATCGGCAGATGGTCGAGGCCGCACGCAGAGGCGAAGGGCTGGAA
>JANQIU010000114.1 GCA_028281985.1 Alphaproteobacteria bacterium | reverse complement strand
TGTTCTGGGACGGGCGCTGCGTTGCAACGGCCGAAACCACGAACGTGGTCATCGACCTGACGACCCGGCGGCCGATGCCGCTGACCGAGGCACACCGATCGGCCCTGCTGGCGCTGGCGTGAGACCCGCTGTAAGGCCCGTCTCCTGAAGACGGTGCCGGCCCGCCGCCATCAGGAAGCGGGCAGCCCCGTGGTCGGGCTGACGGCGAATGGGAAGGCGGCCGCCACGAGGACCAGCATCAGGACGAACATCGTCGCCAAGGACAGGATGAAGTGGAACACCCGTTTGTTGTCGGGCACGTGCAGCGCCAGCGGTATGCCCTGATACAGCAGCACCATCGCGTAAATGAGGCCGCCGAACGCGAGAATAGGGCCAATGACGGGTAACGGGCCAATTCCCTCTGCCAGGTACACCGGTGTCATCGCCAGGGCGACGAGCGTGAAAGCATTGTTGAACCGCGGCTGCCCATCGAAGAGTACCGCCAGAACGCCCACCACCACCGTCAGCGCCACCAGCCCCAGCAGGCTCACGGCCAGCCGGACCAGGAACACGATGGCCACGGTTCCCAGGTCGGGCGCCACCGCCCCCATCGTGGGATCGATCGGCGGAAATGCCAGGATCAGAATGCTGGCCAGCAGGCCGGTTGCAATGAGCAGCGGCAAAACATGCTCCCGCGCCACCACCGACCAGGGCGGGGCCGGCTGCATGTGCTCGAGGAACGTCTCCTTCGGGTTGGTGATGATCGCGCGAACGCGGGACACCAGTACGGGAACGTCGACCATGTTGTCCTTCGGGCCTGTCGGGCGGTCTTGGAGGCAGCGGTCTGAAGCCGTGGCGGCGAGACATCTGCTGGGAAGGTCCTACCACGTCATAGATAGGGCGACACGCCCAGGATGCACTATCCTTGGGCATCCGAGTAGCCAGTGCGGTCGTCGCAGATGACCTCAGCCGGCCAGGAGCGCATCGTGACGATCCAGGCGGTCGGCTCCCATGGCGACGGCGTGGCCAACGGGGGTGACGGACCGGTCTTCGTGCCCAATACCGCCCCCGGCGACGTGCTGCGGGTTCTGACCCCATCGAAAGGCGGATCGCGCGAGGCCGAGCCCCTGGAGCTGATCACGCCGGGACACGGTCGCATCGAGCCAGTATGCCCCCATTTCGGCCCATGCGGGGGCTGCCGGCTGCAGCATTTGAACGAAGCCGTCTATCTGTCGTGGAAGCGCGAGCAGATCCTGCACGCCCTCGCCCAGCGTGGCCTGGACCATGTGCCGGTCGATGCCGCCGCCCCCTGCCCGCCCGGACCCCGGCGCCGGGTTCGCATGGCTGCCCGCCGGCTGCGCCGGAGCCTGCTGCTGGGGTTCAACGAACGCGCGAGCCACCGTATCGTCGACATCGCCGAATGCCCCATTGCCGATGCCGGTATCGTGGCGGTCATGCCCGGCCTGCGCGCGCTGCTGGCGGAGATCCTGCCGGAGGGTACCGCGGTCGATGTGTCGATAACCGTCCTGGCGGACGGACTCGACATGGTCCTGCATGGCCCGGCGGACCTGGATCTGGTGACCCGACAGCGCTTGGCTGACTATGCCGAGCGCCAGGACCTGGCGCGCCTCAGTTGGGCACCCGGGCCATCGGGTGAGGCCGAACCCCTTGCCCATCGGCGGCCGGGATACCTGTCCCTCGGATCGGTACGTGCGGCGGTCCCGCCGGGTGCGTTCCTGCAGGCCTCGGTGCAGGGCGAGTCGGTGCTCTCGGCATTGGTGGACCAGGGCGTCGGCGATGCCCGGACGGTTGCGGACCTGTATTGCGGCATCGGCACGTTCGCGCTGTCGCTGGCCCAGCGGGCGGCCTGCAAGGTGTTGGCGATCGATGGCGACGAGCGGGCGGTTGCGGCTCTCGGCCAGACCCTAGCCGAAAACCCGACGCTGGCCGGCCGTATCAAGCACGAGATGCGCAACCTTCGCCGCCGGCCGCTGGTGCCCGACCAGTTGAACCGCCACGACGCCGTCGTTCTCGACCCGCCCCGTCACGGCGCCCAGCCGCAGGCCGCGGCCCTGGCGCAGTCGACGGTGCAACGCGTGGTCGGCGTATCCTGTAACCCGGTCAGCTTCGCCCGCGACGCGCGCATTCTCGTCGACGGCGGATATCGTCTTGACCGCGTGGTTCCGGTCGACCAATTCCTCTGGTCTACCCATATCGAACTCGTCGGTTTCTTCCACCGTGGCTGAAACGGACCGGCACCGGCCGGACCGAAGACGGTCACACCGACGCTGGCCGGGCGTGAAGACGATCCCGGCGAAAGAGCCGCCGCAACATCGCACCGAAGGAACGACACCATGGACACCAGCGAAATCGTCCGGCTGGAACGCTATCTCCGCGACCGCTTCGGCCAGCGCATCAATGTCAGCCGCAAGCGCCGCAACGACGGGTCGGTCGAGGTAACCCTCGGCGAGGAGTTCATCGCCACGATCTACCGTGACGAGGAGGATGGCGAGGTGAGCTACCAGTTCACCATGGCCATTCTGGAAGAGGATCTGCCCGACGCCGCGGTCGGCCGCATGAACCGCCCCGGCCGGTAGCCGCCGGGCCGCTTGCGGCGGGTCCGCCCACCGCCTAGAACCGGCGCTTCCGACGAGACACCCGGCACGCATTCGGACCGCACCGGGCGTCTTCGCCCCGCCGATGATGTGGTGCCTATGCCTGCGCTGACCGAGACGCTGTCGGACATCGTCGCGGATGGCTTCGCCGCCGCCGACCTGCCGCGTGAGTTGGGATCCGTCGCCACCAGCAACCGGCCCGATCTGGGCCAGTTCCAGTGCAACGGCGCGATGACGGCCGCCCGGATCGCCAAGCGCTCGCCAAGAGAGATCGCCCAGACGATCGTCGACCGCTTGGCTGGCGATGACCGGCTGGCCGCGGTCAGCATCGCCGGCCCCGGCTTCATCAATCTGATGCTGGACGACCGCTATCTGGCCGACCAGACCAACCAGCAGCGGCAGGACCCGCGCTTGGGTGTGGCGCAGGTCGACCCTGCGGCGACGGTCATCCTGGATTTCGGCGGCCCCAATATCGCCAAGCCGATGCATGTGGGGCATCTGCGAGCGACGATCATCGGGGACAGCCTGCAGCGCCTGTTCGGCTTTCTGGGCCACCGCACCGTCAGCGACGTGCATATGGGCGACTGGGGCCTGCCCATGGGCATGCTGATCAGCGAGATCGCCCGCGTCCAGCCGGACTTGCCCTATTTCGACGGCAGCCATTCCGGCCCCTACCCGCCGGTCTCGCCGGTGACGCTGGAAGATCTGGAGACGCTTTATCCGGAGGCTGCCAAAGCCTGCAAGGATGACGAACTGCGCCTGGAACAGGCCCGCGCGGCAACGGCGGCCCTGCAGCGGGGACGGCCGGGCTACCGGGCGTTATGGCAGCATTTCATCAACGTCTCGCTGGCCGCCATGCGGCGCGAGTTCGAAAGCCTGGGCGTCCATTTCGACCTCTACAAAGGCGAAGCCGATGTGGACCCGTTGATCGAGACGATGGTCCAGGATCTGGCGTCGCGCCACCTGGCGCGCATCGACGACGGGGCCCTGGTGGTCCCGGTCGCGCGCGCCGACGACAAAGCGGAGATCCCGCCGCTGATCCTGCGCAAATCGGACGGCAGCGCGATGTACGCGACGACCGATCTGGCCACGATTGTCGATCGTGTGGCCGAGCATCACCCGGGTCTGATGCTGTACGTGGTGGACCAGCGACAACACCTGCATTTCGAGCAGGTATTCCGCGTGGCGGAAGCCGGCGGGCTCTCCGGCGGCGCCGCGATGGAGCATATCGGCTTCGGAACGATGAACGGCGCGGACGGGCGACCCTTCAAGACCCGGGCCGGCGGCGTCATGAAGTTGTCCGACCTGATCGAGATGTGCCAGAGCAAAGCCGCCGAGCGTCTGGCCGAGGCCGGTCTGGCCGGCGACTACCCACCGGAGGAACGGGACACCATCGCCCGTCAGGTGGGGCTCGCAGCGCTGAAGTTCGCCGACCTGAGCAATCATCGCCTGTCCAACTACGTCTTCGACCTGGACCGCTTCACCCAGTTCGAAGGCAAGACCGGCCCCTATCTGCAATACGCCGCCGTGCGCATCCGGTCGCTGCTGCGCAAGGCGGCGGAGCGTGACCTGGCACCCGGCGACCTGTTGCCGCCGGGCGATGCGGAACGCCCGTTGCTGTTGAAGCTGGGCCAGTTGCCCGAAGCGGTCGTCAGCGCGGCGGAGAAGCGCGCGCCCAACGAGATCTGCGACTACGCCTACGGCCTCGCCCAGGAATTCAGCCGCTTCTACAACGCCTGTCACATCCTTAGCGAGACCGATACGGCGCTACAGGCATCGCGGCTTGGTCTTGCGGAAATGACGCTTCGCGCCTTGGATCGACTGCTGGATCTTCTGGGCATCTCGGTCCCGGACCGGATGTAGCCGGACGGGTTCAAGCCTCGTCATCGCGACCCGGCGGCCGCTTCAGCTGATCGGCCAGCCGCGACGCGAACAGCCCGCCATCCTGGCGTTGCTCCAGGAACCGGAACACGACATCCTTGGCGGCGTCGCGATCGAACGGGACCCGTCCCTCGGCAGCATCCCGGAGCTGGCGCAGGACCTGCGGGTCCAGCCGCCCCCGCAGAGCGCGAAGCTGTTCCAAGACGGCCTTGCGGCTCGTGTCATCCGACACGGGCCACCCCCGCAGCGACGGCCATTGGCCGACAGTCGATCCGGCCCCGCGCGGCGCGACAATAGCTTGACCGGGGACGCGTCGCCAACGCGTCTGCCGATACCATCTCGAACCGGAAACTCGGAGTCGGAGCATGATCCACCGCGAAAACCCCGCCGGCGTCGCACCGCCGGTCGGCCAGTACAGCCACCTGGCGGTCGTGCCTGCCGGCAGCGAACTGCTCGTCCTCGCCGGGCAGATCGGGCTCGACCCGGACGCGGTCCTGCCCCCATCCACCGAGGCCCAGTTCCGAAATGCGCTGGCCAACGTATCGACGCTGCTGGGTCAGGCGGGTATCGCCGCAGACCAGATCATCAAGGCCAATCTCTGGTTCACCGAACCCTTGGAACGGCCGGTGTTCCAGGCCATCTGGGGTGCTTTCGTCGGTACCACACCCCCGCCGACCACCCTGGCTTACGTCCATCGGCTGGGGCACCCGGACTACAAGGTGGAGGTGGAGATCTGGGCCGCCCGCGCGCCGGCGTAACGTGGGCCGCACTATCGACGGGCCACGCGACGGCGCCGGCGGGGCGCTTCCGGCATGGCGGCG
>JANQIU010000105.1 GCA_028281985.1 Alphaproteobacteria bacterium | reverse complement strand
ATCCAGCCTGGTCAACGCCCTGACCGGCCGGCGCACGCTGGCGCGGACCTCCAACACGCCCGGCCGCACCCAGCAACTGAACTTCTTCCAGCTTGGCAGCCCGGCGGCCGGTGAACTGCTGCTGGTCGACCTGCCCGGTTACGGCTATGCCAAGGTGTCGAAAACACAGGTCCAGGCCTGGACCGACCTGCTGACCGCCTATCTGCGCGGCCGCGTGACCTTGCGGCGAACCTGCGTGCTGATCGACGCCCGACACGGCCTGAAGCCTTCCGATAGCGAGATGCTGACCTTGCTGGATAAGGCAGCGGTCCCCTACCAGGTAGTCCTCACCAAGGCCGACAAGCTGAGCCCCGGTGCCGTTGCCGACCGCGTGGCCGACACGCAAGCCCGTCTGGTCCGGCATCCGGCGGCGATTCCGCAGGTCCTGGCAAGCAGCGCCCAGACAGCGTTGGGCGTCGGCGAGCTTCGTGCCCGGCTGGCCGCCTTGGCGAGCCCTGCCGCGATGAACTAGAGTCCCGCCCACCTTGCCCCGTTCCCGGCCCAGACCATGACCGATCCCGTTCCCATCCGCACCGGTACCTCCACCGACAAGTCGTGGATGGACAAGGCGCACACGCTGTCCGAAGCGCTGCCCTTCATGCGCCGGTATGCCGGGGCGACCTTCGTGGTGAAGTACGGCGGGCACGCGATGGGCGATGCCGAACTGGCCCGCGATTTTGCCCGCGACGTCGTGCTGCTGAAGCAGGTCGGCATCAACCCGGTGGTGGTCCACGGCGGTGGGCCGCAGATCGGCCGGATGCTGGAGAAGCTGAAGATCCAGTCCACCTTCGTCGACGGCCTGAGGGTGACGGATCGCGACACCGTCGACATCGTCGAGATGGTGCTGTCCGGTTCGATCAACAAATCGATCGTTTCGGCGATCCAGGAGGTGGGCGGCAAGGCCATCGGCCTGTCCGGCAAGGACGGACATCTGGTGACCGCCCGCAAGCTGCGCCGAATGCGCAAGGACCCCGACAGCCACATCGAACAGGTGCTGGACCTCGGCTTTGTCGGCGAACCCTCGGAGATCAACCCCGAGATCATCGAAACCTTCGCCCGGAGCGACTTCATCCCGGTGATCGCCCCGATCGGCGCCGGGCCGGACGGCGAAACCTACAACATCAATGCCGATACGGTGGCAGGCGCCATCGCGGCGGCCCTGAGCGCGACCCGCCTGTTCCTGTTGACCGACGTGGCCGGTGTCCTGGACAAGCAGAAGCGGCTGTTGCCCGCCCTGTCGCTGGACGATGCGCGCACCTTGATGCGTGACGGCACCATCTCCGGCGGCATGATCCCGAAGATGGAAACCTGCATCAACGCCGTGGTTCACGGCGTCGAGGGATCGGTGATCCTGGACGGACGCATCCCGCACGCGGTGCTTCTGGAGATCTTCACCGACGGCGGCTGCGGCACGATCATCGGCGAGCAGCGGTCGGCCTGAACCCCGAAAGGGGGTCGCGACCGGTAAACGGCCGGATCGTTCAGGTTTCCGCGCCGAAGAACTCGAGCTGCCAGCGCATTTCCTCAGGCGTCATGGGAAACGCATCTCCCGCTGCCGGATTGGCGACCGAGCGCGGCGCGATCCGGGCCACCTGGAGTTGCAGCTTGACGGCGAAACGCATGCTCAGCTTGGCCCGCCACACCAGCGCGACGACGCCGCGGGCGCTTTGCGACGACAGAATACGGTCGGCCGTGGAAACGGGGATCCGGGCGCGGCCGGCCAATGACGCCAGGATGTAAGGGCGCTTGCCGGCGAAGATCGCATCATCGATGTCGTCTTCGCCGATCCGCCCGGCACGGGCGTCGGTGTAGACCTGCTTCAGGTAGTCGTCCTCCGCCGCGGCCTCGCCGGATGCGGCGGCAGCTTCCGCCGGCTTCGCCGCGTCCGGTGATGACTCGCCCTCGGCCGACGCCTTGGCGGCAAGCTGGGCCAGATCGGCCTCCGTGACCGGGGCACCGCCGCGTTCCAGCCGGCATCGCAGGGTGTCCGCCACCCGCGAAGCCGTAGCCGGATCCGCTGCCGGATGCTTGGCCAGGACTTCGACCAGCGCCATCGTGACGAACTGGGCCAGGCGGCCGATCGCCGGGCCCTGCAGATCCTCCCGGCGGACCAGCGGCTCGTGCCACTGTTCGACGGCGGGCGCCTTCTCCAACAGGAAGTCGAGGGTGTCTTCCCGGATCTGCGCGCTCTGATTGGACAACAGGGCCGCCACGGCCGCCGTGTCCTGGCTTCGCGCAATCACATCGGCAACACGCGACGACAGGTTGTTGCGCTTGGCAATGGCGCCCAGCCGTTCGGATCCGCCGGCTTCCCGGGCCAGACCGACCAGGTCGTCTTCGTCGAGCTGCGGTGTATGGCGCAGGATCGGTTCGGCGACGGCGATATCCCGGTCGCGGGCCAGCGTCTGCACGACCGGCGGGGGCGCATGGGCCAGATCCTTGACCGCTTCGGCCAGCAACCGGCGCACCGCGACCGACCGATCGGCGGCGAGCGCGGCCAGTACCTGCAGGGTCAAGCGCTCCAGCGGCTCCGGCGCCGGGTCGCCGTTGCCGGGTATGCAGGCAACGGTCTTGTCGACCAGCGTCGCGCGCACGCCTTCGTCCGGATCGCGGGTCAGGGCCAGATCGACCTGCTTGGGCAGCGCGACGTTGCCGGCCAGGCGACGCCTGACTTCGACAGCGGTATCGGCGGCCAGGAACGCCAGGATCTCCGGCGAAACGTCGGTGCGGTCCGCCAGAGCGGCGCGCCGGCCGGTGTCGGTATCCCGGGCCTGATCCTTGGCCGCCTCGTAGTCCAACCGCGGGGTTGGTTGCTGCCGCTGCTGCACGGTCACTGTCCGTCGTGCTCCCCGTCATGCGCATCCAACGATAGCGCCCAGGCACCCGAAACCTGGCGCGCCTTGGCCTGCTGTTTGGCCCGGTACATCGTGCGGTCCGCCCGGCTGACCAACGCCGTCAGGTTTTCGTCGGCATCATGGCCGTAGACCGCCGCACCGATCGCCAGACCCAAAGGCCGGTCGGCGGCGGCCGAGAGCGGCACCATGGTCTCGCCCAGCTCGACCAGCCGTTGTGCCGCCGTTTCGGCGCGCTCCCGCGTCCCGCCATCCAGCCAGAGCACGAATTCGTCGCCGCCCATGCGGCCGGCGATGTCGCCGCTATGGGTGACCGCACGCACCATGTCGGCGACATCCACCAGCACCGCGTCGCCGCGCTGGTGGCCGAACACGTCGTTGCACGCCTTGAAGCTGTTCAGATCGATGTACAGCAGCACCGACGTCCCCTGCTCGCGCGCATGCAGACGCTCGCGGATACGGGCCATGATGGTCCGACGGTTGTACAGGCCCGTCAGGCCATCGCGCTCGGCCAGATGCTGCAGGCGTTCCAGATACACCGCATTCGCAAGGCCGATGCCAAGCTGATCGGCCGCCGACTGGATCATCGCCATTTCGTCGTCCGACCAGCCGCCGGTGTCGCCGCGCCGCCAAATCGCCATGACCCCGTTGGCTTCGCGATGATGATAGGTCGGGATGGCCACGACCGAGCAGTCCCCCAGCGTGTCGACGAGCGAACGGTCGCTGGCGACACACCGGCTTAAAAGCTCGGCAGCCGTTTCGACCATGGAGTCCGGCCGCCCGAGGGCACCGTAGTCGCCGTCCGCCGCCGCCAGGGTCAGATGACCCGGCTGCTCGTACAGAAAGATCGCACACCCCACCGCGCCAACGGCAAAGCGGGCGGATTCCGCAGCGATCGTCAGACCGCGACGGGGGTCCGATGCATCGCGCATCGCCTGAACCATATGCGCCGTCAGGCGTTCGCGTGTCTGGGCGCGCGCCAGATCGGCCTCGCGCAGGCGCGCTTCCGTGATGTCGCGGCACAAGCCACGGGCGCCGGCCCAGCTGCCGTCGTCCCCGTCCAGCGGATGCGCCCAGACCAGGACCGCGGCAAGGCTGCCGTCGGACCGCCGCATCCAGTGCTCCACCCCATTGAGCGCCGCACGCGTCTGGAAGGGCGATCGCAGGGGTTCGGTATCGCCGCCCAGCGCCGACGAGGCGGGCTGGCCGATCAGCGCGTCGGCGCCATGCCCCAGCGCGCCTTTCGGGGAGACATAGGCGAAGCACCCGTCGGCACCGGTCTCCCAGACGAAATCACCGGCCAGCTCCACCAGGTCCCGGAACCGCTGCCGGCTTTCCACCAGGGCATCGCGGAGATTGCGATCGAAGGTGATGTCCCGGCCGAAGAAGGCCGTTGCCCCGCCGTCCAGGGCCACCGGCGTCCATTCCAGCACCCGGTCGCCGCCGTCCTCGCGGATCGTGCTCAGGGGCCGGCCGCCCGAGGCTACCCGGCCGTCGCCGCCGGGACCATCGGCCAGTTGCGAGAGAAGGTCGGCTTCGGAATAACGGTCCAACAGCACGGCCGCCGTCGCGCTCGACGCGAGGGCGGAACCATCGGCCGAAAGCAGGACCGCCGGCTCCGGGTAGATCTCGACCAGAGCCATCGCGGACGCGTATGCCACACCCGACGAAGCGGCACCGGTTCTGACTGACGGCTCCACTGAACATCCCTCCGGTTCGCTAATCCTCACAATCTGGGGCGTGGTTGCTGCGGAATCGTTAACCGAGATCTGCAACCCGACCGGGTTGGCCCGGCAGCCTCGCATAAGGGCAGGTGAGACCGGATCGGCTCTAGGACTGCCGCGCCTCGCGCCGGCAGATCCCACGGGCGCCGGACCATGTCCCGTGCGCGTCGGTGATCGGCCGGGCATAGACCTTGAACCGCCTGGGCTCACCGCACCTGTCCCGCAACGTCACTGGAGCGTCGCGAACGGCCGAACGCGCCTCGAACGGGCTGCGCGCCAGCCCGCCCCCGGCAATCAGATCGTCCGCCGCCACCCCGATCAATCCGCCCGGTTCGTAGCCCAGGGGACAAGGGTCGGAGACATAGGTGAACAGGCCCTTGGCGTCGGTCTCCCAGGCGAAGTCGCAGGCCAGCTCGGCGAAGTCGCGGAAACGATGGCGGGAGTCGACCAGCGCCCGGCGCAGGCTGTGCTCGACCGTGACGTCGCGGCCCAGCACCAGGACCGTGTTGTCCGGCAGGGGCACCGGCGTCCACTCGATGCATTTCGGCCCCAAGGTGCCGTCGACGATCGAACGGTGGACCGCGCCGGCCGGCGTATCCCCGGCGCTCAGCCAACGGAACAGCAGCCCCAGCCACGACTCCGCATTCGCCAGGGCGTTGGCCGCGGCATTGCGATCGGCGATGCTTCCCATTGCCGTCAGTCGGATCGCCGGACCCGGATAGGCGGCGATCATCGCATCGACCGGCACAGGTGACGACGGGGGCGTCCCCTTGCGATGGCGATTCCTGTTCCCGCTGAGTAGGCCCACTGCGACGTCACTCTGTCGGCCCGGCTGCGGCGCCGCGCGCCCATGCCCGCCCGAGACCTGTCGGATTCGGAGACCTGCCATGCTAGGCGCCGGCCGTTAATCGCGGCTTAAGCGCAAGCGGCCTTGCCTCCCGCGTCTGCCGGCGGCATGTCACCGGTCATGTCGACGTCCCCAAACCCGGAACCTCCCGGATTACCGATCCACCTGCTGCAGGCCGGCTGCTGGATCTTCGACCTGGACAATACGCTGTATCCCGACGATCTGGGCCTGTTCAATCAGGTCAGCCGACGGATGACCGAGTTCATTTGCCGCCATCTCGGGCTGGCCCACGACGACGCCCGCAGCCTGCAAAGCCGCTATTTCCGGGAGTACGGGACGACGTTGCGCGGCCTGATGCTGCGGGACAACGTCGATGCGACGGTGTTTCTGGACTTCGTCCACGATATCGACCTGGGCGCCCTGACCCCCGATCCGGTTCTGGCGGACGCGCTGCGCCGCCTTCCCGGCCGCAAGCTGATCTTCACCAACGGGTCCAAACCCCACGCCGAACGCATCCTGGCGCGCCGGGCGCTGACCGGGGTTTTCGAGGACATCGTCGATATCGTCGCTTCGGACTTCGTACCGAAACCGGATCCCCTGCCCTACCGGTCGCTGGTCCAGCGATACGGCATCGATGCCGCCGGCAGCGTCATGGTCGAGGACATCGCCCGCAACCTTGTGCCCGCCCGGTCCATGGGCATGACCACGGTGTGGGTTCGCACGTCGACCACTTTCGGCGAGGTGGCCGACGGGACCATCGATCACGCCGTGGACGATCTGCCGCAATGGCTGTCCGGGCTGACCGGTGGCGCCGCCGAAGGCGCCATCCAGCCGTCCTGAGCGGCCGTCACCTGTCTTCGGCCGGCCGTGCCGCGTAGTGCGCGATGATCCCCAGAACCAAAAGGGTAAGGCAGCCGACCGCGATCATCGTGAAGCCCAGGTTCCAGGTCCCGAGGGTCATCGGGCCGGAGGGAACGACCAGGTTGCCGCCGTATCGGGCCACCAGATAGGCCGGCCCCAGCAGGGCGAGAAAGGCCAGCGGCGCCAGGCCCGACCGGTCGCCGAACCGCAGGGCGGCCGCCACCAGCACCAGGAAAACGAGGGAAAACAGCGCGATGATCCGGCTCATCTGCCAAAGGCTGGGGCTCGCCACGTCGATGGCAGCAAGACCGTCGAAGAAACCCGCGGGATTGGGGTTCCAGATCGTCACCGCCTCTTCGCCGACGGCGGCAAGCGGCAGAAAAATGCCGCAGATGGCGACGGCCGCGGCCGCCAATCCAATCCAACCCGTTACCCCGCGCATGTCCATCGCCTTCCGTCTCACCCGCTATCGACGTCTGGACCCTAATCCATCCCGGCGCCCAGCGGAACCGGGGGGTCGATCAAGGGGCAACAGCCGGCCCGTCCGGCGATTGACAGGCGGGCGACCGCCAACAACTCTGCGCCGGCGCCGAAGGACCGGCGCGACCGGAAGCAGATGGGGTTTGCAAGGGATGGATTGGCATGAGGCGCAGCAGGGGATCGAATCCGCCTGGGAGGCCCGCGAGACGGTCGGGGCGACCTCCGGGGGCGAGGTTCGCCAGGCGGTCACCGCGGCGCTCAACGCGTTGGACAAGGGTGACCTCCGGGTCGCCGAGAAGACCGACACCGGCTGGATCGTGCATCAGTGGCTGAAGAAGGCGATCCTGCTGGCCTTCCGCCTGAACGTGATGGAAACGGTGCCCGGCGGACCGGGCGGCGCCACCTGGTGGGACAAGATCCCGTCGAAACTGGCCGGCTGGGGCGAGGCCGACTTCCGGACGGCCGGGTTCCGGGCCGTGCCGGGCAGCCTCGTCCGGCATTCCGCCCATGTCGCGCCCGACGTCGTGTTGATGCCCTGCTTCGTCAATGTCGGCGCCCATGTCGCCTCCGGCACCATGGTCGACACCTGGGTGACGATCGGGTCCTGTGCCCAGATCGGCCGCAACTGCCACATCTCCGGCGGCGCCGGCATCGGCGGGGTGCTGGAGCCGCTGCAGGCCGAGCCGGTCATCGTTGAAGACAACGTCTTCATCGGCGCCCGGTCGGAAGTGGCCGAGGGGGTCGTGGTCGAAGAAGGCGCCGTCCTGGCCATGGGCACCTTCATCAGCGCCTCCACCAAGATCGTCGATCGGGAAACCGGCGAGGTCCATACCGGTCGGGTGCCGGCCTATTCCGTCGTCGTGCCCGGCAGCCTGCCGGGCAAGCCGCTGCCGGATGGCGCGCCCGGCCCCTCGGTCGCTTGTGCCGTCATCGTCAAGAAGGCCGACGCCCGCACCCGCGCCCGCACATCCATCAACGATCTGCTGCGGACGTGACCGCCGGAGCCGCCGTGACCGATCCCCTGCCCCTGGCCCAGGCGCTGATCCGCCGCCCCAGCGTGACGCCGGCGGATGCCGGCGCCCTGGATGTGGCCCAGGCGGCGCTGACGGATCTCGGCTTCACCTGCTGGCGCCTGCCCTTCGGCGGTGACGGCCGGTCGGTGATCGACAACCTGTTCGCCCGGCGTGGCGCGGGTGCGCCGCTGTTCTGCTTCGGCGGCCACACGGATGTGGTGCCGCCGGGCGATCCCGGGGCGTGGCGGCACGATCCGTTCGGGGCGGTGATCGAGGACGGCTGGCTGTATGGCCGCGGCGCCTGCGACATGAAGGGCGGCGTGGCGGCGATGATCGCCGGTGCTGCGCGTTTCCTCGACCAGGCCGGCCCGTCCTTTACGGGGTCGCTGGCCTTTCTGCTGACCGGCGACGAGGAAGCCGACGCGGTCGACGGTACCGTGAAGGTGCTGGACTGGATGGCGGCCGAAGGGCACCGGCCGGATGCGGTGCTGGTGGGTGAGCCAACCTCGACGGGCTCCCTGGGCGACACCGTGAAGATCGGCCGGCGCGGCAGCCTGGATGCGGAGATCATCGTCGACGGCATTCAAGGACACGTCGCCTATCCGGATCGGGCGGACAACCCCGTGCACGGACTGGCGGCGC
>JANQIU010000063.1 GCA_028281985.1 Alphaproteobacteria bacterium | reverse complement strand
CCGGCGACATGGCCGGGCGGCTGCGTGCCTTCGGCGCCAAGGTGCACGAGATCGACGCCCATGACCTGGACGCCATCCGCCAGGCCACGGCGGACCCGGCGCCCGGGCAGGCGCTGGTGGTGATCTGCCGGTCGTCGCCCTACCACGGCATGGACTATCTGCAGAAGCGGTTCCCGCGCCTGCACTACGTCCGCTTCAAATCACCCGAGGAGAAGGCGGAGCTGCAGGCCGCCATCGCCGAACAACTCTACGCCAGGGCGGGCTGAACCCATGACCGAGACCGTTACCCGGCCGTACGCCCGGGCCTTCATGGACTACGCCAGCCAGCGGCCGGAGATCCTGTGCCTGTCCGCCGACCTGACCTCGTCCTGCGAGGTCGACGGGTTCCGCGATGCGCATCCCGACCAGTTTCTTTCGCTGGGCATGGCCGAACAGAACATGCTCAGCTTTGCCGGCGGGCTGGCCATGCACGGCTTCCGGCCGTTCATCCACACCTTCGGCGTGTTCATCTACCGCCGGCCCTACGACCAGCTCGTCAACTCGGTCGCTTATTCCAACCGCAAGGTGCGCCTGATGGCGTTTCTGCCGGGCATCACCACGCCGGGCGGCATCACCCACCAGGCGATCGAAGACGTGGCGATGATGCGGGCCCTGCCGAACATGACGGTGATCGATACCGGCGACGCAACCGAAGTGGAGACCATGCTGCCGGCGGTCGATGCGGTGGAGGGACCGGTCTATGTGCGCGTCCTGCGCGGCCAGGTGCCCCGCCTGTTCCAGGAACCGTTCCAGTTCAACCGCCTGCGCCTGCTGGCCGGCGGTACGGACGTGTTGGTGGTGTCGTCGAGCATCTGCACCGAGGAAGCGATGCGGGCGGTCCAGGCCCTGGCCGCCGCCGGGATTGCCGTCCGCCATCTGCATGCCAGCACCCTGAAGCCGTTTGCCCGGGCGGAGTTCCTGGACCACCTGTCGGCGGTGAAGGGGGGCGTGATCACCATCGAGAACCACATCGTCACCGGCGGCCTGGGCAGCCTGGTCGCCGAGATCCTGGCCGAAGCGGGAGCGGCGAAGCCGCTGGTGCGGCTTGGCCTGCAGGATACCTTCGCCCACGGTGCCTCGCCGGATTATCTGAAGCGGGAATACGGCTTGGACGCGTTCGCGCTTGTACAGGCGGTCGAGCGGATGACCGGCACATCGACCGGCATTTCCCGCGACGACCTGTCCACGGTTCAGATCGACGAAGCCTTCAGCGCCGACAAGGTGGAGGCCCTTTGACATGACGCCGCCGGACAACCGCTTCACCGTCACCTACGACATCATCGCCGACGACCAGGCGGCCGCCCGTGGCCGCGCCGAAGCGATCGCGCTGGAACAGACGGTGGAGATCCCGGCCAAGCTGGTGCCGCCGGGCGAAATCGCCGACGAGATCGTTGGCCGTATCGACACCCTCGATCCGGTCGGGCCGCAGCGGTTCCGCGCGGCCATTTCCTACCGCAACGACACCGCCGGGCCGGATTTCCCGCAGTTCCTCAACGTCGTTTTCGGCAACTCCAGCATCAAGGCGGGTTTGCGGGTGGTCCACCTGGACCTCGGCCCCGGTCTGCTGGCCGGCTATCGCGGGCCGCGCTACGGCGTTGCCGGTTTGCGCGACCGGCATGGCGGCGGCGACGGGCCGTTGTTGTGCACCGCGCTGAAGCCCATGGGCCTGTCGAACCGTGACCTGGCCGACCAGGCCCACGCCTTTGCGCTGGGCGGCATGCACCTGATCAAGGACGACCACGGCCTGATGAACCAGGGCTTCACGCCGTTCCGCGAGCGGGTGGAGATGTGCGTCGAGGCGGTCGACCGGGCCAACCGGCAGACCGGGCTGAACTGCGCTTACGTCGCCAACATCTCCGGCAGTTTCGACAAGGTGGTCGACTACGCCCGGTTCGCGAAGTCGGCGGGGGCCGGTGGGTTGCTGGTCGGTCCCGGTCTGGTCGGGTTCGACTGCATGCGCTGGCTGGCGGACCAGGACGATATTGCGCTGCCAATCCTGTCGCACCCGACCTTCCTGGGCGCCAATGTCGTGTCGCCGGACGGCGGCTTCGCCCATGGCGTGCACTACGGCACGCTGCAGCGCATGGCCGGGGCCGATGCCGTGATCTACCCGAATTTCGGCGGCCGTTTCGGGTTCACGAAAGCGGAATGCCAGGACATCATCGCCGGATGCCTGTCCCCGCTGGGGCATCTGAAGCCGGTCTTCCCGAGCCCCGGCGGCGGCATGACCTTCGAAAACCTGGCTGCCATGCAGGACGTCTATGGCGACGACGTCATCTTCCTGATGGGCGGCGGCCTCTACGAACGTCCCGGCACCCTGACCGACGCGGTGCGCGACATGCGCCGGGCGCTGGGTCAGCCGGTGGGCTAGATCAACCCGCGCGCAGCCCCCGGGTCAGCACGTCCAGCATCGCCAGCAGGGCCGGTTCCCGGTCCTGGTCCAGGGTGTCCAAGACCAGCTGCGGGTGGTGGAAAGGGTAGGTGGCTTCGAAGACCATGTCGGCGGTGGCTTGCGCATCGGCGCCGGCGAAGTTGCCGGCCTCCATGGCTTCGGCCATCAGGTCCCGAAGCTGCGCCCGCATGAAGGCGATGTGGCGGGCGACGAAGGGGCGCTGGCCTTCGGCGGCGAAGCTGAAGGCCCGGTAGAGTTCGGGGTCGGCACCGACCTTTCGGCGCTTTAGCCGGTGCAGGGTCAGGAACCACTGCTGTAGCCGCTCGGGCACCGGCCCGTCGCCCTGCGCCGCCTTGGTCAGGTCCGCTTCGAGCTGCCGCAGCCAGCGGTCCGACACGCCGTCCAGCAGGGCCGCCTTGTCCGGGAAGATCCGGTACAGCATGGCGTGATTGACGCCCACCAGGCGGGCGACGTCGGTCACCCGCGTGCGCTCCACCCCATGCCGGCGGATCGTCGCCTCGGCGGCGTCGAGCGCGGCAATCCGCATCTCCTCCTGCGTCAACCCGGTGCGGGGCATGCTCCTCGGCTCGTGATCCGGCTTGGGACAAATCGAAGCCCGGATCCTCCTGGGAATTGGTGCGCCTGTCCACCGGCGGTCGACGGCCGGCCGGTGGACAGGCGACACGGGCTATCGGGCGATGATCCCGGCATGCTCCGCCGGGTAGCGGTCTCCGGCGATGGCGCCGTCGGGAAAGGCCTCCGCCAGCCGGGTCAGATCGGCATCGGACAGGTCGATCTCGGCAGCGGCGAGGTTTTCCGCCAGGCGGGTTCTATTCGTGGTGCCGACAATCGGCACGACGTCGTCGCCCTGGGCCAAAACCCAGGCGATCGCCAGCTGCGATGGGCTGCAGCCCTTTTCCGCCGCCATCGATTCCAGCAGCGCGACGCGCGCCCGGTTGCGCTCCAGATTATCGCCGGAGAACCGTGGCAGATGGCTGCGGAAATCACCAGGCGCGAAGGACCCGGCGGCCGAGCCGGTCAGCAGGCCCCGGGACAGGGCGCCATAGCCCACCAGGCCGATCCCCAGTTCGCGCAGGGTCGGCAGGATCTCCGATTCGATGAACCGGGTGGCCAGCGAGTATTCGACCTGCACCGCGGTGACCGGGTGGACCGCGTGGGCCCGCCGGATCTGGTCGGCATTGACTTCCGACAGGCCCAGGTAGCGCACCTTGCCCTCGGCGATCAGGTCGGCCACTGCGCCGACCGTGTCTTCGATCGGGACCTCCGGCGTCGTCCTGGCCGGCTGGTAGAGGTCGATGGTGTCGACCCCCAGCCGCACCAGCGAATAGGCACAGAAGTTCTTCACCGCGTTCGGCCGGCCGTCGAAACCCGTGAACCCGCCGTCCGGCGTGCGCAGGGCGCCGAACTTGACGGACAGGAAAGCATCGTCCCGCCGGCCGCGAATGGCCTGGGCCACCAGCAACTCGTTGTGGCCGACGCCGTAGAAGTCGCCGGTATCGATCAGGTTGACGCCGGCATCCAGCGCCTGGCCGATCGTGGCGACGCTTTCCGCGTCGTCCCGGGTCGC
>JANQIU010000294.1 GCA_028281985.1 Alphaproteobacteria bacterium | reverse complement strand
CGATGCCGGTGCCCACCGCCACCGTCGCCCCGTGGCCGGCGGTGGCGGTGGGCACCGGCATCGATCCGGCCCATCCCGGCCGGCGCGCGGTGCGCATCGACGGCAGCCCGGCCGCCGGTCAGGCGACGCTGGCGGAGCATCTGGCGGTGGTCTGGCTGACCCCGCAGATGGACCGGTTGTTCCTGGAGGGCGCCAGCGGCCGCCGACGGTTCCTGGACCGGCTGGTGTTCGGGTTCGATCCCGGCCACGCCCGCCACCTGTCGGCCTACGAGCAGGCGATGCGGGAACGGGCGCGGCTGCTGCGCGACGGCCGGGTGGACGACCGCTGGCTTTCGGCGCTGGAGGGCCGGATGGCGGAAAACGCCGTGGCCATCGCCGCCGCCCGACGCCACCTGGCGGACCGGCTGCGCGCCGCCGCTGCGGCAGCGACGCTGGTCGACGGCCCGTTCCCCAAGGCCGATCTGCAGGTTCAGGGGACGGTCGAGGCGCTGCTGGCCGACCGCCCGGCCCTGGCGGCGGAAGATGCGGTGCGCGAGGGGCTGGCCGCCCGGCGGGCGATCGATGCCACCGCGGGCGTGACGACGGAAGGCCCGCACCGCAGCGACCTGGCGGTGCGCCACGCCGCCAAGGACATGCCGGCCGACCAGTGTTCGACCGGCGAGCAGAAGGCGCTGCTGGTCGGGCTGGTGCTGGCCAATGCGCGGCTTATGGCGACGGAGCGGGGCGCCCCGCCCGTGCTATTGTTGGACGAGATCGCCGCCCATCTGGACCGGCACCGGCGGGCGGCGCTGTTTGCGGAGATCCGAAGCCTGGGCGCACAGGCCTGGCTGACGGGTACCGAGCCGGCTCTGTTCGGCGACTTCCTGGACGACGTCGTCCATTTCACGATCGCGGACGGCCGGATCGGCAGCCCGCAATGACGGAAGAGAGTGATGTCTGAGCAAGCGTGGGATCCGAACGGACAGGGCGGCCAGGACTACGATGCCGACAGCATCAAGGTGCTGCGCGGCCTGGAGGCGGTGCGCCGGCGCCCGGGCATGTATATCGGCGACACCGACGACGGGTCGGGCCTGCACCATATGGTGTACGAGGTCGTCGACAACGCCATCGACGAAGCGCTCGCCGGATACTGCGATACGGTGCGGGCGACGCTGAACCCGGACGGTTCGGTGACCGTGAGCGACAATGGCCGCGGCATCCCGGTGGACATGCACAGCGAGGAAGGGGTCAGCGCCGCCGAGGTGATCATGACCCAGCTGCATGCCGGCGGGAAGTTCGACCAGAACTCCTACAAGGTGTCCGGCGGGCTGCACGGCGTCGGGGTCAGCGTGGTCAACGCCCTTTCGGAATGGCTGGAGCTGACGATCTGGCGCGACGGCCGGGAATGGTGGATGCGGTTCGAGAACGGCGACCCGGTGGCGCCGCTGGAAAGCCGCGGGCCGGCCTTGGGGCGGTCGGGTTCGTCGATCACCTTCCTGCCGACGCCGCGCATCTTCACCATGACCAACTTCGACTGCGCCACGCTGGAGCACCGCCTGCGCGAGCTGGCGTTCCTGAACTCCGGCGTGCAGCTGATCCTGACCGATGCCCGCGGGCCGGAGCCCCGGGTGATCGACATGCATTACGACGGCGGGCTGGAGGCCTTCGTCGGCTATCTTGATCGGTCCAAGACCCCGTTGCACAAGCCGCCGATCGTCATGTCCGGCGAGCGCGACGGCGTGGTGGTGGAACTGTCCATGCAATGGACCGACGCGTTCCACGAAACCATGCTGTGCTTCACCAACAACATCCCCCAGAAGGACGGCGGCACCCATCTGGCCGGCTTCCGCGGGGCGCTGACCCGGCAGATCAACGCCTATGCCCAGGACAGCGGCATCGCCAAGCGCGAGAAGGTGCAGCTGACCGGCGACGATGCGCGCGAAGGGCTGACCTGCGTGTTGTCGGTGAAGGTGCCGGACCCGAAGTTCTCCAGCCAGACCAAGGAGAAGCTGGTGTCGTCCGAGGTCCGGCCGGTGGTGGAATCGGTGGTCGGCGACCAGCTGGCCTTGTGGTTCGGCGAGCATCCCAACGACGCCAAGAAGATCGTCCAGAAGGTCGCCGAGGCGGCGGCGGCCCGCGAGGCGGCCCGGAAGGCGCGCGAGCTGACCCGGCGCAAGACCGCGCTGGACATGGCCTCCCTGCCCGGCAAGCTGGCGGAATGCCAGAGCCGCGACCCGCGCGACACCGAGATCTTCCTGGTCGAGGGCGACAGCGCCGGCGGGTCGGCCAAGATGGCCCGCAACCGGCGGTTCCAGGCCATCCTGCCGTTGCGCGGCAAGATCCTGAACGTGGAACGGGCGCGGCTGGACAAGATGCTGTCCTCGGCCGAGATCGGCACGCTGATCACCGCGCTGGGCACCGGCATCCGCGACGACTTCGACATCACCAAGACCCGGTACCACAAGATCGTCATCATGACGGACGCGGATGTGGACGGAAGCCATATCCGCACGCTGCTGCTGACCTTCTTCTTCCGGCAGATGCCGGAGATCATCGAGCATGGCTATCTCTACATCGCCCAGCCGCCGCTCTACGGCGTGCAGCGGGGCAAGTCGCGGTTCTATGTCAAGGACGACCCCGACATGGACCGGTATCTGGTGGAACAGGGCACCGCGGATGTGGTGCTGACCCTGCACGACGGCAGCCAGGTGGCCGGCCGCGACCTGGAGGCCCTGGTCGCCGAGGCCGCCGAGGTCAAGGACCTGCTGCAACCGCTCGCCCGCAAGATCGGCAGCCCGATCGTCGCCGAGCAGGTCGCCGTCGCCGGCGCCCTGAACCCGGAGGTGCTGGCCGATCCGGACCGGGCCCGCGAAACGGCGGTCTACGTGGCCGGCCGGCTGGACGCGCTGGCCCCGGAATACGAGCGCGGCTGGCAGGGCGCCCCGTCGGAGGACGGCGGAATGGTCTTCACCCGGACCCTGCGCGGCGTCACCGAGACCCGGCGTATCGACGGCGACCTGGCCCGCCCGGCCGAGGCCCGGCGGCTGGACGCCCTGGCCGCCGATCTGCAGGCCGCGTTCTCGCGCCCTGGCCTGCTGACCGGCAAGGGCGACGACACCCCGATCAATGGGCCGACCGCCCTGGTCGACACCATCGTCGCGCGCGGCCGCAAGGGGATGAGCATCCAGCGCTACAAAGGCCTGGGTGAGATGAACCCCGACCAGCTCTGGGACACCACCCTGGACCCGGCCAACCGCCGGCTGCTGCAGGTGCGGGTCAGCCACGCCGACGAGGCCGAGGAGGTGTTCTCCACCCTGATGGGCGACCTGGTCGAACCCCGCCGTGAATTCATCCAGGACAACGCGCTGGATGTGACCAATCTGGATACGTGAGGCGGGCCGGCCACAATCGGCCTCGCCCTAGAACACGGCGCTGAAGACCGCCTTGATCTGATCGGCGGTCGGCTTTGGCCCCTGCCCGGTGACATGCATCAGGGTGATCCCGTCGATCAGGCCGGCGCAGGTTTCGATCGGCATGTCGCCCTTTCCGTCCGCGATCAGCTTCAGGAAGAACGCAATCGGCCGGCGGGCCGCGGCCGTCAGCCGGTCGCCGATGCCGGCCAGCGCCTCCTGCCGGGCGGACGCCATGGTGAGTTCGATCCTGGCGAGGAACAGATGCCTGGCGCCGTCGGCGTAGGCCACCACCTCGTGTCCCACATAGTCGACCGCCGCGGCCACGCCCTGCGCCGCCGCCCTTTCGGCAAACTCGACCTGCAGCGCGTCGCAGTCCTTGCCCAGCAGCGCTTCCAGATGCGCCGCAGCCGCCACTAGGAGCGCGGTCTTCTTCGGGAAGTAGTAGGTGGTCGATCCCTGCGGCAGACCGGCAATGGCGTCGACCGCGCGATGCGTCACGCCGTCCATGCCGCGCGTGGCAAGGAGGTCGATGGCGCCATCAAGGATGACGGTTCTGCGCTCGGGTTTGGTCATTGCACCGAAATCTCAACAAATGTAGTGTTCTGCGCTGCAAATTGAGCGCGCTCTTCAGCCGATATAGGACCTGCTATGGCACATGCCATCACCCGTATGAACCCGCCAACCCTGCCGAACGCGGCGGAGATGGGCTATTCCCAGATCTCGGTCGTTGAACCCGGCCGCATGGCCTATGTCTCCGGACAGGTGGCCTGGCGCCCGAACGGCGAGCCGGTGCCGTCCGACCTTGCCGAGCAGACGCGGATCGCGGGGGCGAATGCGAAGGCCGCCCTGGACGCCCTGGGCGCGGCGCCGGACGACATCGCGATCCTTCGCGTGTTCATGACCGACCTGAACCCGGACACGCTGGAACAGGTGATGCCGCCGCTCCAGGACCTGTTCGGCGGGGCCATGCCCAGCGTCACCGGCGTCGGCGTGGCGGCCCTGGCGGCGCCGGATCTGAAGATCGAGCTGGAGCTGACGGTCCGGTTGCCGGGGTGAGCCACGGCCGCATTCCGACCGGGTGATCGGCCGATCCTCCCGAATGGTTACCGGAACCCCTCTTCCCCCGGCTGGTGCAGTTTCGGCCCGCGCTCTTCGATCCGCTCCGGCGCCGCTTCGACCGGCACGTTGGGCGCTGCGGTCACGTCGCGGATCCGGGGGGCCGGATTGTGCGCCCATCTGACCGCATTGCGCAGGACGGTGCGGACATGGGGATCGAAATAGGTGGGATAGGTTTCGTGGCCGGGGCGGAAGTAGAAGACGTTGCCCGCCCCGCGCCGGTAGGTCAGCCCGGAGCGGAACACCTCACCGCCCTGGAACCAGCTGATGAACACGGTCTCCAGCGGTTCCGGTACGGTAAACGGTTCGCCGTACATCTCCTCGTGCTCCAGCTCGAACTGCGCCGGCACATCCCGGGCGATCGGATGATTGGGCGAGACCGTCCAGATCCGCTCGCGCTCGCCCGCCTCGCGCCAGGACAGGCCGCAGGGCGTGCCCATCAGGCGCTTGAACGGCTTCGCGAAATGCGCCGAATGCAACAGGATAAGCCCCATGCCGGACCAGACATGCGCGACGACCCGGTCGGCCACCTCGTCCCGGACCTCGCCATGCGCCGCGTGACCCCACCACAGCAGCACATCGGTGGCGGCCAGCCGCGCGTCGGTCAGGCCGTGCTCGGGGTCCTGGAGCGTCGCCGTGGTGGCCGCGATCTCCGGGTCCTCCGCCAGCGCGCCGGCAATAGTGGTGTGCATGCCGTCGGGGTAGATCCCGGCGACGACGGGGTTCTGGCGTTCGTGGACGTTCTCGCCCCAGACGACGGCGCGGATGGTCACGGCAGGTCTCCCGATATCGGTCGCGTTGCGTTGGCTGCGGGCAGCACGTCGACCCTCATGCTATGACGGCCGTGCGGCGGGTCAGGGAACCGGGCGCCGGCGTCCCGTTGCCCGCTGCGCCTGTCCATCGATAACGCGCCCGCGCCCTCAGGGCGTATGCCATTCGCCCGTTTCCGCCGAGCGGAAGCAGGCGTCGATCACCCGCATGTTCAGCATGGCGTCCTCCAGCGGGATCGGCTGGGGCGTGTTTTCCAGGATCGCCTGGGAAAAGGCGTCGCCGGCCACGCCGTACTGGTCGCAACTGGGGATTTCGATCCGCTCGATATCCTGGCCGTGCACGCCGCCGCTCATGTCGACGAACACAAGGCACGGCCGGTCGTTCGGGGCATTGAACGGGATGTGCACTTCGACCCGGCCCAGCGTGCCGGCGAAGTGCATGCGCTGATAAGGGCAAAGCTGGGTCGAGTAGACGAAGCTGGCCTGTACCCCGTCATAATCCAGGATGGCGCTGCCCAGACGGTCGATGCCAAGGCTCGGGTCGCGGTCGACCAATGCCACCACCCGCCGCGGTTCCCGCCCAGTGACGAAGCGCGAGGTGGTGATCGGATAGCAGCCGATATCCAGCAGGCCGCCGCCGCCGATATCCGCCATGTTGCGGATGTTCTGCGGATCGTCGTTGAAATAGCTGAAGAACCCCTGGATGGCGCGCAGCGGGCCGATCCGGCCGCTCGACACGATCTCGCGCACCTTCAGCCATTGCGGGTGGGTGCGCACCATGAAGGCTTCCTGGATGCGCACGCCGGTACGATCCCGCACCGCCAGCAGGGGTTCGGCCTCGGCCGCAGTCCTGGCGATGGGCTTCTCGCACAGGACGTGCTTGCCGGCTTCCGCCGCCTGAATGGTCAGCGGCACATGCAGGTGGTTGGGAAGCGGGTTGTAGACGGCGTCGATGTCCGGATCGGCCAGCATCGCCCCATAGCTGCCATAGGCCTTCGGGATCCCCAGGTCCTTGGCCACCGCCTGGGCCCGGGCGAGGTCGCGCGAAGCGATGGCATCCACCTGGGTGTACCGGCCGCGCTGCATCGGCGGGATCACCTTGCCGGTGGCGATCAGGGCGGTGCTGATGATGCCCCAGCGCAGCTTGCTCATGGACGTCCTCCCAGGGTGCTTCGGGCTGTCGTTGTCTTGCGGCCATGCCTAGAACAGCGACCACCCCGGCGTCCAGCGACCCGGACGAAAGGAGGAGCTCTGCGATGGCAGAAGAGGAAGCGCTCCGGCGGCTGTGGCAGGGACGGGAGCGTTGGAATGCTTGGCGCCTGGCCGCGGACCGGCCGGTCGACCTGTCGGCGGCGGATTTGGCCGGGGCCGATCTGGCCCGTACGAATCTGTCGGGTGCCGACCTGCGGGGTGCCCGGTTGTCCGGCGCGAACCTTGAGGACACCAACCTGGACGACGCCACGCTGACCGGCGCCAATCTGGAGAAGGCCAGTCTGACCGGCGCCCGACTGGTCTCGGCGGATCTGACCGAGGCCCGTTTGGACGGTGCGGATCTGAAATGGTCCACGCTCGCCGGCGCCAAACTGGCGGGCGCGACCGCGGTGAAGGCCGGCTTCGATGCCGCCGATCTGTCCAACGGCGACCTGACGGGCGCGGTCTTGCGGCAAGGCCGGTTCACCGGCGCGCTGTTGGAGGGCGCCGAACTCTCCGGGGCCGATCTGACAGGTGCCGATCTGACGGGCGCTGCCCTTACCGACGCCAGTTTCGCCAGCGCTCGGCTGGGCGGCGCTTGCCTTGCAATGGCGGAGCTCAACCGGGCCCGTTTGCACGGCGCCGACCTTTCCGCCGCCGATCTGCGCGGTGCCGACCTGCGGCAGGCCGATTTTCGCAACGCCGATCTCCGCAACGCCTTGCTGGACGACGCCCAGTTCCAGGGTGCGGATCTGACCGGCGCCCTCTTGCCGCATGGGGCACCGAACGGCGATCAGTCGGCAGGATAGAGCTGGGCGATGCCTGTGATGTTGTCGCCGCCGAAGCCACGGGCGACGCCTTCGGCAAACACCGTGCCGGCCGCCCTGCTCACCGGCAGGTCGGCCGAAACCTCTGCCGCCGAGCGGTCCACCAGCCCGAAATCCTTGGCGACCAGGTCGATCGGGAAGGCCGGCGCGAATGCTGCCGCCAGCATGGCCTGGGCGGACAGTTTGGCGGCCGGGCTGCAGACCGGCGTGGCGCCGATGATCTCCACCGCCTTGGCTGCATCGATCCCAGCCTTGGCGGCAAAGCCGATTAGCTCCGCCATCTGCGCCAACTGGGCGCCGAACAGGGCGTTGACCATGAGCTTGAGCGTGGCCCCGGCACCGGTGTCCCCGGCGTGGTGAACCGCGCCCCCCATGACGTTCAGCAGGGGCTGGACCTGGGCCACCGCCGCCGCCGGGCCGCCGACCAGGAAGATCAGCGCGCCGGCCTCGGCCTGCGGCCGCGACCCGGCAACGGGCGCATCGAGAAAGGCCCGGTTCCGGTCGGCAAAGGCGCCGGCCAAAGCCCGGACATGGCCGACCGACAGGGTGGAGCAGTCGATGCCCACCGCCTGTGGCCCAAGGCCGGCCAGCGCCCCGGTCTCGTCGTCCAGCCAGACGTGGCGGGAGGCCGCGTCGTCGCGGACCATGGCGATCACCGCGTCCGCACCGTCGGCGGCGGCCCGCGGCGTGGTGGCTTCAACGGCGCCCGCCGCGCGCAAGGCCTCGGTTCGACCCCGTGTCCGGTTCCAGACGGTCAGGTCATGCCCGGCCTGCACCAGCACCGACGCCATGCGCGCGCCCATGGCGCCCAACCCCAAAAACGCGATCCTCGCCATCCCTCGAGCCCTTCTCGTCAGTCAGTGGCAACGGATGGCGCACGGTATGTCCGTGCATGATGCGCGATAAACATATCTGTCGGCACCAATCTCGTGCGAAACTGGCATGAATGGATACGAAATCCCTTGAGATCGTCCTCGACGTGGCCCGCGAAGGCAGCTTTGCCGCCGCCGCCCGTCGGCACGCGATCGACCCATCCGCCGTCTCGCGGACCGTCGCGGCCGTTGAAGCCGCGCTCGGCGCCCGGCTGTTCCAGCGGACCACCCGCCGCCTGTCGCTCACCGAGGCCGGCGCCCGCTATATCCAGCGGATCGGCCCGTTGATGGAGGAACTGGACCGGGCCGGAGAGGAAGCCCGGTCGTTCGGCGCCACGCCCACCGGCAGCCTGCGCCTGACCACGTCGGTCGCGTTCGGCCTGGAATGCGTCGTCCCGCTGCTGGGGGCGTTTCGCGACGCCTATCCGGCGCTGAGCCTCGATCTGCTGCTGACCGATGCCAATGTCGACCTGGTCGCGGAGCGCGTGGATCTGGCGATCCGGCTGGCGCCGGCCCTGACCGCCGACCTGATCGGCGCCCGGCTGATGACCACCCGTTACCGGGTGTGCGCCAGTCCGGACTATCTGGCCGGACAGCAGCCGATCCGCGACCCGGCCGATCTGGCCGATCATCCATGCCTGGTGTTCACCCTGCCGGGGTTCCGATCCCGCTGGCTGTTCCGCGACCGGTCGGGTGCCGTTGCCGAGAACCCGGTGCGCGGCGACATTGCCATCTCCAACGCCACGGCCCTGAAGGCCGCCTGCCTGGCCGGACTGGGGCCGGCCCTGCTGGCCAACTGGCTGGTGGATCGCCAGATTGCCGCCGGCCGGCTGGTCGACCTGTTTCCGGACCACGACGTCACCGCCACCACCTTCGACACCGCGGCCTGGCTGCTCTATCCCAGCCGGGCCTTTCTGCCCAACAAGGTCCGGGTCGCCATCGACTTCCTGCGGGTCCGGCTGGCGAACTAGCCCAAGGCGAAATCTAGGGTTCTCTTGGTCGTGGATGTGCGACGACGGGGTTCGCTGGCGCGAGATTCCCAATCGGGACGCTAGCTCATTGGTGAATGATGCTTGGCCGTTTCGAGGAACAGCCTGACGCGGGTTGGCAGGTGGCGCTTGCCGACATAGGCAAGGCTGTAACGAGGCAGATCCTGCGTCCGCTCACGAAACAGTGCGACGAACGCCCTGTCTCTGACCAGCTCTAGCACCGCTGCTTCGTACACAAAGGCAAGCCCGTGCCCTTCGCGAGCGAGATGGATGACCGTGCCGACGTCGCTGGCGATACGAGCGGGCCGGGGCTGCACCACTCCTTCCCGGAAAGCCCAGGCAATAGGAGCCGGCGCTCCGGCCGGCTGCCAGAGAATGGCGTCGTGGAATGCGAGGTCGGCAGGGGATCGCGGCGTCCCGGCGCGTTCTAGATAAGGTGGAGCGGCCACGACGACAGGGCGCAATTGAGGGCCAACAGGCCGCGCGTAGCTGTCGGCGTCGAGGAGCCGACCGCTGCGCACGACAAGATCGTATCCCTCGGCAACCGGATCGATCTTTCGATCCTCGTAGACGATCTCAACTCGCGCTGCGGGATGGGCTCGCAGGTGGCCGCTTACGAGATCGTTCAGGAACAGCGACGCGGTGTTGGGCGGCGCGCTGATCCGCAAGAGACCCGAGACATCCCCGTCGCGACCGATATCCGTCATGGCGTCGGAGATCGCGCGTGACGGCTCGCGACAGGCTTCGAAGAGCCGTTGACCGGCCTCGGTCGGCGCAATGCTTCGGGTCGAGCGGTTGAGAAGGCGCTTGTCGAGAGCCGTTTCCAGGCGCGCCACCCGCTCGCTCACCGCGGCAGGCGATAGCGCGAGGGCGCGGGCGGCCGCCCGGAAGCTGCCTGTTTCAACCACGACGACAAAGGTCGCCACGTCATCCCACCGTCCAGGCGCCCGCATTGTTCGGAATACCGATCACTCTGTCACGAATTACGTCGATAAACTGAACGAGGAAGGTCGTCTAGTCTCCGGCGCGTTGCAATCAACAAAGGTGTGCACCGTGACCGGAACAGACGCCCGAGCTGCCGTTGAAACCGAGATTGACCGCTGGATGTCCTGCCTGGACGGCGACGATCTCGATGGTCTGGTGGCCTGCTGCGATGATCGCATCCTGGTTGCCAACCAAGGTCGCCACACGGTGCGAGGGCGAAATGCCGTCCGGGCGAAGTATCAACCGATCCTGGCCGCTTTCACCACACGCTCGACATTCGATATCGAGGAGTTTGTTGACTTAGGTGACACAGTTCTGGTGACCGGGACATTCGGCGTGGCGATGCAACCCAAGGATACGGGCGAGGTTCGCAAAACAAGCGGACGCCTTTTTCTCGCTTACGCCCGCCAGAAGAACGGCGAATGGCGCCTGATCTGCGACGTCGACAACAACGCCGCCTGACCATCGCGCGACCGGAAACCGCTGCCTGTCCTGCCTGTGAAACCATGAGCTGGGACGTCGCCGAATGAGAAGAAACCGTCGGACGTAGCCGGTTCGCATCACCCACGGAGTACTCGATGACAGACGAAACTTCCATGACCGGACCGGTCAACGCCCTTATCTGGGTCGAGATCCCCGTCACTGACATGGCGCGCGCCAAAGCCTTCTATGGCGCCATTTTAGAAGCAGCCTTGATCGACGAGGAAGGCGGCCCAAACGAAATGGCGATGCTGCCCTATGCAGGGGGTTCCGGGGTCAGCGGCCATCTCTATCCCGGACGTCCCGCGGCGGAAGGCACAGGTACAACGGCGCATCTTCCCGCACCGGGCACCATCGAAGCGATTGCGGAGCGTGTCCTGGACGCGGGCGGCCAGATCGTTGGAGAGCCGCTTCGTCTCCCAAGCCGAACCTTCGTTTATGCGCTCGATCCCGACGGGAATTCGATCGCGCTGCATCAACGGTGGACGTGAAAACCCGGCGACGGAACGCGCGCCACCTGCGTCATCAGAAGGGGCGACGCAAATGACGCATTGAGCTCCTGCGACCTGAGGACGTTCAACCAAGGACGTGCCTCGAGTGGCCATGGGGTCAACACTCTGAGGGCGCGGTCAGGGCGGCTTGCCGATGGTTTCCGCCAGATAGTCGACGAACGCGCGCACCTTCGGTGTCAGGTGCCGGCGGGCCGGGTAGACGGCGTAGATGCCCGTATCGGCCATCTCGAACTCGGTCAGCACCGGCACCAGGCGTTCGTCGGCCAGCGCATCCCCCACCAGGTATTCCGACAGTCGGATCAGGCCGTGCCCGGCAATGGCGGCTTCCCGCAGCAGGATGAAGTTGTTGGTCTGCACCCGGCCGACGACCCGCTGCACCACACGACGGCCGCCGGCCTGGAAGGTCCAGTCGGCCGGCCCGGTCGGCAGCGCATAGACCAGCAGCGAATGCCGCGACAGATCGGCCGGCTGCTGCGGCACACCGGCCCGCGCCAGGTAATCCGGGCTGGCGCAGACCACGCGGCGGTTGGGGGACAGCAGCCGGGCGACCAGCGTGGAATCGCGCAGCTCGGCGATGCGGACGGCGACGTCCACGCCCTCGTCGACCAGGTTCACCACATGGTCGCTGTGGATGACCTCCAGCCGGACTTCCGGATAGCGATCCATGAATCCCGGCAGCAGGGGCGCCACCACATGGCTGCCATAGGCGACCGGCATGGTCACCCGCAACACGCCGCGCGGCGCCGCACTCAGGTCGGTGACCGCGGCCTCGGCCTCCTCCAGGGCGGCCAGGGCGATCCGCGCCCGCTCGTAATAGGCCACGCCGACTTCCGTCAGGCTCAGGCGCCGGGTGGTCCGGTTCAGCAGCCGGGCGCCGAGCTGCTCTTCCAGGGCAGCCACCGATTTGCTGACCGCCGACGGCCCCAACCCCAGGGACCGGGCGGCCGACGAGAAGCTGCCGGCGTCGACCACCTTGGCAAAGACCGCGACCGCGTCCAGGCGCTCCAGGGCCATGACATTCGTTCCTCTGAGGACAAGATCCTTTGCCGAAAGTGGATATTATCTATTCCACGGCCAAGTGCGATCCTCCAAGGACCCACACTGGAGCGAGGGTTCATGCCATGTTCGCACGCGCGTACGAGAGCCACGATCCCGCGGTGAACGACGGTGTCATCCGGGCCCGGGCCGCCCATGGCGAAGCGGTGTGCCAGGCCTTTTTGGCCCTTTGGCGGGGCCTGTCGGCGGTGCGGCTGCGATTGCTGCAGCCGCGGCACTGGGGAATGCCGGCCCACGGCTGAAGCAGACGGCCCGATTGACCGGCGGTCGGCCCTGCCGGCCCCCGACCTACCGTTTCCGGTTTATCAACCTGCCTCCGATAGACTAGTGATGGGGCAGGGAGCATCGGGACGGTACGGAGATGATACTTTTCGAACTCAAATGCGGCCACGGGCACCTGTTCGAGGCCTGGTTCAACAGCGGCGAAGGCTATGAGACACAGGCCGCCGCCGGTGCCATAAGCTGCCCGCTTTGCGGCGATACCGACGTGACAAAGGCCATCATGGCCCCGAGGATCCGCCGATCGGCCGGCGCTGCGGACGAGAAACTGAAGAAGCTGCTGGTCCAGGGCCACGAGAAGCTCGCGGCCGTCCGGCGCTATGTGGAAGCCAATTGCGATTATGTCGGCAACAAGTTTGCCGAGGAGGCGCGGCGCATCCACTACGGGGAGGTCCCCGCCCGCGACATCTACGGCGAGGCCTCGTCGGAAGATGCCGCCGCCATGTCCGAAGAGGGCATCGGCTTCCTTCGCCTGCCCGTTCCCAGCCGTACGGATTCCTGACCCCTGGTCTGACCGGCCCCTCGCCGCCTGTCGGGCGGCACCCGTTGCTCCGGAAAAACGCTGGCATGGTTGGCGCGACACCGTGTAGCTATCCTACCGATGGCTTCCGTCACATACTTTCCAAAATGTGGAATGCACGCCCCCGAACCGTTTCGCTGACACCCGGCGACAGAACATGATGGACGGGGCCGCGTCGGCGTCAGCCATACCGGCACCCGCCGATGCCTGCGCATCGCCGCTTGCCGATGGGGCGGTGCGGATCCTGGGACTGGCCACGGCCAGCCCGGCGGTCACGGTGGAACAGCGTGAGGCTCGCGACGCCGCGGGCCAGCTTTTTGCCCGGCATCCGGCGCGGTTTGCCCGGCTGGCCGGCGCCTTCGACAATGCCGGGATCGATACCCGCCAAGTCTGCGAACCGCACGACTGGTATATGGAACCGCGGGGCTGGGAAGACCGCAACAACACCTTCCTGAAGCACGCCGTCGATCTGCTGGAACGGGCGGCCCGCGATGCCCTGGACGCCGCCACGCTCCGGGCCGACCAGATCGACGCGATCGTCACCATCTGCAGCACCGGGATCGCCACCCCCAGCCTGGATGCCCTGTTGATGCAGCGGCTGGGTTTCCGGCCGGACACGCAGCGCCTGCCGGTCTTCGGCCTGGGCTGTGCCGGCGGCACGCTGGGCTTGGGGCGAGCCGCCGCCCTGGCCAGGGCGCATCCGGGATCGCGGGTGCTGCTGCTGGTCGTCGAACTGTGCAGCCTGACCCTGCGCCAGAGGGACACCCGCAAGGCCAACATCATCGCCACCGCCCTGTTCGGCGACGGCGCCGCGGCGGCCATCCTGACCGCCAACACCGACGGGGCCGGCGACGGGCGCCCGGCCGCCGTCATCGGCTGGGGCGAGCATCTATGGCCGGACACGCTCGACATCATGGGCTGGTCGGTCGAAGACGATGGCCTGGGGGTCATTTTCTCCCGCGACATCCCGGCCCTGGTGCGCGAGCGCATGCGCCCGGCGGCAGAGGCCTTTCTGGGCCGGTGCGGCTTTGGGCTGGACGACCTGGCGGGGGTCATCTGCCATCCCGGCGGCGCCAAGGTCATCGCCGCCCTGGAGGACACGTTCGGGATGCCCGCCGGCACGCTGGATACCGAACGCGCCGTCCTGCGCGCCCATGGCAACATGTCGGCGGCGACGGTGATGTTCGTCCTGCAGCGCCGGTTGAAGGAGGCAGCACCCGGCCGTTACCTGGTCAGCGCGCTGGGACCCGGCTTCACCGGCGCTTTCGCCCTCGTCCATCTCGGCTGATCGCCGTCGCAGGGTCGCCCCGGGATGATCGCCTCCAAATGATCCACGAGCTGGCAATCGGCTGGGCGCAGGTGATCGTGCTGCTGGTCGCCGTTCAGCGCATCGCCGAAACCCGTCTGGCCAAGCGCAATACTCAGCGGCTGCTGGCCGAAGGCGGCGTCGAACACGGGGCCGGGCACTATCCGCTGTTCTACGCACTTCATGGGTCGTGGCTGCTGGTGCTGTTCCTGGCGGTGCCGCCATCGGCCCAGCCGATCTGGCCGCTGGTGGCACTCTTCGTCGCCTTGCAATGCGGGCGCATCTGGGTGATCGCCAGCCTGGGCCGGTTCTGGACCACCCGCATCATCAGCCTGCCGCAGGCGCCTCTGGTCCGGCGCGGCCCCTACCGTTGGGTGCGGCATCCGAACTACTGGGTGGTGACTGGCGAAATCGCCGTGTTGCCGCTGGCCTTCGGAGCCTGGTGGATTGCCGGTGTCTACACCGTGCTGAACGCGGCCCTGCTGACCTATCGCATTCGCATGGAAGAAGCCGCGTTGGCGCCCCGGCGTCAGGGGGCGTAGGCCAGGAACGCAACCTGCGTCCCGCCGTATCGCCGCCGATCCAGCTCGGTGAAGCCCCTGGGCACCGACAGGCTGTCCCGGTCGGCCACCTCCACCACCACCTGTGCGCCCGGCGCCAGCCAGCCGGCCGCCGCCAGGGCGGTCAGCGCCGGCGGCGCCAGGTCCTTGCCATAGGGTGGATCGAGGAACGCCAGACCCGCGGCCCAAGTTGCCGGCGGCGGGCGCAGGGCGTTCGCCCGCACGAGGCGTGCCCGCGCCTCAATCCCCAGGGCGGCAAGATTGCGCCGGGCCAGCGCCAGCGAGGCCGGGGTGGCGTCGAGAAACACCGCCTGCGCCGCACCGCGGGACAACGCCTCGATCCCCAGCGCACCGGTGCCGCAGAACGCATCCAGCACGGTCAGTCCACCATCGGCCAAATCGCGGCGTAGCGGTGGCGGCCCGTGCGCCAGGATGTTGAACAGCGATTCCCGCAGCCGGTCGGCCGTGGGGCGGATGTCCCGGCCGCCCGGCGCGGCCAGCCGGCGGCCGCT
>JANQIU010000138.1 GCA_028281985.1 Alphaproteobacteria bacterium | reverse complement strand
GTCGACACTTCCGAGAGCTGTTCGACGAAGCCCAGAATGCGGGTCAGATCGCCGGTCATCGCCTCCTGATCGGCGTCGGGTAGTTTGATGCGGGCCAGGCGGGCAATCCGCGCCACGGTGGCCTTGTCGAGCGCCATGCGGTACCCCTTGGGACACAAAGATCAACGGGAAGCTGCTAAGTCCAAGAAAAACATGGGTTTCTCTGGGATTGGCGGCCGGGACGGTAGCATTCGCCATGGCGATCCGCAAGTTGGCCGACCTGGGCCAGGGACTACCGGCCGACGCCCGGCTGATGGGCTTGGATCTGGGAACCAAGACCATCGGCATGGCGGTGTCTGACGCCGGCTGGTTGATCGCCACCCCGATCGGCACGATCCGGCGGACACGCTTCCGCGACGACGCCGCGGCCCTGTTCGAAGCGGCGGACGAGCGGGCCGTTGCGGCATTCGTGCTCGGCCTGCCGGTCAACATGGACGGCAGCGAAGGCCCGCGCTGCCAATCTGTGCGGGCCTTTGCGCAGAACCTCCTGGGCCTGCGCGACCTGCCGATCGCGTTCTGGGACGAGCGGCTTTCGACGGCGGCGGTGGAGCGGGCGATGATCGGCGCCGACGTGTCGCGGGCCAAGCGCAAACAGTCGGTGGACACAGCCGCCGCGGCGTACATTCTGCAGGGAGCCCTGGACACGCTGTCCTACAGCCGGCCCGGATGAGCCTGATCCTCGACCCCGTCCTGCCGGTGTTCCTGCTGATGCTGGGGGGCGCCCTGCTCCGGCATCGCGGGTTCGTTGCGGAGGCATTCTGGCCGTCGCTGGAACGTCTGGCCTACTACGTTCTGCTCCCGGCCCTGATCGTCGCCACCCTGGCCCAGTCCGACCTGGCCCGCCTCGCCGCCGGCGGAACCGCCGTCGCCGTGCTCGGCGCCCTGGCTGTCGTGACCGGGCTGCTGCTGGCCCTGCGGCGTTTCCTGCCCGTCGACGGGCCCGGTTTCACCAGCATGGTGCAGGGCGCCCTGCGCATGAACACCTACATGGCGCTGGCGATCGTCGGCCGCGTACATGGAGAAGCCGGGTTGGCGGCAGCGGCCATCACCATGGCCATCCTGATGCCGACGGTGAACGCGATCTCGGTCGCCGCGCTTGTGCGCTACGGTGACGGCAACAGCGGTAACGCCGGCGTCGCCATGCTGATACGCCAGGTGGCCAGCAATCCGTTGATCCTGGCCTGCGCGGCCGGCGCCCTTCTCGGGGGCAGCGGCATCGGGCTACCACCGGTCCTGGGGCCGATGCTGGAGATCATCGGCCGCGCCGCCCTGCCCATGGGCCTGATCGCCGTCGGCGCCGCCCTGGAGTTGAACGCCATCGCCCGCGCCCGGGCTGCGACCGCGCTGACCCTGCTGCTGAAGCTAGCCCTGTTGCCGGCCGTGGCCTGGGCGATCGCCCACGCGCTGGCGCTCGACCCGGTGTCGACGTTCGCCGTGGTGGTGTTCGCCGGGGTCCCGACGGCGACCAGCGCCTACATCCTGTCCCGGCAGCTCGGCGGCGATGCGCCGATGATGGCCGCCATCACCACGGCTGAAACCGCCGCCTCGGCCCTGACGCTGCCAGTTCTGCTGTTCCTGCTGACGCGCTGACCCTTAAGGCCCGCGCGGTCGTTCAGACGGTTTCGCCGGGCCGCCGGCCCATGGCCGCGCCCATCCGTCGACGCCGGTCGGCAAGACGCGATCCGGCGAAGGCGAACGCCGACATGCGCTGAACCCTTACCGGCTTGGCCAGGACGCCGTGGCGGGCTGAACGTTCGCGCCGGGCCTGCCGCCACCGGCGCACGATGCCTGGGATCATTCCGTTCATGGCCAGTCTCCCTCAGGTGCTTCCAACGGAGGAACCGTTGCGGCACTGCGTTTCACGTGCCGTATCGTTTGAATTCTACACGTGGAGATCGCAGGTGCCTTTTCAAGGACGATCTTCGGCACCGGCCGACTCGCCCATCGCGGGAACCGCCTGTTCTCCGCGGCCGGAGGTGAAGGGTTCCCGAGGCGAACGACCTATGGCCTTGAAAGACTTGATCATCCGAGCCGCCCGTTCGGTCCGGCTGGCGATGGTCGAAACCACCCGCCTATAGTCCCGGCCGATGTCGACAACCGCACCATCCTCCGATCCGATCCTCCGCCGCCGGCACCTGTTGGGGATCGAAGGCATGTCGCCGCTGGAGATCGCCGCCCTTCTCGACCTGGCCGACCGGTATGTCGACCTGAACCGGCAGCCGGAGAAGAAGATCGGCCTCCTGCGCGGCCGGACGGTGGTCAATCTGTTCTTCGAGAACTCAACCCGGACCCGCACCTCGTTCGAACTCGCCGGCAAGCGCCTGGGCGCCGACACCATCAACATGTCGGTGGCGACCAGCTCGGTGAAGAAGGGCGAAACCCTGATCGATACGGCGATGACGCTGAATGCCATGCACCCGGACGTGCTGGTGGTCCGGCATCCCGAGAGCGGTGCCGTGGAGCTTCTATCGCAGAAGGTCAACGGGTCGGTCATCAATGCCGGCGACGGCAATCACGAGCATCCGACACAGGCCCTGCTGGACGCGCTGACCATCCGGCGCCGCCTTGGCCGGCTGGCCGGGCTGGAAGTGGCGATCTGCGGGGACATCCTGCACAGCCGGGTAGCCCGATCCAACATCCACCTGCTGCAGATCATGGGCGCCCGAGTCCGCGCGGTGGCGCCGCCGACGCTGATCCCCCCCGGCACCGACGCCCTGGGCGCGGAGGTGCACCATCGGATGGACAGCGGGCTGCGCGACGTCGACATCGTGATGATGCTGCGCCTGCAGGTCGAACGGATGGAGGGCCAGTACCTTCCCTCGGTCCGCGAGTACTTCCATTTCTACGGCCTCGATGCGGCCAAGCTGGCGGTCGCCAAACCCGACGCGCTGGTCATGCATCCGGGGCCGATGAACCGCGGCGTCGAAATCGACAGCGAGGTCGCCGACGACATCCATCGCAGCATGATCCTGGACCAGGTCGAGCTGGGCGTAGCCGTCCGCATGGCGGTGCTGGACGCTTTGGCAGCCACGCAAGGCAATGCCGCGCCATGACCCGCCGCACCGCCTTCGTCCATGCGCGCCTGCTGGACCCGGCCTCCGGTCTCGACAGCGAGGGCACCGTGGTGGTCGAGGACGCCGCCATCGCCGAAGTGGTGCCCGGCGGCATCCCGAGCCTGTTTCCGGACCTGCCGCCCGGCGCCGTCGATGTGATCGATTGCTCGGGGCTCTGCCTGGCGCCGGGGTTGGTCGACATGCGGGTCCGGATCGGCGAACCCGGGGCGGAACATCAGGAAACCATCGCGACCGCCGGCGACGCCGCCGCTGCGGGCGGGATTACGGCGCTGGCCTGCCTTCCCAACACCGACCCGCCGATCGACGGCGTCGCCGGGCTGGAGTTCATCGCCCGCCGGGCGCGCGAACAGCGCAGCGTCAAGATATTCGCCCAGGCCTGCATTACGCGGGCTGCGGCGGGCCGCGAGCTGGCGGAACTCGGCCTGCTGTCGGAGGCGGGGGCCGTTGCGT
>JANQIU010000286.1 GCA_028281985.1 Alphaproteobacteria bacterium | reverse complement strand
ATCCAGGCGGACATGGCCGGAGGTGGGCTGCCAGACACCGACCAGATGCCGGCACAGCGTACTTTTGCCCGAGGCCGAGGGGCCGATCACCGCCAGGGTTTCGCCGGGGTCGAGCGCGAACCCGACCTGGCGCAGGATCGGCCGGTCGCTGCCCGGCGCCGCGAAGGTCAGGCCCTCCACCGCCAGCCGGCCGCTCAGCGGCGGCAGGGCCATCGCCCGCTGCGGCCCGGGGACGGCGCGCAGCAGCGTCTGCAGCCGCTGGTAGCTGGTGCGCGCGGCGGTTAGGTTCTTCCAGGCGCCGATCGCCTGTTCGAACGGGGCCAGGGCGCGGCCCAGCAGGATCGACCCGGCGATCATCCCGCCGGCGGTCAACTGGCCCTGCAGAACCAGATAGGCGCCGATGCCCAGCACGCCGACCTGGACGAACATCCGGGTGAAGCGGGTGGCGCCGAGGCTGAGCGCGCCCAGGTCGGCGGCGGTCTGCTGGGCGGTCAGGGCAGGGGATGTATCCCGGTCCCAACGGCGGACGATGCGCGGCAACAGGCCCAGGGCCTGGACCACCTCGGCATTGCGTAGGGCGGCGCCACACCGGGCCAGCGCCGCCACCCGGTCGCGGCTGGCGGATTTCAATGGCCCGCGGGTCGCCAGCTCGTTGGCCAGCCCCAGCAGGAACAACAGGATCGCGCTGGCCAGGGCCAGCACGCCCAGCCAGGGATGCAGCATCCAGATCACGGCGATGAACACCGGCGCCCAGGGCAGGTCGAAGATCGGGTTCATGCCCGTACCGCCCAGGAAGCCGCGCAGCTGTTCCAGATCGCGCAGCGGCTGGGTCCCCAGCGGCCTGCCGCCGATGCCGCTGGCATGGCCGGCAGCGATCAGCCAGCCGCCCATGCGGCTGTCCAGCCAGGCGGCCCCGCGCGACAGCAGGCGCCCGCGCACCGTCTCCAGGGCGCCCAGGCACAGGAGCGCGACGCCCGCCACCACGGTCAGCCAGATCAGCGTGCCGGTATGGCCGCTGCCCAGCACCCGATCGAACACCTGCATCATGTAGAGCGGCGACACCAGCATCAGCAGGTTGATGCCCAAGCTGAACCCAGCGACCGCCAGCAGCATCGGTCGCAGCCGCGTCAGCGACTCGCCCAGCGGCGTGGCGGCGGGGTCGGTGGACCTTCCCCGGGCGGGGACGTCCGGTGCGGCGGTGGCGCCGCGATCACGCTGACTGCCCATGGCACCTTCGCTTCCGCAAAGGCAACCGCATCGCCTCCCCACCCTGACCCAATCCGCGGCACGATGCCCAGGCGCCCGCACACGACCCGCCTATGCGGGCCGCATGTCGCGGACCGCCGACCCTTCACGGATACCGTACCGGCGCAGTCTTTGGGTTAGCGCGTCCGGACCGGCGGGCCGGGCGCATGGATCAGATCACGAGATGGGAATGATGCAGTCGCCCCCACACGTTCAACGTTGTACGACCGGTCTCCAACCCGTCCTACACGCTGTCGCGAAGCTACAGGACCACTGGCCAGCGAACGGTCAACGGGACCGTCACATCCGACCTTAACTATTTAACGGTACTTTTGGATTATTCTTGGGGTACTTGATATTGATTTAACGGGCATATCATGCCTTCCGACCAGCGTCAACCAAAGGATGATCCGAAGGGAGACGCACTCTCGAAACTGGAGAAAGCTCGGCGGGCGCGCGGTAGCCGACCGGCAGGGCGATCTGGCGCAACGAAAGCCTGCGCTTCGGTCTGCCCAAGGGCGCGAGGCGGCTGTTTGCGAAGGCGAAGCCGGCTGGCATCCTGCAGGATGACGGAAGGACGAGGTCGGTCATTTCTCGGCCCGCACCGTCCTTCATCCGCGCGTACGTGGCTGCTCAGGTGACGGCCGAAGCGATGGATCCGATCCTCACCTTCTGGGGCAAGGCCCGCCCCATGCGGGACCGTCCCGGGCCGGCGGCCCACCCGCTGGCCTATCACTGCCTGGACGTTGCCGCCGTGGCCGACGTGCTGCTGTCCCGCCATGCCGGCCTTCGTGCCTTGCCGGATGCGCTGCGGCTGGACCGCGAAACGGGCAGGCGCGTCTTGGTCTTCCTGCTTTCCCTGCACGACATCGGCAAATTCGCCCGGGTCTTCCAGGCAAAAGCGCCGGACCGGTATCCGGAGGTCCTCGGTGGTCTACCGGCGCGGTCGGATCCGGGACACGGCCGCCTGGCGCTGTTGGCCTGGGAGCGCTGTCTGGAGGATCTGAGCGTGCGGCTGTTCGCGGAGCCCGAGGGGATCCTGCCGCTGGCCGACGCCGTGTTCGGCCATCATGGCCGTCCGGTCGGCGTCTCGGGCCTGGCACCGCCGCAGGACCTGTTCGGCAAGGCCGGGATCGACGGCGCCAGGCGGTTCGCTGAAGCCATGGCGACACTGCTCCTGCCGGTCGAGCGGCCGATCGACCTCGATGAGCGGGCCGCCCGGACGCACTCATTCGCGATCGCCGGCTTCGCGGTGCTCTGCGACTGGATCGGCTCAAACCAGCAGTGGTTTGCCTACCAGGCGGCATCGCATTCGCTCGCGGACTACTGGTCGTCCTGTGCCCGTCCAAGGGCCGACAACGCCGTCGCGGCTGCCGGTATCCTGCCCGCCCCTTCCCGGGCCGCGACCGGATATGCCGGACTTACCGGCAAAGACGGCTTCGCGCCCCGGCCGATGCAGACATGGGCGGTCGAGGTGGATTTGCCCCCGGGGCCCGCTCTGTTCCTGATCGAGGACGACACGGCCAGTGGCAAGACTGAAGCGTCCCTCATGCTGGCCCATCGACTGATCGCTGCCGGTCGGGCCACCGGGCTCTATGTGGCGCTGCCGACGATGGCGACGGCCAACGCCATGTTCGACCGGCTGTCGGCGATCTATCGCCGCCTGTTCGCGCAGGATGCGACACCGTCCCTGGCGTTGGCCCACAGCGCCCGCGACCTGCATCCCGGGTTTCGCCGGGCCGATCTGCAGGCCGGCAGCCCGGAGGTCGGCTACGGCGGACCGGGCGAAGCGCCCGGCGCGGAGGATGTGCCCGCATCGGCCGCCTGCGCCGAGTGGATCGCCGACGACCGGCGGCGGACCTTTCTCGCCGATGTCGGCGTCGGCACGGTGGAGCAGGCGCTGCTGGCGGTCCTGCCGGTCAAGCATCAGTCGCTCCGGCTGCTGGGGTTGGGCCAGCGCGTCCTCATCCTCGACGAAATCCACGCCTACGACGCCTACATGCAGCAGGAAATCGAAACCCTGCTGCGGTTCCATGCCGCGCAAGGCGGAAGCGCGGTGCTGCTCTCCGCCACCCTGTCGCAGCACATGCGCCAAGGTTTCGTGCGGGCGTTTCGCCGGGGACTGGGCGACGACGGTCGCGTCGCTCCCGGCACCGGCGACCGCCCCTATCCGTTGGCCGCCGCGGTGGCCCCCGGCGTGATGGTGGAGGCGGAGGTGCCGCCCTATCGGCGCCGGTCGGTGGCTGTCCGGCTTCTCGAGATGCCGGAAGCAGCGCTGGCGGAGGTGGCCCAGGCCGCCCGCGCCGGGCGTGCCGTCGTCTACATCCGCAACACCGTCGACGACGCGATCGACGCCACGCAGGCCCTGGCGGCGCAGGGAACACGGCCGTTGCTGTTCCATGCCCGCTTCACCATGGGCGACCGGCTGGCGCGTGAGGCGGAGGTGTTGGCCAGATTCGGCCGGGACGCCCCGGCCGAAGTCCGCGCCGGCCAGGTCCTGGTGGCGACGCAGGTGGTCGAGCAGTCGCTCGATCTGGACTTCGATCTTGTCGTCAGCGATCTGGCGCCGATCGACCTGCTGATCCAGCGCGCCGGCCGGCTCTGGCGCCACGCACGGCCGCGGCCGCCGGGCGCTTGCGAGATGCTGGTCGTCTCGCCTGAGCCGCGACCCGATGCGGACCGCGAATGGCTCCGGCGACCCTTGCCCCGCGCCGCAGCGGTCTATCGCAACCACGCACAGCTCTGGCTTTCGGCCAGAGAGCTTCGGGACCGCGGCGCCATCGTCAGCCCCGACGACCTGCGGGCGATGATCGAGGCGGTGTATGGCGATGACGCCGATCGAGGCGTGCCGACGGATCTGCGGCCGACCTGGATCGAAGCGGAAGGGCAGAGCTATGCCGACCGCAGCCTGGCCCACCAGAACGTCCTGATCCCAGAGGAAGGCTATGTGCCGGGCTCCGGCGCCTGGGACGACGATACGCGGACGCCGACGCGCCTGGGCGAACCGGAGACGGTGCTGCGTCTGGCCCGTTTGGAAGACGGAAGCATCGTGCCGTGGGCGTCCGGCAGCGACGGAGAGCAAGCCGGCGCGCCTGGCCGGGCGTGGCGGCTCAGCGAATGCCGGGTGCGGGCCAGCCAGATCGCCGGCGAAGCCGATTGGGACACCGCGCTGGCACCCCTGGTATCAACGGCCAAACGGGACTGGCACCGCTGGGAAAGCGACAAGGTCCTCGTCCCGCTGATCAAGACAGACAATGGATGGCACGGCCCCGCCGATGGCCCGGGCGGGACGCGGACAGTGATCTACGATCCGCACCTCGGCCTTCAGGTCGAACGTGACGACGGTAGGCGCCGGCCCGGGTAACCCCCTCCATCCGGGCACGCGAAACGGGCTGATTGCAGGGTGGACGTTGCATAAAGAATCATGGATTTTCGTCTAATTTGGCGAAAATCATCGGGCGGTTGCAATCCATGTCCGGCAGCCCCGCTACGTTCAATCTGATCCATGAGCCCTGGCTGCCCCTGTGTCGGCGCAGCGGCGAGGTTGAGTGGGTGGCACCCTGGCAGGTCACCGATCGCATCGACAGCGATCCCTTCGTGGCCATCGTCGCGCCGCGTGCCGATTTCGTCGGCAGCCTGACCGAGTTGCTGATCGGGCTGATGTCGACCGCCGCGGCGCCGCAGGACGACCGCGACTGGCGCCGGCTGGGCTCGGAGCCACCTTTGCCGGAACACCTGCGGGCCCGGTTCTCGACTATCGCCCATGCCTTCGATCTGGACGGACCCGGTCCGCGGTTCATGCAGGACCTCGACCCGGACTTCGGAGGCGAGACGCGGGAGGCCGGCACCCTGCTGATCGATGCCCCGGGTGACAACACGCTGCGCAAGAACACCGATATCTTCGTCAAGCGGGGCGGCGCATCGGCACTGTGTCGGTCGGCCGCTGCCATGGCGTTGTACACGCTGCAGACCTATGCGCCATCCGGCGGCACGGGCTACCGGACGTCGCTGCGCGGCGGCGGCCCGCTGACCACGCTGGTCGTTCTCGGTGACCGGCTGTGGGACCGCGTTTGGCCGAACGTGGAAACCGTGGAGCGGATCGCCGCGCGCGAGGTCGGCCAAACACATGGGGCAGCAGCGGATATCTTTCCATGGCTTGCGCCGGCCCGCACCTCGGAGAAGTCCGGCCGGGCCACCACCGCGGCCGATGCCCATCCGCTGCAGGTCTATTGGGGGATGCCACGGCGGATCCGCCTGGAATTCTCCGCCGCCGACGGCGACCGCTGCACCCTCCTCGATCGCGATGACCCGGTGCTGGTACGCGGTTTCAAGACGCGCAATCTGGGCGTGAACTACACCGAAGGATGGCAGCATCCGCTCAGCCCCTACTATCGGACCAAGACGGGCGGACCGCTGCTGCCGGTCCATGGCCAGCCGGGCAATGTCGGCTACCGCCACTGGCTGGGGCTGGTCATGGAGGACGCCGAGAGGGGTCGGGTGCCCGCCGGTTGCGTCCGCCACGTGCTGCAGCAGCCTCACCGGATCCGGGCCGGCGACTTCCGCCTCTGGGCCTTCGGCTTCGATCTGGACAACATGAAAGCGCGGGGTTGGATCGACAGCGAGATCCCGCTGCACGACCTCGATGATCCGGATTTGCGGGAGCGCGTCCTGGACCACGCCACGGCGCTGGTCCGGTCTTCGCAGGCAACCGCATCGGCCCTCACCATGGCAGTGAAGAAGGCTTGGTTCAGTCGGCCGGCCGATGCCCGCGGCGACTTCGGGTCCATCGCCGAACGGTTCTGGCGGCTCACCGAGACGGCTTTCAGAGCCTCCGTGCAGGCCCTCCGCCACCAGACCGGCGAAGACGAGGTGTCCGAGGACCCGGGCACCGCCCTGCGCGAGGCGTGGCGGACGACGATCGAACGTGCGGCGCTGGCGGTGTTCGACGACCTCGCCCCGACCCAAGGACTGGAGCACACAGCGATGGAGCGGCTGGTCAAGGCCCGCTTCGACCTGACGGCGACGCTGCGCGGCGGCGGCAAGCTCGGGGAACAGCTTTTCCGGCATCTGTCGTTGCTGACGCCGCAGCAGCGCAAGGCGCGCCCGACGGCGCGAGGAGCAGCAGTATAATGGACAACGCGACGACACCATCCGATCCCTACGACGTCGGCGACCGAGCCTTTGAATGGTGGCGGGGGGTGCGCGAGGACCGGGCCGCCATGGCGGCTCTGCGCCGTTGTCGGCGACCTGTGGACGCGCTGCTGGTCCCGCCCACTCTATCGCTGATCCGGCGCCTGCCCAGACACAACGCCGACCGGGTCGCGGCACTGGCGGCGGTTCTGGGGCATGTGCGCGACAACGACGATCGATCGATCGCCCGGGCCGTCGGGCGCCCCGCCTTCGACAAAACCGCCGACGCCCATCCGAGCGAAGGCCCGCTGCGGCGTATCCTGAGCGAAGGCCGGCTGCGGCGCATCCTGCAGGTCGAGGACACCGAGGAGCTGCAGCGCGCGATGACCCGGCTGATGCGTTTCGTCGGCCATAAGGCGAGTGTTCGGGATCTGGCCCGGTCCATGGTGTTCTGGGGCGACCGGACCAAGCGCCGCTGGGTGTTCGACTACTACGCCGTGTCGATCGCCAACCCCGACGCGCGGCCCGGTGCCGGGCGCAACGGCCCCTTCTCCAACCCGTCCGCATCCGCGTGAGGTCGAACCATGTCGAGGTTTCTGCAACTGCATCTGTTGACCGCCTATCCGCCAGCCAACCTGAACCGGGACGACACCGGCCGGCCGAAGACCGCCGTGCTCGGCGGCGTGCCGCGGCTCCGGATCTCGTCGCAGTCGCTGAAGCGCGCCTGGCGCACCTCGGACGTCTTCACCGAGCGTTTGCGCGACCGCATGGGGCAGCGGACGCAACGGCTGGGGGAGGAGATCCTGGAACACCTGCGGTCGGCCGGCATGGGGGAAGACCAGGCACTCCAGGTCGCGCGCCGCATCGCCGACGTCTTCGGTAAGCTGAAGGGGGAAAAGGACAAGCACCCCGCCCAGACCGAACAGCTGGTCTTCATCGGACCCGCGGAACGGCACGCGGCGTTCGAACTGGCCGACCGGGCCCTGAAGGGCGAGGCGATCGATCCGAAGCCGGAAGCGGTCCTGCAACCGACCGACGTTGCCGCCGACATCGCCATGTTCGGCCGCATGCTGGCTGACGACCCGAAGTTCAATCGCGAAGCGGCGGTTCAGGTCGGCCACGCCGTCACCACCCATCGCGTCACGGTGGAGGACGACTACTACACGGCGGTCGACGACCTGAAGGACCGGTCGGCGGGGGAGGATGCCGGGGCCGGTTTCCTCAGCGTCCAGGAGTTCGGGGCCGGCTTGTTCTATCTCTATCTTTGCATCGACCGCGTGCTGCTGCACGACAACCTGGCCGGCGACGCCGCCCTGGCGCAGGCCGCCGTGGCCGCGCTGATTGAGGCTGCCGCCACCGTGGCGCCGAAGGGCAAGCAGGCCAGTTTCGCCAGCCGGGCCCGGGCGTCGTACCTGATGGCCGAAATCGGCGCCCAGCAGCCGCGCAATCTGTCCACGGCATTCCTGAAACCGGCCGACGGCGACCTGATGACCCGGTCGGTGGAGGCGCTGGAGCGGGTGCGCGACGACATGGACCACGCCTACGGCCCGTGCGCCGACCGGCGTTCGGTGATGAACGTCGCCCGCCGCGAGGGGACGCTTGCCGACGTCATCACCTTCGCCACCACGTGACCGATGACCCGGTTCCTGATCTTCACGCTCTATGCGCCGCTGGCCGCCTTCGGCGAGATCGCCGTCGGCGAGCGGCGGATGGGCTGGAGCCGCCCGGCCCGCTCGGCCGTCCTGGGCCTCGTTGCCGGGTGCCTGGGGCTGAAGCGCGGCGACGAAGCCGCCCATGACGCGCTTGAAGCCGGTTACGGCTATGCCGTCCGCACCGACCAGGCGGGCATCCCGTTGGTCGACTTCCACACCATCCAGGTCCCGTCGGGTCGCCGCTATCGCGGGCTGCCGACCCGGCGGCAGGAGCTGGCCGCCGACCGGCTGGAAACCGTGATCTCCTCCCGGGAGTACCGGAGCGATGCCCTGCATACCGCCGCCCTGTGGGCTCGACAGGACCCACCCTACCCCCTGGAGGCCGTGATGTCCGCCCTGCGGTCTCCCATGTTCGCCCCCTATCTGGGCCGCAAATCGGCGCCGCTCGGCCTGCCGATGGCGCCCGAATTGATCGCCGCCGATACCTTGGGCCAGGCCCTGGTCCAGCGACGCTGGCCGCCCCTGGTGCCCAAGCCCGCCGAGCCGGGGACCGAAGTGGCCTTCGATCTGGATGCCCCCGGCATGGTGCCGGCGCAGATCGAAACCCGGCACGATGCCATCGGCAGCCGGCGCCGCTGGCAATTCGGCTGGCGCCGGGAGGGTATCGCCCTCTTGCCGTCCCAGGAGCCCGCGCCATGACCGGATCCCTGCATTTCACCCGCGCGCGCCTGCGCCGCGACGCGTCGGTCCGGTCGCTGCTCCCGCTGCTGGGGCTGCACGAAGGATTGCGGCCCTCGGTCAGCCATGCGCTGATCTGGTCGCTGTTTTCCGACGCTGCCGATCGGCAGCGCGACTTCCTTTATCGCGAGGCCGGCGACGGCGCCGTCTACATCCTGTCCGCGCGCCCACCCCAGGACCGCCACGCGCTGTTCGATCTGGACAGCAAGCCCTATGCGCTCGACCTTCAAGCCGGGGACCGCCTGGCCTTCTCGCTGCGGGCCAATCCGGTGATCCGACGCCGCGTGGAGGGCCGGAAGCACTCGGTCAAGGACGATGTGGTGATGCGCGCGGTCTACCGGTCCGACGGGCAGCCGACGCGACGGGCGGTCCGCGAGGACGCGGTTGTGGAGCAAGGGGCCGCTTGGCTTCGTCGGGTCGGCGCGCGCGCCGGGTTCGACCCGCTGGGCGACCGGTTGACCGTCGACGGCTATCGGCAGCATCGCCTGCCGCGGCCCCGGGCCAGGCCCATTCGCTTTGCCACGCTCGATTTCGAGGGCGTTCTGGCGGTGACGGAGCCGAACCGCTTCGCCACCTCGGTCGCCAGCGGCTTCGGCGCCGCGCGCGCCTTCGGTTGCGGCCTGATGCTGCTGCGCCGGGCCTAGGCGTTCGACGGATGCGCCCACTGCCCGGCCTGCCGCCGCCGAAACCGATCCCGATCAAGGAGCGCGCTTCGGTCTTGTTCGTCGAAAAGGGTCAGCTCGAGGTCCTCGACGGCGCATTTGTCGTGGTCGACGCCAACGGCGCCTGCGCGGACGCTTGGCCGTCGGGCTGCCGGAGATCCGTGCCCGCGTCTATGTCGGCACCTACGGCCGGCGGACCCGCGAGATGATCTGGCAACAGGTGTGCGACGGCATCGAGGACGGCGACGCGGTGGTCGCCTGGGCGGCCGCGAACGACGCCGGCTTCGACTTCGCCACCTGCGGCAGCAACCGGCGAATGCCGGTTGACCTGGACGGCTTCAAGTTGGTCAGTTTCGCCCCACCGGCCGCATCGCCGACGGACCGGCGCGGACCGTCGGACCGGCGAAACACGACCGAAAGAACCGATGGCGAACATCGGTAGGGTGTTGGACATTGTAAAAACCGTTTGGATACAAGGGTGTCCGTGAAGAGTGGTCCCCGCACACGCGGGGCTGAACCGGTCGTCGGGTTTGGCGCCGGCCCGGCCGGCCAGTGGTCCCCGCACACGCGGGGCTGAACCGCCCTCCGGCGTGCCCTTGCCGAGGTGCGAGTTGTGGTCCCCGCACACGCGGGGCTGAACCGTGCCGGCAGTCGGGCGATGCCCACAGCAGGTCGTGGTCCCCGCACACGCGGGGCTGAACCGGCCTGCTCGGTTGACCGCGCCGCGTCGGGCGCGTGGTCCCCGCGCACGCGGGGCTGAACCGATGGGCCGGTTCTACCTGCCGCGGCACATCTAGTGGTTCCCGCACACGCGGGGCTGAACCGCGCATCGACGCCCTCACCGCCATGGTGAAAGAGGTGGTCCCCGCGCACGCGGGGCTGAACCGATGCCTTGGACCAGAAACGCCGCATTGAAACCGGTGGTCCCCGCGCACGCGGGGCTGAACCGTATTTCGACCTCGTCCATCTTGAAGACGCGGGGGTGGTCCCCGCGCACGCGGGGCTGAACCGACGGTTTCGCCGAGACTGCGGATGAGCTCGGGGTGGTCCCCGCGCACGCGGGGCTGAACCGAATACAACGACATCATGACGGCGACTGAGGGGGTGGTCCCCGCGCACGCGGGGCTGAACCGACCTCAGCAGCGACGAGATCGAGGACGTTGTCGTGGTCCCCGCGCACGCGGGGCTGAACCGACCGGTGACCCGAACCTCCTGACGAGCCTGACGTGGTCCCCGCACACGCGGGGCTGAACCGGTCGGGATGTCCCGTTCCTTCATCGTCTCCGAGTGGTCCCCGCACACGCGGGGCTGAACCGGACAAAGCCGGCTTGACCACCGGCTGGCGGCCGTGGTCCCCGCACACGCGGGGCTGAACCGTGGACCCGTCGTTGATAGCGGCTGCCTGTGGAGTGGTCCCCGCACACGCGGGGCTGAACCGGCGTATTCCAGCGCCACGGGCGTTTCCGCATCGTGGTCCCCGCACACGCGGGGCTGAACCGTTGGCGGGTGCAGGTGTGGTCAGCACCAGATCGTGGTCCCCGCACACGCGGGGCTGAACCGTTCGTCCAGACGATCCCGCAGCTTGTCCGGTTGTGGTCCCCGCACACGCGGGGCTGAACCGCTGATGGACGATTGGGCGCGGTACGTCACGACGTGATCCCCGCACACGCGGGGCTGAACCGTGCTACACGGCTGGCGCGGCAATCGCGGCCTACGTGGTCCCTGCACATGCGGGGCTGAACCGCAGATTGCCGACCTGATCAAGCTGTCGGCGGCGTGGTCCCCGCACACGCGGGGCTGAACCGGCGAACTCGTCGAGGAAGACCGAAGCCGAGAAGCGGTCCCCGCGCACGCGGGGCTGAGCCGCCAGAGGGCCTTGTTGTCAACGGACGCTACACAGTGGTCCCCGAAACTGGAACACCCGGTCAGCGCCGGCTCCTGGCGAGCGTGTCATGCTCCCATGCTTTCCGTTAACCTGAGAGTTTCTCCGAATGGTTCTTCAAAGTGCCCTCAACAAAGTCTGCAATGTGGACCAGAACGCTGTATCGACCCTTTTCGGCTTCCAACATTGACCCCAGTTCGAAGCTGATTACTCGCCGGGGATCAGCACGCGATCGCAGAGCATTGAGGGTCGTGGTTCGGCGCCGATTCAGTGTCGATCGTTACGCCGATCCACCGCTTGGACGCCGCAAGCCGCGGAAAGGACGCGAGCATGCGGCCTGCCCAGGAGACGCTTCTATCGTTTAATGTCAATAGTTTAATTCGTGGCGGAGAGGGAGGGATTCGAACCCTCGGTACGCTCGCGCGTACAACGGTTTTCGAGACCGCCCCGTTCGACCGCTCCGGCACCTCTCCGTCGGATCCTGTCGGCGCACCGCGTCGTCTTGCGGCGGCCGGTCGGCTCGGGCGCGGCACCATAGGTCCGGGCCCGGGGGCGATCAAGCGGTTCCGGGAACCGGGGTGGGCGCGCGGCGCCTGCGGGTTGGCGCACGGTTGGCGCATGGTTGGCGTTGACAGGCGGGCCGGCGTCCGTATAGTGCCGCGCTCGCGACCGGGGAGCCCTTGCTGTCGAGCCGTTTTGGCGTGCCGACGCGTGCCCCTGGGACCCAGGCATTCACCAGAGTCGGCGCCGGCCGCGACGGCGCGTTCGGGAACAACGGCAGCACGCCCATGTACGCAGTCATCCGCACCGGCGGCAAACAATACCGGGTCGCCAAAGACGACGTGATCCGGGTGGAAAAGCTGGAGGCCGAAGCCGGTGCCAGCATCACCATCGACCAGGTCCTGCTGGTCGGCGGCAACGGCGACGCCCGGGTGGGCAAGCCGCTGGTCGACGGCGCCAGCGTGACCGCCCAGGTGGTGGACCAGGCGCGCACCCGCAAGCTGATCGTGTTCAAGAAGAAGCGGCGCAAGAACTACCGCCGGACCCACGGCCACCGCCAGCACCAGACGGTGCTGAAGATCACCGGGATCCGCGCCGGCGCCTGACCGGCCGCCGAGCGCATCCAGATTTTGAGGACCGACGACGATGGCACATAAAAAGGCAGGCGGTTCATCCCGCAACGGGCGCGACAGCGCCGGGCGCCGGCTGGGCGTCAAGAAGTTCGGCGGCGAGCTGGTGATCCCCGGCAACATCATCATCCGCCAACGCGGCACCAAATTCCATCCGGGCCGCAATGTCGGCATCGGCCGGGACCACACGCTGTTCGCCTTGGTCGAAGGCAACGTCACCTTCAAGACCGCGGCCGGCCGGACCTACGTGTCGGTGCAGCCGCGCGACGTCGAAGCGGTGGCCGAAGCCGCCGAATAACAGCCGACGCGGCCCCCAACCAGGGCGTCACCGCACAGGACCGCGGGGCCGATCAGGGATCCGCCCCGCCGATGTCCACACCACCATGCGCATGAGGTTCCCCAATGCCATCCGTGCCGCCCGCGGCGGTGCGGACCGTTTGGCGTGCGCGGTCGCCGCAGTAGGGCGGCGGTTGGCGGGCGCATGAAGTTCCTCGACGAAGCCAAGGTGTTCGTGAAGAGCGGCGACGGCGGCAATGGCTGCCAGAGCTTCCGCCGCGAGAAGTTCATCGAGTTCGGCGGGCCGGACGGCGGCAATGGCGGGCGCGGCGGCGATGTCTGGGTCGAGGCGGTCGAGGGCCTGAACTCCCTGATCGACTTCCGGTACCGCCAGCATTTCAAGGCCGACCGCGGCCGGCACGGCGCCGGCCGCGACCGCACCGGGGCGGGGGGCGACGACGTCATCTTGCGGGTCCCGGTGGGCACCCAGGTGCTGGACGACGATCGGGAAACGGTGCTGGCCGACCTGACCGAAATCGGCCAGCGGCAGCGGCTGCTGCAGGGCGGCGATGGCGGCTTCGGCAACGCCCATTACAAGAGTTCCACCAACCGGGCGCCCCGCCGGGCCGATCCCGGCTGGCCGGGCGCGGAAGCCTGGATCTGGCTGCGGCTGAAGCTGATCGCCGATGCCGGGCTGGTCGGCTTGCCCAATGCCGGCAAGTCCACCTTCCTGGCCGCCACCACCCACGCCAAGCCCAAGGTCGCGGACTATCCCTTCACCACCGTGCACCCCAATCTGGGCGTGGTGCGCAGCGACGACGGCGAATTCGTCCTGGCCGACATTCCCGGCCTGATCGAGGGCGCGCATGAAGGACGCGGCCTGGGCGACCGGTTCCTAGCCCATGTGGAGCGCTGCCGGGTGCTGCTGCACCTGGTCGACGGCACGGCCGACGACCCGGTCGGCGACTACGCAACGATCCGGGCCGAGCTGGAAGCCTATGGCCCGGTGCTGGCGGGCAAGCCGGAGCTGGTGGGCCTGAACAAGATCGACGCCCTGGACGACGACACCGCATCGGCGATCGGCGATGCCCTGGCCCGGGCCAGCGGGCGGCCGGTGCTGCGCCTGTCCGGCGCCGCGGGCACGGGCGTGGCCGAGGTTCTGCGCACCCTGCGCCGGCATATCGCCGAGGCAGCACTTGCCGGGGAGCCGGCACCGTGACGGTCGCAACGGCCGACGGCCAACCCGAAACGCCCGTCAGCCTGACCACGGCCCGGCGCCTGGTCGTCAAGATCGGCTCGGCGCTGCTGGTCGACGAGGCCAGCGGGGCGATCCGCCAGGACTGGCTGGCCACGCTGGCCGCCGACATCGCCGCCTGCCGCCAAGCCGGCCAGCAGGTGGTGCTGGTGTCCTCCGGCGCCGTCGCCGTGGGGCGCGAGCATCTGGGGCTGCGCGGCCGGCCGTTGAAGCTGGAAGAAAAGCAGGCCGCCGCCGCCACCGGCCAGATCCGCCTGGCGCACGCCTACCAGGACTGCCTGGCCCGGCACGGGATCACCGTGGCCCAGGTCCTGCTGACCCTGGACGATACCGAGGCGCGCCGACGCCACCTCAACGGCCGGGCCACCATCGACCAGCTGCTGACCCTGGGCGCGGTGCCGGTCATCAACGAGAACGATACCGTGACCACGGTGGAGATCCGGTTCGGCGACAACGACCGGCTGGCCGCGCGCGTGGCCCAGATGATCAGCGCCGATACCCTGGTCCTGCTGTCCGACGTCGACGGGCTCTATACCGGCGACCCGCGCCGCGACCCCGACGCCCGGCGCATCCCGGTGGTGCGGGAACTGACGCCGGACATCGAGGCGATGGCCGCACCGGCGCCGCCGGGCCACTCCTCCGGCGGCATGGTCACCAAGCTGGCCGCCGCCCGCATCGCCATGGGGGCCGGCTGCCGGATGGCCATCGCCATGGGGCGCACACCGCACCCGCTGCGCGCGCTGGGCAACGGCGGATCGTGCACCTGGTTTCTCCCCGCGGCGGAACCGCTGACCGCACGCAAGCGCTGGATCGCCGGCAGCTTGCAGCCCTTCGGCACGCTGACCATCGACGACGGCGCGGTGGCCGCCCTGAAGCGGGGCAAGAGCCTGCTGCCGGCCGGCGTCGTGGCGGTGGCCGGCAGCTTCGAACGCGGCGACCCGGTGTCCGTTGCCGACCGGTCCGGGCACGAGGTGGCCCGGGGCCTGTCCGCCTATTCGGCCGAGGATGCCGGCCGCATCGCCGGGCACCGGTCGGGCGAGATCGCCGCCATCCTGGGCTTCCGCGGCCGGTCGGAGATGATCCACCGGGACGATCTGGTGCTGACGGGGGGCTGATCCCAGGTCAGGCGTGGCCGACGCCGAAGGTCTCGGTGGTGAAGCGCTGGGCCTGCAGGGTGTCGGACCAGTGGTCGGCCGGCAGCCCGGCCTTGGCCTTCAACCGGCGGACGAACTGCTGCGGGTCGGGAATGCCGCGCCAGACGCCCGGCAGGAACAACGCCTGGCGATTGCGGTCGCGGAGCAACAGCCCTTCAGTATCGGGCGCGAGCCGCGCCACAAGCTCCGCCTCGGTGCGGGCCGGAATCAGTCGGGCGGTGCTCAGGACCGAGATCTCGATATCGATCCGCGCCAGTTCCTCTGCCGTCAGCGACGCGAACCGGCGGTCGCCGAACGCCGCCTTGAAGGCGTTCTCCACGACATCCAGCAGCAGCGGCCGGTGTGCGGCCGGCGAGCCGACGCAGCCGCGCAGGCTGCCGTCCAGCGACAGCGTGACGAAGCAGGCGCGCATCGCCCACACCGTGCGCGGAACGGTTTTGAAGTCGGGCTGCGGCGGACGGCCATGGGCCAGGCCGTAGGCGATGGCCGACCGGGCACGGTCCAGCAGCAGCGTCCGGGTCGCCTCGTCCAGCCGGGCGCTGGCGGCGTATTCGAACGCCACCGATCCGTAGCCGACGACCCGGTCGCGCGGCCCGGCGGTATCGCCGGAATTCCGCCGGTCCAGGGTCGTCGCGCGCAGGTCGAGCTGCCGGGCACGGTCCAGCAGGC
>JANQIU010000271.1 GCA_028281985.1 Alphaproteobacteria bacterium | reverse complement strand
GATCGCCTCGCGCATGCCGCTGACGGCCTCCAGGCCGCGCAGGCAGTCGAAGAAAGCGCCCACGCCCGGCAGCACCACCCGATCGGCGGCGGCAACCACCTCCGGGTCATCGGTGACGGTGATGCGAACGTCATGGCCGGCTTCCGCCGCGGCCCGTTCGAAGGCCTTGGCGGCCGACCGCAGATTGCCGGAACCGTAGTCGATGATGGCGACCGTCATGGCCGACCTGTCCCCCAACAGCGGTTAGAGCGACCCCTTGGTCGACGGCACCGCATCCGGCCGTCGCGGATCCACGGCCACCGCCGCCCGCAGGGCGCGGGCCAGGGCCTTGAAGCAGCTTTCCGCGATATGGTGGTTGTTGGCGCCATAGGCGGTTTCGACATGCAGCGTGATGCCGGCGGCCTGGGTGAAGGCGTGGAACCATTCCCGAAACAGTTCGGTGTCCATGTCGCCCAGCCGCGGCTGGGTGAAGGCGACCCGCCAGACCAGGACCGGCCGGCCGCTGATGTCGACGGCCGCGCGGGTCAAGGTTTCGTCCATCGGCACGGTCGCATCGGCGTACCGGACGATGCCGACACGGTCGCCGAGCGCGTCCCTGATGGCCCGGCCCAGGGCGATGCCGCTGTCTTCCACCGTATGGTGGGCGTCGATATGCAGGTCGCCTTCGGCCGTCAGGTCGATATCGATCAGGCTGTGCCGGGAAAGCTGTTCCAGCATGTGATCGAAGAAACCGACCCCGGTGCGGATTGCATAGCGGCCGGACCCATCCAGATCGACCTTGGCCTGGATCCGGGTCTCCCGCGTCTGCCGTTCGACAACGGCACGGCGGGGTTGCGGGCTGGCAAGCGACGTGTCCATCCCGCCGTCATACCAGCCCGGCGCGGCGCGCACCAGACGAAGGCGGGCGCCGGTAGCGCGCCGACATCGCGGCCGCGTGATCGGCGGGCTTGATCCGCCGGCTGCCTTGGCCCACATGGGAAGATCCGGGCCGGCAGGGGCCGGCCCCGACAGCATTGACAACCCATTGATGACATATCCCACAGCGTCCGGTTCCGATGCCGCCGCGTGCTGGCATGGAACCACGGTGATCTCGATCCGCAAGGCCGGAAAGGTGGTGGTCGCCGGCGACGGCCAGGTCACCGCCGGCAACACCGTCATGAAGGGCACCGCCCGCAAGGTGCGGCGTCTTGCCGGCAACAACGTCGTCGCCGGTTTTGCCGGCGCCACGGCGGACGCCTTCGCCCTGTTCGAACGCCTGGAGTCCAAGCTGGAGCAGTATCCGGCCCAGTTGGCCCGGGCCTGTGTCGAGCTGGCCAAGGACTGGCGCACCGACCGCTATCTGCGGCGGCTGGAGGCGATGATGGCGGTCTGCGACCGCGAGGTCTCGCTGCTGTTGACCGGCACCGGCGACGTGCTGGAGCCGGATGACGGAATCATCGCGATCGGCTCGGGTGGCCCCTATGCTCTGGCGGCGGCCCGGGCCTTGATCGACCGGGAGGACATGGACGCCGAAGCGATCGCCCGCACCTCGCTGGGCATCGCCGCGGATATCTGCATCTACACCAACCACAGTGTGACCCTGGAAAGCCTTTAGATGAACGCATTCAGTCCGCGCGAGACGGTGTCGGAATTGGACCGCTACATCGTCGGCCAGGATGAGGCCAAACGCGCCGTTGCCATCGCGCTCCGCAACCGCTGGCGGCGCCAGCAGCTTCCCGAGGGGCTGCGCGAAGAGGTCCTGCCGAAGAACATCCTGATGATCGGCCCCACCGGCGTCGGCAAGACCGAGATCGCCCGCCGTCTGGCGCGATTGGCCGAAGCGCCGTTCCTGAAGGTCGAAGCCACCAAGTTTACCGAGGTCGGTTATGTCGGCCGCGATGTGGAGCAGATCGTCCGCGACCTGGTGGAAATCGCCATCGCGATGACCCGCGACCGGATGCGCAAAGTGGTGACCGCCAAGGCCGAACTGCGCGCCGAAGAGCGGGTGCTCGACGCGCTGGTGGGTGAGAACGCGGGCGCCGACACCCGCCAGAAGTTCCGCAAGATGCTGCGGGAAGGCCAGCTGAACGACCGGGAAATCGATATCCAGATCCAGGACAGCGGGTCGTCGCTGCCGACCTTCGACGTTCCCGGCATGCCGGGTGCCCAGATGGGCATGCTGAACCTCAACGACATCTTCGGCAAAGCCTTCGGGTCGCGCACCAAGGCCAAGCGGATGACGGTCGAGGACAGCTATGCGGTCCTGGTGGCGGAGGAATCCGACAAGCTGCTGGACCAGGACAAGGTGGTCGGCGACGCCATCACCAATGTCGAACAGAACGGCATCGTGTTCCTGGACGAGATCGACAAGATCACCGCCCGGTCCGACCGGATGGGGGCGGATGTCAGCCGAGAGGGCGTGCAGCGCGACCTGCTGCCGCTGATCGAGGGCACCCAAGTGTCGACCAAGCACGGCCAGGTACGCACCGACCACATCCTGTTCGTCGCCTCCGGCGCGTTCCATCAGGCCAAGCCGTCGGACCTGCTGCCCGAACTGCAGGGCCGCTTGCCGATCCGGGTGGAGCTGAAGCCGCTGTCGCGGGACGATTTCCGCCGCATCCTGACCGAGCCCGAGGCCAGCCTGATCAAGCAGTACAAGGCCCTGATCGGCACCGAGGAGGTCACCCTGGACTTCACCGAAGAAGCGATCGACCAGGTGGCCGACCTGGCGGCGGAGATCAACCGCACGGTGGAGAACATCGGCGCCCGGCGCCTGCACACGGTGATGGAGCGGTTGCTCGACGAGATCAGCTTCACCGCCTCGGACCGGGCCGGCGAAGAGGTGACGATCGACGCCGACTACGTCCGCGAACGGGTTGCCCCGCTGGCCAAGGACGCCGATCTGAGCAAGTTCATCCTGTAGGACGGTCGGCGCAGCCGCCTGGGCGCGGCCCCGCGATCGGCAGGAATCGACCCGGTTCGCGGACCGCAATGCGGTTACCGACGGAACAGACGGTCGTCCCACCACACCGGCGTTTCCAGGCCCGGCTTGATGCGCGAGAACGTCGGGTGGCGGGTATTGATGACCAGGTTCCGTTCGGGCCGGGCCACCACCGACGGAACCCATAGGATCGCGCTACGCTGCTGTTCGTACCAGAGATGGCCGAACCGGCGGGACGATTCACCGGCCGGCAGATGCCAATCCGGCAGGATGTCCGGCGTGACCACCTCGTAAGGCAATCCCGCCGGCAAACTGATCTCGATGAAATGCTGGTTCGGCGGCAGCAGCCCGTTCCAATGGACCAGGGTCTCCAGCATGGCGGTCGAGTAATGCTCGCTGGCGTAGATCACCTGGTCGCCGGTCTCGTGCCAGCGGCCCTGGACGCGTCTGGCACCTTCGGCGGAGAAGATCGGGTGGGCCCCGGCAGGATCGCCGATCCGATAGCCGACCGGCGCCTCCGGCAATACCCGGGGTCCGGTCACAGGGCGATGCCGGCCCCTGCCCGCCGCAACAGGTTGAGCACCGCATCCGCCCCGGCGGAACTCGACCGGGTCATATCGAGCGGCGTCTGACCGTCCAGCAGCGGATGCGGACGGGTAAGAAAAGCCTTCACCGCGTCGACCTGGCCATGGAAGGCCCGGCTGGCGGCATCGACCACCCGGCTCAGCTCGTAAAGCCGCTCGCTGTGCTCTTTGGGCAAGGGCTTGTGGGCCTTGCGCATCCGCCGCAACGTCGGCTCCGGCACCACCGGCCCGATGATGTGCGGCTTGCCGAAGATCTCTACCAGGACGGAGACCGCCTGCACCGGCAAGCCCTCGGTGACCCGCCGGGCCAGCGCCACATCGTCGAAGTCGTCATTGACGCGCAGGGCCAGCAGATGCGCCAGCCGGGCCGGTTCATTGGCCGGCACCGCACCGGGATCGGCATAGGCTTCGATTGCTGTGATGGCGGCCACCATGAGTGTGCTCGTTTCCGGTCAATAGCGTCAGTTGACGATAGCACACCCGTCAATTGACGCCAACCGGAGGCAGAATTGGCTTTCAGCAGCCCGCGGACCCGCACGAAAGTCACCCGCGAAACCGTACGCTTGCACAGGACCTGCCTCGACAGATGCCGGACGGCGGTCAGGGCTGCCCGGACTGGCTCAGGCGATGCAGGACGTCGTCGAGCTGTTCCAGCTTCTGGTAATGAATGACAATCGCACCAGCCTGTTGCCCGCCGGATTTGATCTCAACTTTCAATCCCAGCAGCGCCGACATGTCCTGTTCCAGCGCCTGGACGTCCGGGTCCTTTGCCGCCGGACCGGGTCCGGACGCCTTGCGCCCCCGCGCCGCCTTCGACTGGACCGGTCGGTCGCCACGGGCCAGGGCCTCGGTTTCGCGGACGTTCAGGTCCCCGCTCAACACCTGTTCCGCCAGAGCCACCGGGTCGTCGGCCGCCAGAAGTGCCCGGCCGTGGCCGGCCGACAGACGGCCGTCTTCCAGATGCGTGCGGATCGCCGGCGGCAGGTCGAGCAGGCGCAACGTATTCGCCACATGGCTGCGGCTCTTGCCCACCGCGCGGGCCACCACTTCCTGGGTGTGGCCGAATTCCTCGATCAGCCGGCTGTAGCCCTGGGCCTCTTCCAGGGCGTTCAGGTCGGCCCGCTGCACATTCTCAACGATGGCGACCTGCAGCGTATCGGTATCGGTCAGCGGGCGGACGAAGACCGGAACGTCATGCAGTTGCGCCTGCTGGGCGGCGCGCCAGCGACGTTCACCGGCGACGATCTGGAACCGCCCGCCCTCGCCGTCGATCGGCCGCACCAGGAGCGGCTGCAGGATGCCCTGCTCGCGGATCGAATCGGTCAGTTCGGCCAGGTCGGCCGCATCGAAGCGCCGCCGGGGCTGAAACGGGTTCGGCTCCAGCAGGTCGATCGCCACCGTCTGCGGGCTGCGATCCCGCGTCGGCGCGGCGTATTCCGCTTCTTCCTCACCGAACAGGGCGTCCAGCCCGCGGCCCAGATTGCTCCGCCGCCGTCCGCCGATTTCGCCGTCGCTCACGCGGACAACCTCGCTTCGCGCTTCAGCACTTCACCGGCCAGATGCAGGTAGGCCTTCGCCCCGGCGCAATGCAGGTCATAGACCAGGACCGGCAGCCCATGCGATGGCGCTTCGGACACCCGCACATTCCTGGGGATCATCGTATCGTACACCTTGCCCTGCAGGTGCTGCCGAACGTCGCGGGCCACCATATCCGACAGGTTGTTGCGCCGGTCGAACATGGTCAGCACCACACCCTGGATCTCCAGTTCCGGATTCAGGTGCCGGCGCACCCGGTCGATGGTGCGGATAAGCTGGCTGAGGCCTTCCAGGGCGTAGAACTCGCACTGCATCGGCACCAAAACGGCACGCGCGGCAACCAGCGCATTCAGGGTCAGCAGGCCCAACGACGGCGGGCAGTCGATCAGCACGTAGTCGTAAGACCCCAACGCATCGCGGTTCAACGCCTCCTGCAACCGGTATTCCCGACGCCAGGCGCCGACCAGCTCCACCTCGGCCCCCGACAGGTCCGGCGTGGCCGGCACCAGATCAAGCCGGGGGATGCGTGTCGGCCGTACCGAATCGGCCAGCGGCGCATCGCCGAACAACAGCTGGTAGGACCCCTGGCCCCGCTCGCTGCGCGGCATGCCCAAACCGGTGGAGGCGTTGCCCTGGGGGTCGAGATCCACCACCAGAACGCGCTTGTCGCAGGCCGCCAGCGCGGTCCCCAGATTGATTGCGGTCGTGGTCTTGCCCACGCCGCCCTTCTGGTTGGCAACGGCGATGATCCGTCCGGGCAGCGCGCGGTCAGCGGCCGGTTCCGGACTGTCCAGGTTGATGGCTTCCGCCAATTTCGGCCCCCATGAAGCGCAGAATTGTGCCGGACGGACTGCTGCGGCTGGGCAGTCGGTCGGGGGTGAGTATCCTATCCCTAGTGGCTTCGGTCAATTCTTCTTCTACATCTTGCCCCTTCAGCAGCAGGACAGTGGTGTCCGGGCGACAGAAGCGTCGCGCCAGGGGCAACAGCCGCGCCAGGGGGGCCAGCGCCCGGGCCGTCACCACGTCGCGCGGTGGACCCTGGATCGCCTCGATGCGGCAGGCATGGATGTCGACGGCGGTTTCGGTGATGCGGGCCGCCTCGCGCAGGAACGAGGCCTTGCGCTGATCCGCTTCGGCCAGGGCCACGCCCGGGACACCGAGAATCGCCAGCACGAGCCCGGGAAATCCCGCGCCGCTGCCCAGATCGATCAATGAACGGGTGTTTTGGGGCAGATGGGCCTGGAGTTGCGCCGAGTCCCACACATGCCGCGTCCACACGTCCGGCAGCGACCGCGGCGCGACGAGGTTGATTCGGCTCTGCCAGCGTTTCAGCAGGTCGACATAGACCTCGAGCCGGGCCAGTGTTTCACGTGAAACACCGGTCAACGCCGCAAAGGCGGCAGCGTCAGGCGGCGTCGCGACGGTCGCGGCGTCGGACATGGCGCAGGAGAGCGACGACGGCGGCCGGCGTGACGCCCGAGATCCGGGCGGCGGCGCCGAGCGTCTCCGGGCGGGCCGCCATCAGCTTCTCCCGCACCTCGTTCGACAGGGCCGCGACCGCGCCGTAGTCCAGGTCCGAAGGCAGGGCCAGGGCTTCGTCTTTGTGGAAGGCCCGGACATCGGCTTCCTGCCGCTCCAGATAGCCGGCATAGCGGCCATCGATCTCCACCTGCTCGGCGATGTCCGCCGGCAGGTCGGCAAGCTCGGGCCAAAGCGTCGCCAGCCGGGCCAGATCGATATCCGGATAGCGCAGCAGGTCCGCCGCGCTCCGCCGCACGCCATCGGCGTTCACCGGGATTCCCTGGACGGTCGCCTGGGTTGGCGTAATGGTCAAATCGGCCATCCGCGCCCGCGCGCCGGCCAGGGCCTCCCGCTTCCGGCCCCAGGCCGCCATCCGATCGGCCCCGACGCATCCCACGGCCGTGCCGCGGTCGGTCAGGCGCTGGTCGGCGTTGTCGGCCCGCAACCGCAGCCGATACTCCGCCCGAGAGGTGAACATCCGGTAAGGCTCGCTGACCCCCCGGGTGATCAGATCGTCGATGAGCACGCCGATATAGGCTTCCGTACGGTCCAGAACGAACCCTTCGCCCCGGTGCCCCGACGCGCTGAGGGCGGCATTGATCCCCGCCATCACGCCCTGGGCGGCCGCTTCCTCGTACCCGGTGGTGCCATTGATCTGACCGGCCAGGAACAGGCCCGGCAGCCGATGGGTTTCGAGCGTGGCCCGCAGTTCCCGCGGATCGACATAATCATACTCGATTGCATAGCCGTGGCGGAGAATCCGTGCTCGTTCCAGCCCCGGAATGGCCGCGATCAGGCCCTCCTGCACGTCCCGCGGCAACGAGGTGGAGATCCCGTTGGGATACACCGTGTGATCGTCCAGCCCTTCCGGCTCCAGGAAGATCTGATGCCGGTTCCGCTCGCCAAAGCGGACGACCTTGTCTTCGATCGACGGGCAATAGCGGGGGCCGGTGCTGTCGATCTGGCCGCTGTACATGGGCGCCCGGTGCAGGTTGGCCCGGATCAGGGCATGCCCGGCTTCCGTCGTCCCAGTGATGTGGCACGGGACCTGCGGCGTGTCGATCGCCCGGGTCAGGAACGAGAACGGCGGCGGCGGATGGTCGCCCGGCTGTTCCTCCAAAGCCGCCCAGTCGATGGTCCGGCCGTCCAGGCGCGGCGGCGTGCCGGTCTTCAACCGGCCCATGCGGAAGGCGTGCCGGTGCAGGGTTTCCGCCATCACCACGGCGGGGGCTTCCCCCACCCGGCCGGCCGGTGTCGTTTCCTCGCCCAGATGGATCACGCCGCGCAGGAAGGTCCCCGTGGTCAGCACCACGGCCCCGGCGCCCATCCGCCGGCCGTCACCGGTCACCAGCCCGCAGACCCGCCCGCCGGCATCGACCATCAGGTCGTCCGCCGCCGCTTCGACGATCGCCAGCCCGGCCTGATCGCGCAGACAGGCCTGCATAGCCTGGCGGTAAAGCTTGCGGTCGGCCTGGGCCCGCGGGCCGCGGACGGCCGGCCCCTTGCTGCGGTTCAGCGTGCGGAACTGAATGCCGGCCCGGTCGATGACCCGGGCCATCAGACCGTCCAGGGCATCGATCTCCCGCACCAGATGGCCCTTGCCCAGGCCGCCGATCGCCGGATTGCAGGACATGGCGCCGATGGTATCGGCCCGGTGGGTGACCAGAACGGTGCGCGCGCCCATGCGCGCCGCCGCCGCCGCAGCTTCGCAGCCGGCGTGCCCCCCACCCACAACGATGACGTCGACCGTCTCCATGGGGCGGGAGATAGGGGAACCGCCGTGCCGTGTCAAAGCGGCCGGACCCGTCACTTGCCGATGCAGAAGTCCCGGAAGATGACGTCCAGCAGGTCCTCCACATCCACCCGGCCGGTGATCCGGCCGACCGCGCGGATCGCCAGGCGCATATCCTCGGCCCGCAACTCCGGCAGGGCGGCAAGCGAGGCCCGGCGCAGGGCGGCCAGCGCCTCCTCCAGCGCCGCGCGATGACGCACCCGGGTCAGGGCCGGGCCGGACCCGCCGGCCAGCCGGGCCGCCGCCAGACCGGTCAGGCGGTCGACCAGCGCGCCCAGGCCATCGCCGGTCAGCGCGGAACCCGCCACCGGCGTCCCCCCGCCGATCGCCGCGGGTGGGTCGCCGCCGGGCCGGTCGGTCTTGTTCCAGACGATCAGGTCGCCGGGTCCGAGCAGATCCAACAGTGCCTGTACCGCCGGCGCGTCGTGGGCCGCCAGCAGCAGCTTGATGTCGGCGGCGTCGGCGCGATGGCGGGCGCGGCGCACGCCTTCCGCTTCGACATCATCGGCCGTCTCGCGCAGGCCGGCGGTATCCAGGACCACGGCAGGGTAGCCGCCCAGATCCAGATGCGCCTCCAGCACATCGCGGGTGGTGCCGGCGCGGGCCGATACGATGGCCACGTCCCGTTGCGCCAAGGCGTTGAGCAGGCTGGATTTTCCCGCATTCGGCGGGCCGATGATGGCGATGGTGATGCCGTCCCGCAGGCGTTCGCCGCGCCGCCCGTCATCCAGATGCCGGGCGATTTCACCGGCCAGGGCCTCCAGTTCCGCCGTCGCTGCCGCGGCAAGGTCGTCGGGCAGGTCTTCGTCGGCAAAGTCCAGATCGGCTTCCAGATGCGCCAGGCTGCGGGTCAGCCGGCCGGACCAGTCGCCGTAGAGGCGCCCCAGCGACCCGTCCAACTGGTTCAGCGCCTGGCGCCGCTGCGCGGTTGTTTCCGCCGCCACCAGATCGGCGATCGCTTCCGCCTCTGTCAGGTCGAGCTTGCCGTTTTCGAAGGCACGCCGGCTGAACTCACCCGGTTCGGCCACGCGCAGACCGGGCATCGCCGACAGGGCCTCCGCGACGCCGTTCAGGACGGCGGGGCCGCCATGCACATGCAGCTCCGCAATGTCCTCGCCGGTGAAGCTGGCGGGACCGGGAAACCAGATCGCCAGGCCGCGGTCGATCAGATCACCGGTCGCCGGGTCGGCAAGGGTCGCCCTGAGCGCCCGCCTGGGCGGCCAAACGTCGCGTCCGGTCAGCCGCGCCAGCGCCGTGCCGGCGGCTGAACCCGAGATCCGCACCACGGCGATCCCTGCACGACCATGGCCGGAGGCCGGCGCGAAGACGGTTTCCGCCGGGCCGGCCGCATTGGTCATTCCTTGGTGGCGGCACCGTCCGAGGTGCTGGGTTTGCCGGTGGCCCGCGCCGCGCCGGCGATGCTGGACCAGAACAACTTCTGCAACTGATCGAAGCCCTGCAGGCCGGCGGGCAGCCAGGTCCGCACCATCTCCTGCGGGTCCATGGCCTGCAGGCTGGACCGCAGGCGATCTTCCATTTCCTTCATCATCGCGTCCTGCACCGGCTTCACGTCCGGCAGCCCGAAGAAGCTGCGGGCTTCCTCCGGCGTGCAGTCCACGGTCATCGTCACTTTCATGGTTACATCCCTTCCCGGTTCCATCGCCAATGATGTATGGCGGCCGCGGTCTTGCGCCGCTTTGCGGATACCATCGTTCCAGCTTTGCCCCAGCCCGCACAAGGCTTGGAATACCCCTTTTTCACACGTGGTTGAGCTTGTGGCCGCTCCGGTCGAACTATAGGGCGTCAGTTTTACCTTCTAGCGAAACCTTGGGAGCCGGCCATGGCGGTCAACGCCCTGTCGAAGGAAACCAGCCCCTATCTGCTCCAGCATGCCGATAATCCGGTGAACTGGATGGCCTGGGGGCCGGCGGCATTGGCCGAGGCACGGACGCAGGGAAAGCCCATCCTGCTGTCCGTCGGCTATGCCGCCTGTCACTGGTGCCACGTCATGGCCCATGAAAGCTTCGAAAAGGACGAAACGGCCGATCTGATGAACGCGCTGTTCATCAACATCAAAGTGGACCGCGAAGAACGGCCGGATATCGACACCATCTACCAGAACGCCCTGGCCCTGCTGGGCCAGCAGGGCGGATGGCCGTTGACGATGTTCCTGACCCCGGATGGCGACCCGTTCTGGGGCGGCACCTACTTTCCGCCGGAAGGCCGTTGGGGGCGCCCCGGCTTTCCCGACGTGCTGCGGGCCGTCGCCGCCGCCTATTCCCAGGACAGCGAGCGAATCGACAGCAATGTCGATGCCTTGCGCCGCGGTCTTGACCGGCTCGCGGAAAACCGGAGCGGCGACGCGCTGGGATCGGCCGCCGCCTGGGCGCTAGCGGAGCGGGTGACGGGCGCGATGGATCCCGTGTGGGGCGGGATGGCTGGCGCGCCGAAGTTCCCGCAGGCATCCATGCTGAACCTGCTGTGGCGTGCCTGGTGCCGGGCCGGCAAGACTCGCGCCCGCGACGCGGTGCTCCTGGCCCTGACCCGGATGAGCCAGGGCGGCATCTACGATCACCTGGGCGGTGGCTACGCCCGGTATTCCACGGATGACGAGTGGCTGGCGCCGCATTTCGAGAAGATGCTGTACGACAATGCCCAGCTCATCGATCTGCTCACGCTTGCCTGGCAGCAGACCCAAAACCCGCTGTTCCGCGTGCGCCTTTACGAAACTGTGGCCTGGTTGCAGCGGGAGATGATCGCCGAAGGCGGTGGTTTTGCCGCCACGCTGGATGCCGACAGCGAAGGGGAAGAAGGCAAGTTCTACGTCTGGAACGAGGCGGAGATCGATGCCGTCCTGGGCGAGGCCTCGCCCGCGTTCAAGCGCGCGTACGACGTCGCCGCCGGTGGCAACTGGGAAGGCAAGACCATCCTGAACCGGCGTCATCACGACATGCTGTTCGATGCCGAGACCGAAGTTCGCTTGGCCGACGGCCGCGAACGGCTTCTGGCGGTTCGCGACGGCCGCATCCGTCCCGGCTGGGACGACAAGGTGCTGGCCGACTGGAACGGGCTGATGATCGCCGCCCTGGCCCAGGCCGGTGATGTCTTCGACGAGCCGGGTTGGACCGGGATGGCGGCGCGGGCCTTCGCCTTTGTGGCCAAGGAGATGACCGACGCCGATGGCCGCCTGCGCCAGTCGTGGCGTGCCGGCACGCTGAAGCATGCCGCCACCCTGGATGCCTATGCCGCCATGATCCAGGGTGCGCTGGCGTTGCATGAAGTCATGGGCGATGCCGCCTATCTGGATCAGGCGACGGGCTGGGCGGCGACGGTCGACGCCCATTACTGGGATGCCAAGGCCGGCGGCTACTTCTTCACTGCAGACGACGCCGAGGCGCTGATCGTCCGGACCAAGACCGCGTACGACAACGCCGTGCCCAACGGCAACGGGATGATGCTGGCCAATCTGGTCCGGCTGCACCACCTGACCGGTAACGACGACTACCAGCAACGCGCCACCGCCCTGGCCCAGGCCTTCGCCGGCGAGGCCGAGCGCAACGCATTTCCCCTGGCCACCCTGCTGAACGGGGCAGCATTCCTGGAAACGGCGATGCAGATCGTGCTGATCGGGACGGCTGCCGACCCGGCGATCAAGGCCCTGCGTCGCGTCGTTCTGGACCGGTCGCTGCCCGACCGCATCCTTCTGGTCGTGGAGCCAGGCC
>JANQIU010000262.1 GCA_028281985.1 Alphaproteobacteria bacterium | reverse complement strand
TGTTCGGCCGGTTTTTCGCTGCGCCCCGCCTTCACCTTCACTTCGACGTCACCAGCCCGCACCTTCAGGAGGTAGCGGCCGCCGATGGTGATCACCCGGTCCAGGACCTGGGCCGGAACGGTCCCCGGTCGTGGTGCGGGATGCAGGCGCAAGGCTTCCGGTCGGATGCCCAGCACCACCTCCGGCGCATTGTAGCCGGCGGGCGCCGGCAGGGGCCGATCCAGGATGTCGGCCCGCACCTGGCCGTCGATGACCTTGGCGGTCAGGAAGTTCATCCCCGGATTGCCCAGGAACCATCCGCCGAACGCGCTGGTGGGATCGCCGTAGAGCGTGCGCGGCGGTGCGCATTGCACGATCCGGCCGTCCTGCATCAGGGCGATCTGGTCGGCCAGGGTCATCGCCTCGGTCTGGTCGTGGGTCACATAGATGATGGTTTGCTTCAGACGGCGCGTGATCTCCTTGAACGCCCGGATCAGCTTCAGCTTGGCGTTGACCTCCACATTCGTCGTCGGCTCGTCGAACAGGATGATCTCGGAATGACGCGCCACCGACCGGCCCACGGCGACCATCTGGCGGCTGCCGGAGTCGAGCTGGTCGATGAAGGCATTGACCGCATGGTGCAGACCCAGAACGTCCAGCACCTCCTCGATCCGGCGTTCGCGCTCGTCCGGCGAGACGGTGCGATCGTTTTTCAGCGGCAGGGCGATGTTCTCGCGTACCGTCAGCGTCGGATACATCACCGGATACTGGAACACCATGCCGACATTGCGTCGTCGTGGCGGCAACCGGGTAACGTCACGGGGTCCGAAGCGCACGGTCCCCCGTGTCGGGGTCTCCAGCCCGGCGATCATCCGCATCAACGTGGTCTTGCCGCAGCCCGACGGGCCCAGCAGGCAGGTGACCGCATTGTCCTCGAAGGTGATGGTCAGGTCGTCGACAGCGGTGAAGGTGCCGAATTGCTTGGTCACCCCGTCCAGGCGGATTTCAGGCATGGCCGTTCCCAACTCCGCGACCCACGCGGCGTCCGGTTCCCCGATCGAACACGGCCACATGTTGCGGGTCGATGGCGATCGGAATGGCGTCGTCGTAGCCCAGCGGCATCGGCGTGCCCACCGGATGGCAGGTAACCAGGGTTTCCGACCCGATCTCAAAGTAGACGACGGTTTCGGCGCCCAGGTCCTCCACCAGGCGTACCCGGCCAATACCGCTCAGGTGGTCGGCGGCGGGCGCATCGGTGACGGTGATGGCTTCCGGGCGGATCCCAATACGGATGTCGCCTTGCGGCAGTGCGCCGTCCGCCTCGGCCTCGCTGGCAAAGGCGAAGGCCGGCGTCTCGCAGCGGCCCCGTCCGTCAGCGGTGCCGTCAAGGAAGTTGCAGCGGGGAAAGCCGACGATCTGCATCGCCTTTTCATGCTGAGGCCGGTCGTAGACGGCTTCGGTTTCATCATGCTGCAGAATGCGGCCCGCTTCGACGACCGCCAGCCTGTCGGCCATAGTCAGCGCCTCCAGGCTGTCGGCCGTGGCGTAGAAGAAGGTCGCGTGCAATTCCGCCTGCATGGCCCGCAGGTCGTCCATCAGCCGTTCGCGCAGCTTGAAGTCCAGCCCGACCAGTGGGTCGTCCAGGACGAAGACGTCGGCATCCTTGACCAGGCCACGGGCCACCGCCGTCCGCTGCTTCTCACCACCCGAAAGCTGGTCGGGCCGCTTCTGCAGCAAATGGGTGATGTTGAGAATCTGGGCTGCACGGTCGACCTGACGGTGGATCTCGCGGGCTGCGGCACCCTGGAGGCGCATCGGGTAGGCGATGTTGTCGCGGACGGACATATGCGGGTAGAGGGCGAAGCTCTGGGGTACGTAGCTCAGGCGCCGACGACCGGGCGGCACATGGGTGATGTCGATGCCGTCGATGCTCAGACGGCCGGCATCGGGCCGCTCCAGACCCACCAGGATGCGCATCAACACCGACTTGCCCGACCGCGGCGGGCCGCACAGGACGGTGAAGACGCCGGCCTCAACGTCCAGATCCAGGCCGTCCAGGGCGATCGCACGCCCGTAGGCCTTGCGCAGTCCGCGGAACTCAAGCAGCGCCATCGCCTAGCGCCCCAGATTGGTCAGATAGGGGACCAGCAGGATGCCGATCGTGAAAACGACGACGATGATGCTGAGGAACAGGGCGATGAACTTCAGGCTACGCCGGAAGGATGCCTCCTTGGGCACGTTGCCGACCGCGATCTCCAGAAATGTGGCGATAACCACGATCGCCAGGCCGAGCTGGTACATCCACATGAACGTCCGCTGCATGATCAGCACGAAGCCGACCAGCAGGGCGGCGATCAGTACGATCTCGGCGGCGACGGGGAACGGCTTGTTGCGCAGCATCAGACCTCACCCCGCACCGTGCCGAAGGTCATGCCGACCAGCAGGTACTTCTGGAAGAAGTAAATGAAGATCACCGGCGGGATCAGGTAGACGCTGGTCATGGTGGCGATGAAGGCCCAGTCCACGCCGCCGTCGGCATAAGCACCGGTCCAAAGCGCCACCGGGATATTGTGGGTGTCGATGCCGCCGATGATGAAGTTGAAGACGGCTTCGTTCCAGACGAAGATCAGGTTGAAGATGAAGGCGGCGATCAACCCGGGCCGCACCTGCGGCAGGATCACCCGGAAGATCACATGCCAGTAGCTGGCGCCGTTCACCAGCGCCGTCTCGTCGAACCGCGGCGACACCCCGTCGATGAAACCCTTCAGGATCCAGACCGAAAACGGGATCGAGAACATCGCGTAGAAGAGGACGATGCCGATCGGCTCGTTCTTCCAGCCGAACGCCACGTACATCAGAAACACCGGCAGGATCACGGCCGTCGCCGGCAGCATGCGGATCGACAGCAGCAGGAACATCAGGAAGTCCGTGCCGCGTGGCTTGAACCGGGAGAAGCAGAAGGCCGCCAGGAACGAGACCGTGACCGCGATCAGCACCGCACACACCGACAGCACGATGCTGTTGGTCAACTGCTGCAGGAAGGCGTTGCGCTCGAACAGGGCGACATAGTTTTCCAGCGTCGGCTCGAAGAACAGCTTCGGCGGCACGGCCAGGATGTCGTCCGCCGTCTTGAAGCTGGACAGGATGATCCAGGCGACAGGCGAGAAGAAGAACAGCGCCACCAGCCACAGCAGCGCGTGGTAGAGGTGCTGGCGCCAGCCGTCGCTCATGGCCGGACCCCCGTCATGACTGACCCCGCTGTCGGCGAAGGTTGAGAACGAAGATGAAGGTGGCCGTGAAAGCAATTGATATCAAAAGCAAGAATACCGCCAGCGCCGACGACCAGCCGAGATTGAAGCTGTCGAAAGCCTGCCGGTAGAGGGTCACGGCCACCAGCTTGGTGCTGGACCCCGGGCCGCCCCGGGTCATCTGCAGCACCAGGTCCATCGTTTTGAAGCTGTCGATCGTGCGCAGCAGGATCCCCAGCATCAGGATGAACTTGCCATGGTAGAAGACGATCAGGCGCAACCGCTGCAGCCAAGGCAGGCGATCGACCTCCGCTGCCTCCAGTTCCGCTTTCGGAACCGATCCCAGCGCGGCCAAGGTCATCAGCACTAGGAACGGCGTCCACATCCACACATCGACCGCCAGGACGGCCCAGAAGGCGGTGCTGGCATTGCCCAGGAAGTCGATGGAGTCGAACCCCAGGGCGCGGATCATGGCGTTCAGCACGCCGAAGGTCGGGTCGTAGATCAGCCGGAAGAAGTTCCCGGTCGCCACTGGCGTCAGGATCATTGGCGCGAACAGAAGGGTCAGGGCCAGCCGACGACCCGGCAGCTTGGCGCTACCCCAGAACAGCAGGCCCAACAGGATGCCCAGGATTGTCTGCAGCGACACGCCGACGAACACGAACAGCAGCGTGCGGCTGAGGTCGTACCAGACCTGCCAGTCCTGGAAGATACGGATGAAGTTCTGGAAGCCGACGAAGCGCGGGTCCTGGCCGCTGGTCAGGCTGTAGTTGTGGAAGCTGAGGCCCAGCAGCCAGAGCAGCGGGATCGTGTTCCACACCAGGAAGAACACCAACACCGGTATCAGCAGGATGGCCGGCAGGTAACGGCGGTCGCTCAGGACCGCCATCAGCGCATTGCGCCGGTCCGGCAGTACGTATTTTGAGGACTTGGAAACCGTGGTGTCGGCCATCGACCGCAAACCCAGAGAAGACGGTGGCCGGTCCGGTGCCCGCGGGGGCACCGGACCGGCGAACGCGACATGTTACAGGCTGATGCCCCGGCAGGCCCGCGACGGCCCTTCGCTGGCGGTACCGTAGTCGAACAGGATCTGCTGCTGGCCACAGGCCGCGAAGTTCAACGCCTGCATGGGATCGGCCGTCTGGCCGGTCATGTAGCTGGTGAACGCCTCCTGTTGCAGCGACAGCATCTCCGCATATTTCGGGTGGTGCCAGAAATCGCGGGACCGGGTGCCCTCCAGCATGAACTTGAAGGCGCGGAACCACGGCTGCAGGTCGTCGAAGCCCGCGCTGGTCAGCGTGTCGCGACCGCACGGGTTGCCGCCGCGGCGGGCGAACTCAAGCTGAACCTCCGGCAGGTACCACCAGTTCAGGAAGTCGATGGAGACCCGCATATGGGCTTCGTCGTTGAACGCATTCACCACCCAGGGCTGGCCGCCCATGGTGTAGATGCGGTCGGCGGCGTCGCCGACACCATGCTTCGGCGGGGCCACCACCATGATCTGGTCGCGCATTTCGTCGGTGATCATCGCCAGGCCGACAGCCGCCCACTGGAAGCAGGTCGCCACCTTGCCCTGGGTGAACACGTCGATCTGCTCGGCGATGCCATAGTTGACCGCGCCGGGCGGCTGATAGCGCAGCCAGTGCCGCATCTGCTCCATGGCCATGGCGTTGATGTCGCTGTTCAGGATTCCTTCGACCTGGCCGGTCTCCGGGTTCCAGATGTCGCCGCCTTGGCTGAACATGAACGGGTAGAGATAGCAGGAGCAGAAGTCGTATTCCCGCGAATACTGCATCGCCGTGCCCCAGATCTCGTCATCGGGGCGCGTGAAGAACTCGGCGACCTTCTCGAACTCCGTCATGGTCAGATCTTCGAAGTCTTCGAAGGTCTGCGGCAGTTCGGCGTTGTAGCGCTCGCGGAAGGCGCGGCGTTCGTCCTCGTTCTGGATCAGGTCCTTGCGCACGAACAGGGCAATCGTGTCGCCTTCCTGGGGCAGGCCCCAGATCTGGTCGGTGCCATCGGGGTAGATCATGTAGGTGTTCGGCACCACCGGCCCGTACCACTCGATGTCGAGATTCGGGTTCTGGGAGATGACGTCGTTGAGCTGGATGATCCAGCCCGGCGAGGCGAGGGCGCCCAGCCACTGGCTGTCGGAAATGATGATGTTGTATTCCTGGGACCGGGTCGCCAGCGACGTGGCCGCCCGCTGGAACAGGCCGGAAAACGGCGCGTCGGCAAACGAGAATTCGGCCGTGTAACCGAACCGCTCCTGGGCGTATTCCGAGAACAGCGGGCTCATCTGCACGGCCAGCGAGCTGGGAAGCCATCCGGCGATGCCCAGAATGGCCATGTCGATCGTCTGGCCGGCCAGCGGATGGTCTTCGCGCTGCTGGGAGTAGACATAGCGCGGCATCGCCACGGCAGCGGTACCGGCGAGGGCGGTGGCGCTTGCACCTTTCAGCAGGGTGCGGCGCGGCAGGATCAGCTTGGATTCGCCGGCACCAGGATTGCGCCCGAATTTCGAGTGTTTGTCTGGCATGATTCACTCCCACATTTGTTTTGTGATTAGACGCGTATGTTGTCCGGCAAGGCTAGGCAACGACCGAATGCATGTCAAATCGTTTCACTGGAATGAATTGACGCGGCGCAACAATCGAATACTGTGGATGTGGTCGGAATCGCGACTATCCTTTAAGTACATATTATTCGCGGTGTATGCCGAATCCGACCGCATCCAAGGGTAGATCTAGCGGTGTATCGCGCAACCGGGTGGTGATTGATGACCAGAACCAAGAAACTCATGAACGATCCCGATGCCATCATCGAGGAGATGCTCGATGGCATGCTGGCGGCGCATCCGCACCACCTGCGCCGGCTGGACTCCAGTCCACGGTCGGTGGTCGGCCGGGATGGGCCGCGACCCGGCAAGGTCGGCATCGTCATCGGTGGCGGTTCTGGGCACGAGCCGGCCTTCGCCGGCTATGTCGGGCGGGGTTTGGCCGACGCGGCCGCCGTGGGCAGTGTCTTCGCCTCGCCGTCGCCGAAGCCGATCCTGGAGTGCACCAAGGCAGCCGATGGCGGCGCCGGCGTGATCTACCTCTACGGAAACTACGCCGGCGACGTGATGAACTTCGATCTGGCCGCCAAGATGGCCGCTCGCGAAGGGATCGAGGTTCGAACGGTGCGCGTGAGCGACGATGTGGCTTCGGCGCCGCCGGAAGAGCGCGACAAGCGCCGGGGCGTGGCCGGTGACGTCTTTGTCTTCAAGGCGGCGGGGGCAGCGGCGGACCGGTTGCTGCCGCTGGACGAGGTGGAGCGGATCGCCCGGAAAGCCAATGACCAGACGCTCAGCATGGGGGTCGCGCTTGGGCCCTGCTCGCTGCCAGAAACGCTGAAGCCGAATTTCGAGATCGGCGAAGGCGAGATGGAGATCGGCATGGGCGTGCATGGCGAGCCGGGGGTTCGGCGTGGACCGCTGCTGCCCGCCGACGCGGTCGTCGACGACCTGATGGACCGGATCCTGGCGGAGCTTGGGACCAGCCGCGGCGACCGCGTGTCAGTTCTGGTCAATGGCCTGGGTGCCACCTCGCTCATGGAACTCTACGTCATGCACCGCCGGGTGCAGCAGCGGCTCGATGACGCCGGGTTGGCCGTGCACCGGGCGCTGGTCGGCGACTATGTCAGTTCCCTGGAGATGGCCGGCGCGTCGATCACCTTGATCCGGCTGGATGACGAATTGACCGGGATGCTGGACCATCCGTGCGATTGCCCGCATTTCCGGGTCGTCTGACCCATGGCATCGTCCCCGTTCTGGATCGGCACCGGATGGAAGATGAACAAGACCCGGGCCGAGGCCCGGGCCTGGATCGATGCCGTCCTGGGCGGTGGCCGGTGGCCCCGTGGCGGATTGCAGCCCTTCGCCTTTCCGCCCTTCACCGCCCTTGAGACCGTGCGGGACGCCTTGGGCCCGCGTGCAACGGCCCCGCTGCTGATGGGGGCCCAGACCATGCATTGGGCGGCCGCCGGGGCGTTTACCGGCGAGATCTCACCGCCCATGCTGGTCGATGTGGGTTGTGACCTGGTGGAACTGGGGCACTCCGAGCGCCGGGCGCAGTTCGGCGAAACCGATGTGGCGGTCAATGCCAAGGTCCGTGCCGCCCTGGAATACGGGCTCCGGCCCCTTGTCTGCGTCGGTGAAACCGCAGAGGAGCGGCGGTTGGGTGCGGCCATATC
>JANQIU010000258.1 GCA_028281985.1 Alphaproteobacteria bacterium | reverse complement strand
ACCCCTGTTCTTCCTGGACTACTTCGCCACGGGCCGGCTCGATGTGGACCGGGCCGAACAGGTGGTAACGGGCATTGCCGAAGGCTGCCGCCGGGCCGGATGTGCGCTGATCGGCGGCGAAACCGCTGAAATGCCGGGGCTCTACGCAGCCGGCGACTACGATCTTGCCGGATTCGCCGTCGGTGCCGTGGAACGGGCCGATGTCATTACCGGGGCGGGCGTCGCCGACGGCGATACCATCCTGGGCCTGGGGGCCAGCGGCTTGCACAGCAACGGTTTTTCGCTGGTGCGCAAGCTCGTGGCCGATCACGGGCTCGACTATGCCACCCCGGCGCCGTTCGACGGGACATCTACGCTGGGCGAAGCGCTGCTGGCGCCGACCCGGATCTACGTGAAGCCCCTGCTGCACGCCCTGACGGCCCATCCCGGCGCGATCCGGGGGATTGCGCATATCACCGGCGGCGGGTTGACCGAGAACATTCCGCGCGTTTTGCCCGAAGGCCACGCCGCCGCCCTGGACGCCCGGCGCTGGCCGCTGCCGCCGGTCTTCACATGGCTTGCCGATCTGGGCGATCTGGCGCCGGACAGCCTGGCCAGAACCTTCAACATGGGCCTGGGCATGATTGTCATCGTCCACGCCCCGGCCGCTGCCGCGGTTGCTGCAGCGATTCGCCAGGCCGGAGAGGCGGTCTATGAGGTCGGGCGGATCGCCGCTGCCGACGGGATGGGGCCGGTCCGGATCGACGGCGCCGACGTGGCTTGGCGCCCATGACGGCCCGTGGGCGCGATGCCGCGGCCACCGGGCCACACGGTCGCGTACCGGTAGCGGTCCTGATCTCCGGGCGGGGCAGCAACCTGAAGGCCCTGATCGACGCGGCGAAGGCCGCCGACTATCCCGCGCGGATCGCCCTGGTGATCAGCAACAATGCGGCGGCCGGTGGCCTGGGTTTCGCCCGTGATGCCGGGATCCCGACCCGCGTGATCCCCCACCGGGACTTCGATTGCCGAGAGGCGTTCGACGCGGCGCTGGACGATGTGCTCCGTCAGGCCGGCGTCTCGTACATCTGCCTGGCCGGCTTCATGCGGTTGCTGACACCGGACTTCGTGACGGCCTGGCAGGATCGGATCCTGAACATCCACCCGGCGCTGCTACCCGCCTTTCGCGGTCTCGATACGCATGCCCGGGCCCTGGAGGCCGGCGTCCGCTTTACCGGGTGCACGGCCCATCTGGTGCGTCCGGAAATGGATGACGGCCCGATCATCGCCCAAGCGGTAGTCCCGGTCCTGCCGGATGACGACGCCGAGCGATTGGGCGCTCGCGTCCTGGCGGCAGAGCACCGGTGCCTTCCGCATGCGCTCGCCCTGCTCGCGGGAGGCCTTATCGAGGTGCGGGGTCAACGCGCTCTGGCACACGCTAAACCCGCATCGGAGACATATCTCTTCAACCCTTGGCTGGAACCGGATAAAATGGCTTGAGATCGAAACATTCCGAGCTGAGATCGAAATTGCTTGAGTTTCCCGTGCCTTCACCCTACCTGTGACCAAGCGCCGTCGCTACGGATCGTCGCAGGCATGAGCATGGCAGCCGAAGATCGGAATGGTGAACACCAAGAGATGCTCGCTGATCGGGCGGAGACTTGGCATCACTTCCTGCGAGGCAGCACTTGGTCGATCGTCCTGATCGCCCTCGTGCTTATCCTTCTCGCGATATTCACGCTCTAGGGGGCGCAACCCCGTGGAGGTGACCTGTGAAGCGCCCGGATCCCGGGCGCTTCAATCACGTCATATCCAGCGGACAGGCGATCCCCGCCCTAACCCACGATTTCCAGGTCGCTGAAGAAGAAGGCGATCTCGCGCCGTGCCGTCTCGGGGGCGTCGGAGCCGTGCACCGAGTTGGCCTCGATCGATTCCGCGAAGTCCTTGCGGATCGTGCCGTCGGCCGCATTGGCGGGGTTGGTCGCCCCCATGACATCACGGTTGCGGGTGATCGCGTCCTCGCCCTCCAGCACCTGCGCCACCACCGGCCCGGAAGTCATGAAAGCGCACAGGTCACCAAAGAACGCCCGCTCGGCGTGAACGTCGTAGAAACGCTCGGCCTGTTCCCGGGTCAGCCGCAGCCGCTTCTGCGCGACGATGCGCAGGCCCGCCCCTTCCAGCCGCGCATTGATCTGCCCGGTCAGGTTCCGGCGCGTGGCATCGGGCTTGATGATCGACAGAGTTCGCTCAACGGCCATGGCGATCCTCTCAGGGTCCAGCGTTGTTGTTGAAGTCGGACCGTCGGCGGTCCTCAAGGCGGCGGCGTTATACGCGGCGATCGGCGGCCGCGGCAACCACGTTGCACTGCAACCTGGCGCACCCCCGATGCAATGCGGGTCCGTGCAGCCGGCGATTCCCCATCGCCGCAAAACTCTGTATTCAGCCGTCGCCATGCTGCGCGTCGCCAACCTGACATACCGGATCGCCGGCCGGACGATCTTCGACGGTGCGTCGGCCACCCTGCCCGCCGACCACCATGTCGGGCTGGTGGGGCCGAACGGCTGCGGAAAGACCACCCTTCTGCGTCTGATCGCCGGCGATCTGCAGCCGGACGACGGCGACATCGACTATCCCGCGGTCTGGCGGATGGCGGCGATCGCCCAGGAGGCGCCGGGCGGACCGGAAAGCGTGATGGACACGGTCCTGGCCAGCGACGTGGAACGCGACCGGCTGCTCAAGGAGGCGGAGACGGCCACGGAGCCGAACCGGATCGCCGAGATCCATACCCGCCTGGCCGACATCGAAGCCCATTCCGCGCCCGCCCGGGCGGCCCGCATCCTGGCCGGGCTGGGGTTTGACGAGGCGGCCCAGGCGCGCCCCTGCGCCAGCTATTCCGGCGGCATGCGCATGCGCATCGCCTTGGCCGCCGCGCTTTTCCTGCAACCGGACCTGCTGCTGCTGGACGAACCGACCAACCATCTGGATCTGGAGTCGGCGATCTGGTTGGAGGACTACCTGCGTGGCTATCCGCACACGATCCTGCTGGTCAGCCACGACCGGGGCCTGCTGAACCGGGTGGTCGACAGCATCGTGCATGTCGACGCCGAGGGGCTGACGACCTATGCCGGCGGCTATGATGCCTTTGCCGAGGCCCGGCGGATCCGACTCGAGCACCAGGCCGCGACCCGCGCCAAGCTCGAGGAGCGGCGTCGGCATATGCAGGCCTTCGTCGACCGGTTCCGCTACAAGGCCTCCAAGGCCCGGCAGGCGCAAAGCCGGCTGAAGGCCATCGCCCGGCTCGACCCGATCCCCGAGGTTCTGGCCCGCCCGACCGTCCGCTTCGACCTGCCCGAACCGGAACCGCTGGCCTCGCCGATCCTGAGCCTGGAAGGCGTGTCGGCCGGCTATGGGACCCGAGAGGTGCTGTCCGGCTTGTCGCTGCGCCTGGACATGGATGACAGGGTGGCGCTGCTTGGGCGCAACGGCAACGGCAAGTCGACGCTGGCCAAGCTGATTGCCGGGCGGTTGACGGCCATGGGCGGCCAGCTTCAGCGGGCGTCGAAGCTGCGAGTCGGCTACTTCGCGCAACACCAGACCGACGAGCTCGATACCAGCCGATCCGGCCTGGCCGAAGCGGCGGCGCGCATGCAGGGCGTCCCTTTGGAGAAGGTGCGGGCCCATCTGGGCCGGTTCGGTTTCCCCCAGGAACGGGCGGAAACCCGTATCGGCGCCATGTCCGGGGGCGAGAAGGCGCGCCTGCTGCTGGCGCTCATGGCCCGCGAGAACCCGCATCTGCTGATCCTGGACGAGCCGACCAACCACCTGGATATCGACAGCCGGGATGCGCTGCTCCAGGCGCTCAACGCGTTTCCGGGGGCGGTGATCCTGATCACCCACGACCCGCATCTCGTCGAGGCGGCGGCCGACCGCCTGTGGCTGGTCGCGGACGGGTCCTGCCGACCGTTCGACGGCGACGTCGCGGACTATCATCGGTTCCTCGCCGAAAGCGCCGCCGCCCGCCGCCGAAGCGGCGAGCGGACCCGGCCGGCCGAGGATACGGGTCCGGACGATGCGAAAACCCGGCGCAAACAGGCCGCGGACAAACGCCGGGCCCAGGCCCCGCTGCGCCGCGAGGCGAAGGCCCTGGAGGCGCAGATCGCCAAACTGACCGCCGAACGGGACCGGATCCGTGAGCAGCTGTCGGATACGTCGTTCTACACCGGCGCGGACGGCACCAAGGTCGCGGATCTGCAGATCAGGCTGGGGGCGCTGGACCGCGAACTCTCGGCAGCGGAGGACCGCTGGCTTGAAGTGCATGAGGCGCTGGAGGCCGACGCAGCCTAGCCTGCGGGCCGATCGGCGCTAAGGTTAGGGTTCGACCCGCATCTTCTCTTCCCAACGGCCGGCTTGCGTCTGCTGCCAATAGGCAAGGATGTGGCCGTCTGCCTTGACCCGGCGCCACCGCTCGCGGGCCGCCTCGACCGCTGCCGGGTCCGCGCCGTCGAAGACGTCACAGACCAGGCGGAACCTCTGAAGGTCCGTTGTCTCCGCGCCATCGACCAGGAACAGCACATCGGCGCCGTTCGGCACCTCGTCCCAGTCCGTCAGCCATATCGGCTGGCTTTCGGCGAACCCGTCCTTGCGGGTGCCGTGGGGCAGAAAGCCGTCGTCCCGATAGGTCCAGAGGTGCTCCGCCAACGCCTCGACCCGTTCTTCGGCCGTCGCCTGCACCACCGCCCGCCAGCCGCGCCCGCAGCATTTCTCCAGCAGTTCCGCCAGCGCCGCCGGCAGGCGCGTCTTCTGAAGGTGGTAGAAGCGAACCTCCGTCATGCCGCACAGCGCTCCGCCAAGCTTCAGCTTTCGTAATGCTCGGCCACCAGCCGGTCCAACAGGCGCACGCCGAAACCGGTCGCGCCCTTGGGCGTGATCGGATCGTCTTTCTTGGTCCAGGCGACCCCGGCAATGTCGAGATGCGCCCACGGTACCTCGTTGACGAAGCGTTGCAGGAACTGAGCGCCGATGATCGATCCGGCAAAGCGGTTGCCGGCAATGTTCTTCATGTCGGCGACGTCGCTGTCGATGTCCTTGTTGTAGGCGTCGGCCAGCGGCAGCCGCCAAAGCGCTTCGCCAACGGATTCGCCGGCTTCGTACAGCCGCTCCGCCAGTTCGTCATTGTTGGAGAAGACACCGGCCTTGTGCTGGCCGAGGGCGATCAGGACGGCCCCGGTCAACGTCGCCAGATCGACCATGAAAGCAGGCTTGAAGCGGTCCTGGGTGTACCAGAGCGCATCGGCCAGGACGAGCCGGCCTTCGGCATCGGTGTTCAAGACCTCGATGGTCTGTCCGGACATCGACGTAACCACGTCCCCCGGGCGTTGGGCCGCACCGGAGGGCATGTTCTCCACAAGGCCGAGGATGCCGATGACATTGGCCTTCGCCTTGCGTCCGGCGACCGCCCGCATCAGGCCGGCCACCGCGGCCGCGCCGGCCATGTCGGTCTTCATCTCATCCATGCCGGCCGACGGCTTCAGCGATATGCCGCCGGTGTCGAACGTCACGCCCTTGCCGATGAAGGCGATCGGCGGCGTCGCCGGATCGGGCGCCCCCATCCATTGCATGACCGCCAGCCGGGTCCCGCATTGCGATCCCTGCCCCACGCCAAGCAGGGCGCCCATACCGAGATCCTTCAGCGCGTCGTCATCCAGGATCTCGACCTCCACCCCCAGATCGGCCAGGTCGCGGCAGCGGTCGGCGAAGGCTTCGGGCTGCAGGATGTTGGGCGGTTCCGAAACCAGGTCCCGGGCCAGGGTCACCCCGTCGGCCACGGCCCGCCGCGAGTCGAATGCGGCAAGCGCCGCCGCCGGGTCGGCGCACACCAGAACCAGTTCGTTCAAGGTCCATTTGGCCTCGGGTTTCTGGTCGGTCTTGTACCGGTCGAACCGGTAGGCCCGAAGCAGGGCGCCGAAGGCGAGTTCGGCCGCCATCGCGTCCGTCGAGATCGCCGCGTCGCCGGGCAGCTCGGCCTTGACCATGATCCCGGTCGCGCCGGCCTGGTTGGCCTGGGCCGCAAGCGTACCGCCGGCGCGCTGTGCCGCCCGCGCATCCACGGCGTCCGGCGCCCCCAGGCCCAGAAGGATGACGCGGTCCAGGCCATCGGCAGCGATGGACGGCAGGATCAGCACCTCGTCCCGACCGCCCTTGAATTTCGGGCTCGCGGCCATGGCCCGCCCCAGGCCGCCATCGGTCAGATCGTCAAGCGCCTTGCCCGGCGGCGAAAGTGTCCGGTCGCTGAAGACCGCAACCACGGCGGTCCCCGTCAACAAGGTGTCGGGGGCGACAAAGCGGATTTCCATAACGACCTCCAGGGACTGGGAAACACGGCATACGACCGGAAATCGGGGGCATGCGGCGACCTGCCCAGGCAAGTTCGTGCCAGGACCGGCGGTGCTGCGGTATAGTGCGCCGCCATGAACCGGATCAACTCCTACGTCTTCAAGCAACTCGGGATCACCGCCGCGATTTCCGGCTTTGTCCTGGTGTTCGCCATCTGGCTGACGCAGTCGCTGAAGCTGATCGAACTGGTGGTCGAGGGCGGCGCGCCAGCCGCCCTGTTCCTGCGGCTGGTCGTGTTGGCGATGCCGGAGATGGTGATCATGGTGCTGCCGGTGGCGGTCGCCGCCGCGATCATCTTCGTCTACAACCGGCTGACAGTGGACCGCGAGGTGACGGTCATGCGGGCGACGGGGCTTGGGCCAATGCGCATGGCGGCACCGGCACTGCTGCTCGGCCTTGCCGTGCTGGCCTTCAGCTACACCCTGAACCTGGTGGTGTGGCCGCTGGCCGATCGCTCCTTCCGGGAGCTGCGGTTCCTGGTGGAAACGGAGTACGCCAACGCCGCGCTGCGGGAAGGCGAGTTCACCGAACTCGACGACAACACGACGCTCTACTTCCGCGAGCGCGGATCGTCCGGGCGCATCCACCAGATCATCGTCTTTGACGGTTCCAATCCGGAGGAGCCGGTGACCCTGGTAGCCAACAGCGGGCTGTTCGTCAGAACGGAGGCAGGTCCCCGCGTGCTCATGTGGGACGGTAACCGTCAGGTTCGCATGGCATCCGGGCAGGTCGATTTCCTGCATTTCGACGAGTACATCATCGATCTGCAACTGGTCAGCCAGGACAACCGGTCGGATTGGACGCCACCGCGCAGTCGGTTCGTCACCCAGCTTCTCAATCCCGACCCCGGCAATGAGCGCGACCAGCAGTTTGCCTCGGTGCTGATCGCCGAGGGGCACAATCGGCTGGCGATGCCGCTGTGGGTCATAGCCGTTGCCTCGGTCGCCGCCTGTGGCATGCTGCTGGGCGAGTTCGGCCGCCAGGGACAGCGTTCGCGCATGATCGGCACCGTCGCCGCCGTCACCTTGATGATCGGCACCGCACAGGCCGTTTCCACCCTGCCCCGGGACAACCCGTCCGCCGTGCCGCTCTTGTACCTGCTGCCGGCCGGCTGCACGGCGCTGGCGCTTACCGGCTTGTTCGTCCGGCCGGCAACGCTAACCAAGGCCTCGCGCCGCATCGCTTCCTTGCTGCCGGTCGGAAAGGCCTAGCGCACATGCCGTTTGGGATCATGTCGCGGTATCTCGGCCGGCAGTTCCTCATGGCCGTTCTGTTTCTGCTGGCGGTGCTGTCCGGCGTCGTCCTGTTGTTCGAGTTCGTGGAGCTGTTCCGCCGCGCCGGCGACCACGAAGACGTCACGGGATCGATGGCCTTCACCCTGGCCGTCCTGAAACTACCGAGAACGGTCGAGCAGATATTCCATGTCGCCGTGCTGTTCGGGTCCATGGCGGCTTTCATGCGGCTGAACAGAAGCCGGGAACTCGTCATCGCGCGGGCCGCCGGCATGTCCGTCTGGCAGATCCTGGCGCCCCTTATCGTCCTGGCCATCCTCATCGGCGTCGCCCGCGTCTTCGTCTTCAACCCGGTTGCCGCGACGATGTTCGGCCGGTACGAGGCGCTGGAGGACCGCTATTTCGACCACAACCGCGAGGCCATGGAGCTGACCCGCAACGGGTTCTGGCTTCGCCAGCGCAACGGCGACGAGACGGTCACGATCCGGGCGACGGCGAGCCAGCTGGGTGACGTCGAGATCACCGACGTCATGGTTCAGGTCTTCGATTCCGACGACACGTTCGTCCGCCGGATCGACGCCCAGCAGGGGCACCTGCGGGAAGGCTACTGGGAGTTCGTCGATGCCTGGACGACCGAGGGTCAGCAGGCCGCCGAGTTCCACGCCACGCTGTCATTGAGCACCGACCTGACCCGCGAAAGCATCGTCGACTCGTTCTCCCGGCCGGAGACGCTTGCGTTCTGGGAACTGCCGGACTTCATCGACCGATTGAAGACAGCCGGATTCGGCGCCGTCCGCCACGAACTGCACTTTCACACCCTGCTGGCCCAGCCGTCACTCCTGGTGGCTATGGTACTCTTGTCGGCCGTGTTCTCGTTGCGCAACCCAAGGCGGGGCGGCACGTTGATCGCCATCATCGGCGCCATCGTGGCCGGGTTTCTGGTGTTCGTTGTGAACGACATCGTGACGGCGTTCGGCATTGCGGAGACGATTCCGGTGGTGATGGCTGCCTGGACCCCGCCCATCGTGACATTGCTGATCGGCACGGGGCTTCTGCTGCACCGTGAGGATGGGTAAGGTCGCGGCGCGTTCCGCCGCCCGGCCGCCCGATCGTCACCCGAGAAGAAGACTGTTTGCCTTGATGACGCCACGCAGAAGCCCCATGCAGGCCCTCATCCGTTGTGCGCTTGAAGCGTTCATCGGAGAATGACGGACAGGGGCGGGATGACGGGCGCCAGCCCGAGAACGATAATGGGAATGAAATTCAGACTTTGCATAGCGTCGATCGTCGCCGGGATCGGGTTGGCTGCAAATCCCGCCGGCGCGCAATCGACAGCGGTCGAGGGCATTGCCGCGGTCGTCAACGATCAGGTCATATCGCTGTCGGATGTTCGCGCCCGCATCAGCCTGGCGATGCTGGCGACGGACCTTCCCCGCACCCAGGAGGTGGCGCTAAGGCTGCGCGACCAGGTGGTCCGGGCACTGATCGACGAGTCGCTGCAGCGGCAAGAGGCCGACCGGCTGAACATCCGCGTGCCCGAGGACGACATCGACACCTTCGTAGCGGAGTTGGCGGCCCAGTCCGGCGTACAGCCGGATACGTTCATGACCGAGTTGCAGCGCGCCGGCATACCGGCCACGCATTTCCTGGAGCAGATCCGTACGTCTCTGGCATGGCGGCTGCTGGTACAGCGCCGCATTGTACCCACGGTGGAGATCGGCGACGAGGAGATCGAAGAAGTCCTCCTCAGGGCGCAGTCCACGGCCGGACTGCCGGAGTATCTGTTGGCGGAGATCTTCCTCTCGGTGGACCAGCCACAGGACGATGCGGAAGTCCGCAGGTTCGCCGAGCAGATTCGCCAGGAGATCGCCAACGGCGCGAGCTTTCCCGCTCTGGCCCAGCAGTTCAGCCAGTCGGCCGGGGCGGCATCCGGCGGCGATTTGGGCTGGGTTCTGCAGGGGCAGCTTGACCCGGAGATCGACGCCGCGCTGCAGACCATGCGGCCGGGTCAGTTCTCGCCGCCCATCAGGACGGTGTCGGGCTACCACATCGTTCTGTTGCGCGACCAACGCCGTGCACAGTTCGGCGACCGTCCGGACGATGCCGGCCAGATGACCATCGCCCAGCTCGCCTTCCCCTTCCCGGCCGACATGTCGCAGGCCGGTGCCGTCATGGCGGAGGCGGAAAGGATCGCCGCGACGTCCGGGAGCTGCGACGTGCTGCGTCAGGAGGGCGATGCGACGGCGGTGCCGGCTCTCTACCAGGAAGTCGGCAGCAACGCGCTGGAGGGCTTTCCGCCGGCCATCGCCGGGCGGCTGGCGGTGCTCGACGTGGGACAGCC
>JANQIU010000227.1 GCA_028281985.1 Alphaproteobacteria bacterium | reverse complement strand
CGAGCCGCGAAATCGACTTCTGCCGGAACATGGCCGCCGCCGACCGCCCGCTGACCCAAAAGCAGGCCGATTGGCTTTGGAAAATCTGGACGACACTCTATGCCTGAGACACCGGACTTCGCCGCATTGATCGAGCCGGTGGCGCGCAAGCTGCTTGGCGATCCGAACAGGGAATACTCGACCCGGACGCAGCTTCGGTTCGGCTCGCGCGGCTCCATGGCCGTCGACATTGCCGGCCCCAAGCGGGGTACATGGTACAGCCATGAGGCCGGTATCGGCGGGGGCACCCTCGACCTGATCGCCCATTGCACTGGCCTGTCGAACGGCGCGGCCGTCGACTGGTTGCGCACCGAGCTTGGCGCCGACATCGAACAGCGGGAGCCCCGGCCGGAGCCGACCCCGAAGGACCGCAAGCCGTTCAAGATCGCCGCGACCTATGACTACCAAGACGCGGCCGGAGACCTGCTGTTTCAGGTGTGCCGTCTGGAGCCGAAGGACTTCCGCCAGCGTCGACCCGACCCGTCGAAGCGCGACGGGTGGTCCTGGTCCGTCAAGGGCATCACGCCGGTTCCGTTCCAACTGCCCGCGCTGATCGCCGCCGTCCAGGCCGGGCGCCGCGTCTACATCACCGAGGGCGAGAAGGACGTGCTGGCGCTCGAGGCCGCCGGACGGGTGGCCACCTGCAATCCCGGTGGGGCCGGGAAGTGGCGCGCCGAATATGCCGATCACCTGACCGGCGCCGATGTGGTGGTGCTGCCGGACAACGACGATCCGGGCCGCGCCCATGCCGACACCGTGGCTGCATCGCTGATCGGCCGGGCCGCGTCGGCCAAGGTGCTGGCGCTGCCGGACCTTCCCGAGAAGGGCGACGTGTCGGACTGGTTCGCCGCCGGCAACACGGCCGATGACCTCGACGCCCTGGCCGACGTGGCGCTTGTGGCGGGGCAGACCGACGCCCCGGAAGCCCCGGCCGCGCCCGAGCCGGAGACCGGCACCAAGTTCTTCCGCGTCACCGACAGGGGTATCGAGAAATTCACCCAGCGCACCGACAAGGAGTTGGGTGTTGTCACCGAATGGCGCTGGTTCTGTTCGCCGCTCATCATCGAAGCCGAGACGCGCAACGTGTCCGGCGAAGAGTGGGGCCGCCTGTTACGGATCCAGGATCGGGATGGCGCCTGGAAATCCTGGTCCATGCCCATGGGCATGATGGCCGGCGACGGCACCGCCTACCGGGAACGCCTGCTGTCCCTGGGGCTGATCCTGGGGCCGGGCCGCTTCGCCCGGGATGCCCTGCACGAATACATTGCCACGGCGCGGCCGAAGGAGCGCGCACGATGCGTCACGACCGGCGGGTGGGCCGGCGACGTCTTCGTGCTGCCGCGCGCCAACATCGGAGGCACAACCGATGCCTGAACGGGTGATCTTCCAGTCCGCGCACCCTGTGGACGATGCCTTCAATGTCGTGGGCACGCTGGCCGATTGGCAGGATCAGATTGGCCGGTATGCTGAGGGCAACAGCCGGCTCATGCTGGCGCTGGGGGCTGCCTTCGCCGCGCCGCTGCTTCACCTGACCGGATACGAGGGCGGGGGCTTCCACCTGAAAGGGGCATCGTCCATCGGCAAGACCACCGCCCTGGCCGTGGCCGGATCGGTCTGGGGAGGGGGCGGGATCCGTGGATATGTCCGCAGTTGGCGCACGACGGCAAACGCGCTCGAGGGTATCGCCGCGCTACACTGCGACACGCTGCTTTGCCTCGACGAAATGGGCCAGCTTGAACCGCGCGAGGCCGGGCACGTCGCCTACATGCTGTCCAACGGTGTGGGCAAGGCCCGCGCAACCCGTGACGGCACTACCCGGAAGCCGCTCGAGTGGCGGTTGCTGTTCCTGTCGAGCGGCGAAATCGGGCTGGCCGAGAAGATGGCCGAAGACGGACGGGGCCGACGCCTTGCCGCCGGCCAACAGGTGCGCGTGGTCGACCTGCCGGCTGATGCCGGAGCCGGGCACGGCATGTTCGAGCAGTTGCACGGCTTCCCCAACGGCGACGCGCTCGCCCGTCACCTGCGCTTGGCCACGAGTCGTGTGTACGGCAAGCCCTGTCGCGCCTTCATCCCGCACCTTGTCGACCATCCGCGCCGCGCGGGCGATCAGGCCGCCGGCTATGCCCGCGAGTGCGTTGACGAATGGTGTCCGGCCGGCACAAGCGGGCAGGTGCTTCGCGTCGCCGCCCGGTTCGGGCTGGTGGCCGCCGCCGGCGAAATGGCCGCGCGTTGGGGTGTCGCGCCGTGGCCGGCGCAAGCCGCGACCCGGGACGTGAAGCGGTGCTTTGACGACTGGTTGACAGAGCGGGGCGGGACCGAGCCGGCGGAGGTGCGGGAGGCCATCACGACGGTGCGCCGGTTCATCGAACAGCACGGCGCCAGCCGCTTCGAACCGGCCGGCACTGCTGCCGATCCCGAGAGAGACCCGCGCATCATCAACCGCGTCGGCTTCCGCCGGCCGGACACCAGCGGCGGGACCGAGTATCTGGTGCTGCCGGAAAGCTGGCGCTCCGAGGTGTGCGCCGGCCTTGACCCGGTGGCCGCCGCGAAGGTTCTGGCCGAACGCGGTATGTTGGCGAGGGGCAGCGACGGGAAGCTACAGGACCGCCAGCGTGTGCCCGGCTTCGCCAATCCGATCCGATGCTATCGCCTGACGTCGAGGATCCTGGACGATGCCTGACGCCGCCCGCTGGTTCGGGGGCGAGCCGGCTCCGCCGCTGCCTCCCAACCTTGAAGCCCTGGCCGCCGACCTTCAGGCCCGGGCGGATCGGGCGTTCGCGGTGCTGTCGCATGTCGCGCGGCACGGACATGACGACGGCATGGATGAGCCGTGCGTCCAGGAAGAGGAATCCTGACCATGACACCTTCGACCTTTAACCATCGTGTGCCACCCGAGACCGCAGACGGGTGTGAAGAAATCGCGCGCAAGGCCGCCAAGGGCGCGCTGACCTATCCGGTGACCGCCATTGAGGATCCGGCGGAGCGTACCAAGTTCTGGCGCTTGTTGCGCGAGACCATGTACATGACGGCCGCTGAAGGCTCCGGCGAGCGGTATTGGTCCGCCATCTTCATTTGTGCCGCGATCCGCCGCGCCAAGAAACTGGTGGCGGAGGTGGACGCAAACCCCTTGCGCCTGTTGGACGCCGATATGTTCGACCTCATGCCGGACGAGATGCGGGCCAAGATGAAAGAGGGCTTCCGCTCGCATTTCCCTGACCTGGCCGCCGCCGGCATGGTGGATGACGAAGGCACCATGTATTTCCCGGCCGACGCTATCGCGGAAGAGTTCGGAGTCTCCGTTGAGGATGTTGAGGCCGCCGCCGGCAAAAGTCCGTCGCGCCCTGTGGGTGGGCTGCATCGGGTGCATTAGGATCGACGATCAACGTCAATCAACGGCGAGCAAGCTTAACGTCACGCGCGCGCGAGCCCGGACTTGTTCCCGGGCTCTTTTTCTGTCCACCGTGCCCATGGCTGGACAAGGCAAGCGCATGTCATTTCTTCGACGCATTTTCGGACTGGAAACCCGGTCGGGTTCGTTGGGCGAACTCGAGGCTTTGTTGCGCGAGGCCCACGAGACGGCCGCAGGGATCGCGGTTTCGTCCGACGCGGCCCTGGAATACGCCCCCGTCCTGGGGGCCGTCCGGGCGATCAGCGAAAGCGTCGGCATGCTCCCGTGTCACCTGTACCGCCGCGACGGAGACGACCGGCGCCGCGCCGACGACCACCCCCTTGAAAAGCTGCTGTCGCGTCTACCCTGCCCCTGGACGACCGCCTACCAGTTCAAAACCGACATGACCGCCGCCCTGATCCTGGACGGGCAGGCGTTCGCGCATGTGGCCCGCGCATCGGATGGCCGGGTTCTCGAGGTGGTGCCGCTGCCCCGCAAATCGGTGACGGTCGAGACCGATCCCCAGACCCTGGAA
>JANQIU010000218.1 GCA_028281985.1 Alphaproteobacteria bacterium | reverse complement strand
ACGGCTCCCTGTCGCTACGCTACCAGGTCGACGATGCCGGCCTTTCGGGGATCTGGGCAAACACCGACGATCTGGTAGCGTAGCGACAGGGAGCCGTCTCCGGCCGTGGCGGCGCGGATGTCCAGGTCGCGCCAACCGGCATCGTCGCGGACCAGCGTGGCCTCGACGCCGAACAGGCTGCGGCCTTCGCCCAAAACGATCTCGTCCGTTTCGATCGTAATGTGCAGCGGCGTTGGCGGGGTCGGCTCCGGTTGGGCGTCGGCGGCTTCCCCGTCGCCGGTATCGCCGAACCGTCGCTCGAGCCACGGCACGGCGTTGATGCGGGGCCCCGACAGCCGCGCCAGAAAGCCGCCGGTGACCGCCCGCTCCAGCCGACCAGAAAGCGTCGTTCCGGCGTAGCGGAAGTGATCGACTTCCGCGACCGCAAGATCTCCGGTCCGCGGGATGAAGCGCAAGGCGCCGGCGATCTGGAGATCGTCGGCCTGCAGGTCCAGCCGGGGCAGGCCGACGAGGCCGTCCGGCCCCAAGTCGATGCTGGCCTGCAGGCTCGCCGGTTGGCCGGGCGCCTTGGTCCAATCGATCGGCTGGAGGGCCATCGCCGCCTGATCCAAGGCCATGGACACGGTCAGGGTCTGCTGCTGCCGGTCAACGTCGACGAAGGTGGCCTCCACGGCGACCGGCCCGGTGAGATCAACCTCCTCCGGCAGGCCCAACGGTGCCAGGGCGCCGGCGTCGAGCGTGCCGGACACGGCCAGGCGGGTCAGAAAATCGGCTTCGGTGTGGAAAACTTCCTGCCAGTCTGCGGTGACGTCGACCCCGTTCAAGGCCCCTGTCCCGCTGAAGGTCAGCCCCCGACCGTCCAGGTCCAGCCGGCCCGTGAGGCGTTCGATCGGCAGGTCCGCCAGGGGGCTGCCGAGCGATGCGTTCCGGATGTCCGCCGAAGCGGCAATGCCGACGATGTCGAACGGAACGATTTCGGTGAGCGGAAAGGTGAAGCGCAGGCGCGCCGCGATGTCGCCGGTGACGATCTCCGGATCGAGCCCGATGCCGGAGATGTAGCCCAACGGCGGCAGATCCAGGAGCCGCAGCGCCGTCCGAAGCGGGCCGTCCGCCACCACCTCGATATCGATGGTTTTGATCGGCTGGTCGAATGAGGCGATGGTCACCCGGCCTTCGACGATCGACAGCTCTTCCAGGTCGCCGCCGACCACGGTGAAATCCAGGGAATCCAGGTCGAAGGTCGCTTCGGTCGATGCGTTGGCGACGGGCGGCATCTCCGGCAGGAAGGTCAGGTCGGTTCCTTCGACCTCCAATCCGCCGGTCAGCGAGATCACCTCCATGGCGCTGAGGTCGTTGGCCGGGGCGCGGAGCTGAAAGGCCGCGGATGCGCTGCGCAGCATGCCGCCGCGCAGGCTTTCCAGAGCCCAGGCCCGGCCGCCGGACGACAGCCCCTCCGGCCAGTAGGTTGCCAGGTCGGCGATCGGCACGTCGTGCAACGCCAGCTCGCCGACCGTATCCAAGACCCCGTCATGGCTGTTCAGCGAGGCCAGGCCTTCCAGCCGCGGCCCGCCGAGGTCGATTTCCAGGTGGTCGATCTCCGCGATCCCCCGCTCCAGATCCGCGGTTCCCGACAGCGACATCGACGCGACCGCAACCGGTTCGGGATAGAGGGGCTCCAGATCCAGGATGCCGGCGCTGCTCTCGATCTCGTAGCGGGATTCGACCGGTATGAAGCGCGGGTCCAGTTCGGTCACGACGCGGCCGGAGAACGCGGCATCGATGCGCGCAAACGGCAACAGCACCGGAAACCGGTCGGCCAGCGCCGACACGACTAGGTCCTGGAACCGCAGCGTGGCGACCGTCCGCCGGTCGGAGAAGCGGTGCAGGGCCGTCAACTCCTGGCGCGCCGTCCGGCCGCCCAGGTCGACCGACAGGACCATCTGTCCTTCGATGCCGGCCTCGGTCCGGATCGCCTGGATGCTGGTCTCGGCGGCTTCCCAGACCAGGCCCAGATACCGGTCGTCGACCAGCAGCACGCCGTCGACCACGTTCAACCAGCGCAGGCTGGCGAAGGGCTGACCGTCGGTGGGCGGCGACAGGACTGCGGCCATGATCTCGTCCAGGTTCGCCCCGCCCTCCTGGCCGGCCGTTCCGGTCCCGTCGCCGGTGTCGGCGATGCTGAGCGAGACCGATCCCGGCGCGTCCCGCACCACGGTGATCACCGGCCCGACCAGCTCAAGCCCGCCGACCAGCAACTCGCCGCGAAGCAGGGCCCGCATGTCCAGGCTGACGGTCAGTTCGGGAAACTGGGCGATGTCCTGGCCGTCATCGCCCAGCACATGGATTTCACGTGCCGTGAGCCCCAGCGGGCGGTCGAGACCGCGCCAGCGCACCATCGTCTCGCCGATTTCCAGGTCAAGCGGCCCCTGGCTGATGATGTCCTCGACGTAAGGGGCGAACAGGTCCAGTTCTATCGGCCCCTGGGACAGCCGCCACACCAGGACCAGCGACAGGCACAAAAGGCCGGCCGCGACATGGCCCAGCGCGGCGGTCAGGGTCCCCAGGGCGATCCGGATCATCGGGAACCCCGCCGCCCCGGGGCCAGCTTGACCGGTCGCGGGCCTTGGCGGACCTTGGACGGGGCCGTGCGGTGCATCCGGGCCTGGGCCGACGGCGGGTGCCGCGGGGCCGCTTGGGTATTACGGGGGGCGCAAGAGGTGCTTCTGCATCGGGACGAATGGCCACGTCCGGCATCGGTCGACCGGCTGCGCATCGGCCGCGAACGCTGGGCGGAGCTGTCGGACAGCCAAGACGATCCCGGTTTGGCCGAATTCATGCACCAACTGCCGCGCCACCCGGTGGGCGGCGCGATGCTGGATGCGGTGTTCGGCAACAGCCCGTTCCTGACCGAGCTGGCCTGCCGCCAACCCGCACTGCTGCGCGACCTGACCGTCCGGCCCATCGACACGGTGGTGGGCGACATTCTTTCGACGACGGCGGCGCTGGGCGACGCCGGGGTCGATGAGGCCGCCCTGATGTCCGGGCTGCGGCGGCAGCGCCGGCGGCTGGCCCTGGCGACCGCGCTGGCCGATATCGGCGGCCTGTGGGCCTTGGACGAGGTGACCGGAACGCTGAGCCGGTTTGCCTGTACCGCGGTGCGCGCCGCCGTGCAGGCGCTGCTGCGCCAGGCGGCGGCCAACGGCCGCCTGGATTTGCCGGATGCGGCGGATCCGGAGCGCGAGTCCGGCTTAATCGTCCTGGGCATGGGCAAACTCGGTGCCGGCGAACTCAACTATTCCAGCGATGTCGACCTGATCGTCTTCTACGACGACCAGCGGGCGCCCGTTCGGCAGACCGACGACATGGCGCGAACCTATATCCGTCTGGTTCGCGATCTGGTGCGCATTATGGAGCAGCGAACCGCGGACGGCTATGTCTTCCGCACCGACCTGCGCCTGCGTCCGGATCCGGGGGCGACGCCGCTGGCCATGTCGCTGACCGGGGCCGAAAGCTACTATGGCAGCCTGGCCCAGCCCTGGGAACGGGCGGCGATGATCAAGGCGCGGCCGATCGCCGGCGACCCCGACGCTGCCGAGGCGACACTGGGTATGCTGCGCCCGTTCGTCTGGCGCCGGGCGCTGGACTTTGCCGCCATCCAGGATATCCACGCCATCAAGCGGCAGATCCACGATTTCCGGGGCCATGGCGCCATCGGCATCAACGGGCACAACATCAAGATCGGCCGCGGCGGTATCCGTGAGATCGAGTTCTTCGCCCAGACCCAGCAGCTCGTGTTCGGCGGTCGCGAACCGGCGTTGCAGGCACCGCGCACCGTCGACGCCCTGGCCGCCCTGGCCGCCTCGGGCCGGATCAGCGAGGCGGTCCGCGACGACCTGACGCTGGCCTACGGGTTCCTGCGCCAGCTCGAACACCGGTTGCAGATGGTCGACGACCGGCAGACCCATTCGATGCCGGAAACCGACACCGGGGTCGACGCCATCGGCACCTTCCTGGGTTACCACAGTCCGGACATGTTCCGCCGCCGGCTGCGCCGGGAACTGGAGCGGGTGGAGGGTCACTACGCCGAGCTGTTCGAGGAAACGCCGGTCGCCCCGGAAAGCGGCCCGCTGCAGTTTGCCGGCGCGGAAGACGACCCGCGCACCCTGCAGACGCTGTCTGAAATGGGTTTCCAGGCACCGGAAACCGTCGCCAGTGCCGTGCGCGGCTGGCTGGCGGGCCGCTATCGGGCGACCCGCAGCGAGCGGGCACGGGCGCTGTTGCAACAGCTCCTGCCGACCGTGCTGCATGCCCTGGCCCGCACACCCAACCCCGACGCCTCTGTCGCCCGCATGGACGACTTTCTCATGAGCCTTCCGGCGGGCGTGCAGCCGTTTTCGCTGTTTTGTGCCAATCCGGAGCTGCTGGACCTTATGACCAGCATCCTTGGCGCCTCGCCGAGGTTGGCAAACCAGCTGGCCCGGAACCCGTCGCGGCTGGAGGCGGTGTTGAGCCCGGGCTTCCACGAGCCGTTTCCGCCGGCCGACCGGCTGCGGGCCGACCTGGACGGCCAGATCGCCCTGACCGAAGGCGCCCACGAGGACGTGCTGGACACCGTGCGCCGGTGGACGGACGAGCAGCGGTTCCGGGCCGGCGTCCATATCCTGCGCCGGTCGGCCGAATCCGCCGATGTGGCGGCTTTCCTTTCGGACGTCGCCGAGGTTGGCCTGCAGGTGCTGGCTTGGTCGGTGGAGCGCGATTTCGCGCGCCGGCACGGCCGGTTCGACGGCACCGCCTGGGCGATCGTGGCGCTGGGCAAGCTGGGCGGGCGCGAGATGACGGTCCGATCCGACCTGGACCTGATCATCGTCTACGATGCCCAGGGCGAAAGCGACGGCGACAAGCCGTTGACCGCCAACACCTATTTCGCCCGGCTGACGCAGCGGCTGATCTCCGCGATCACGGTGCGGACCCAGTCCGGGGCGTTGTACGAGGTCGACATGCGGCTGCGCCCGTCCGGCAATGCCGGGCCGCTGGCCACCAGCCTGGACGGGTTCCGCAAGTACCAGCGGGAAAGCGCCTGGACCTGGGAACACATGGCGCTGACCCGGGCCCGGGTGGTCCACGGCCCCGATGCCCTGCGGTCGGCCATCGAAGGGTCGATGCACGATACGCTGACGCGGCTGCGGGACCCGGAAACGGTCCGCCGGGACGTGATCGATATGCGCGCGCGCATCGACAAGGAGCACGGCACCGACCAGAGCTTCGGCGTCAAGCACCGCCGCGGCGGCCTGGTCGACATCGAATTCATCGCCCAGACCCTGCAACTGCAGCACGCCAGCGCCTATCCCGGCATCCTCAGCCCCAACACCGCCACCGCCCTGATGCGCCTGGCCGATGCCGACCTGCTGCTGGAAAGCCGGGCCGTCGACCTGCTGGTGGCCCTGCGCACCTGGGCCCGGATCCAGGCCTATCTCCGCCTGGCCGTCGACGCCCACAAGGATGTCGACACGGCACCGGAAGCCCTGCGCCAGAGCCTGGCCAAACTGGTCCTGGGCGACGCCCCGTCGGCGACGTTCGAGGCGGCGGTGGCGCGGGTGGACGCGCTGGCCGAGCGGACCTACGGCCATTACCGGGAGATAGTCGGGGAGGGCGGTCCGGAGACCTGAACGGCGGTGGGCGGCCCACTGGCCGCGATAACCGGGGCATGATGCTTGATCGTATCCTCCCCCCGGGGATACGATGAGGGATGCAAGACGAGATGACGGACGACCGCCGTGCGGTGCGTCACACTTCCCACCCGAAGATGGCCGGCCGGTTGCGGCGGGCGCAGGGGCATCTGGCGCATGTGATCGCGATGATCGAAAACGCGCGACCGTGCCTCGACATCGCCCAGCAGCTCCATGCGGTGGAGAAGGCGATCATCAATGCCAAGCGGGTGCTGATCCACGATCATATCGACCACTGCCTGGAGCCCGACGAAACCGGGGCAGTGGGCGACACGGCCGACTTCAAGGCCATCACCAAGTATCTCTAAGCCGTGCTTTCGGTCCTAGCCGACCGGCGCTATCGCCATCTCTTCCTGGCCCAGGTCGCCTCGCTTCTGGGCACCGGCCTGGCCACGGTGGCGCTGGCGCTGCTGGCCTTCGATCTTGCCGGCGGGCAGGCCGGCCTGGTTCTGGGTACGGCCTTTGCGATCAAGATGATCGCCTATGTCGGGCTGGCCCCGGTGGCGGGCGCCTTTGCCGACCGGGTGCCGCGCCGCACCATGCTGGTCACGCTCGATCTCATGCGCGCTGTAGTGGCGTTGGCGCTGCCGTTCGTGACCGCCGTCTGGCAGGTGTTCCTGCTGATCTTCCTGCTCCAGGCTGCCTCTGCCGGGTTCACCCCGACCTTTCAGGCGACCATCCCGGACATTCTGACCGACGAAGAGGACTATACCAAGGCGCTGTCGCTGTCGCGGCTGGCCACCGAACTGGAAAGCCTGTTGAGCCCGCTGCTGGCGGCGCTGCTGCTGGCGTTCGTGGCATTTGAGACGCTGTTTCTCGGCACTGCGCTGGGCTTCGCGGGATCGGCGCTACTGGTCGTGTCGGTGGCGCTCCCTGGCCCCCGCCCCGTGGGGCAGCGTAGTCTCTATGCCGGCATCACCCGGGGGGCGCGGATCTATCTGGCGACACCCCGCCTGCGCGGGCTTCTGGCGCTGTGCCTGTCGGTGGCAGCGGCTGGGGCCATGGTCCTGGTCAACACCGTCGTCCTGGTGCGCGAAACCCTGGGCCTGCCGGACAACGCGGTCGCCCTGACGCTCGGCGCGTTTGGCGCCGGCTCGATCCTGGCGGCGCTGGTTCTGCCGCGCGTTCTGGGCACCTGGTCCGACCGCACCGTGATGCTGGTCGGGACGGCGTTGATGACCGTTGTGCTGGCGGTTCTCGCTCTGGCGGCCGGATCGCTGGGGCTTGCCTGGGGAGCGCTGCTGGTCGGCTGGTTCCTGATCGGGGTCGGTTACTCGGCGACGTTGACGCCATCGGGGCGCCTTTTGCGCCGGTCGGCGCATGCGGAAGACCGGCCGGCCTTGTTCGCCGCCCAATTCGCCCTGTCGCACGCCTGCTGGCTGGTCAGCTATCCCCTGGCGGGTTGGTTGCAGACGGCCTTCGGCAGCACGTTCGCGATGGCCGTCCTCGCCGGTCTGGCCGCGCTGGGGTTTGTTGCCGCCATCCGCTGCTGGCCGGCCTCGGATCCGGCCAGTCTCGCCCATGTCCATGACGATCTTCCCGCCGATCACCCGCACATCGCCGATGGTGCAAGCCACAGCCATCCCCTGGTCATCGACGACCTGCACCGGCACTGGCCCCCGGGCGGAAAGACGCCCTGACGCAGGTTTGCGACCGCGGGAGCGGCGAAGCAGCCGGGTCGCTGCCCATTTCCTACCGGCGGAACCAAAGTTCGATCAGGGTGTTGTGCCAGGGCCCCGCTGCCGGTTGGCACGGCTGCGCATGCGCCCAACCGGCGGCAACATGTCGCCCACACAGAAAATGCGGTTGATAATCATTCGCATTTACCCAGACTCCGGTCTGATCGTTCCGGAGCCAGGTTCACGCGTTCATGCAGGCAGAAGTCCTCCCCAGGTCGGTCACCGAAGCGCGGGTCCTGTCCGTCAGGCATTGGACGGACACGCTGTTTGCCTTGCGGATTAGCCGCCCGTCATCGCTTCGCTTCCGCTCGGGCGAGTTCGTGATGCTCGGGCTCATGGTCGACGGCCGGCCCCTTCTGCGGGCGTACTCGATCGCCAGCCCGGCCTGGGACGACGGCCTCGACTTCTACTCCATCAAGGTCGACGGCGGGCCGCTCACGTCGCGGCTCCAACATGTTCGCACGGGCGACCGCCTGCTGCTCGGCCACAAACCGACCGGAACACTGGTGCTGGACGGCCTGCGACCCGGCCGCCGGCTCTATCTGTTGGCAACCGGTACCGGCATTGCGCCCTTCGCCAGCCTGCTGCGCGAGCCCGAAATCTACGAGAAGTTCGACGAACTGGTCCTTACCCATACCTGCCGGTATGTCGAACAGTTGGGTTATGGCGAGGAACTTGTCGCCGGGCTGGCGGAGGACCCGCTGGTGGGCGACATCGCGCCAGCCCGGGTGACCTACTATCCCACAGTCACGCGGGCGCCGTTCGCCAGGCGGGGGCGGATTACCAACCTCATCGAAACCGGCGCGTTGTTCCGCGACCTCGGTGTCCCGCCGTTGGACGCGGCCGACGACCGGGCCATGATCTGCGGGTCCATGGCGATGATCGCCGACACCCGAGCGCTGTTGGAAGGTGCCGGCCTGATCGAAGGATCCAGCAGCACACCGGGCGACTTCGTCGTCGAGAAGGCGTTCGCCGGATGACGGTCGCCACACCCTTCCTCCGGATCCTGGAAGATCCACCTCTGGTTCGCATGGAGCACCCGATGGCCCTTGCACCGCCTCCGGACGCCAAGTCCCGGACGCCAAGGCTCTTGACCGTCAAGCGCGCATGGCGCCTGACGCCCAACATGATCCGCGTCACCTTCGGCGGGCCGGAACTGGCCGGTATGCCGGCCGGGCGGGAGGGGGCCAACTGTAAGATCCTGCTGCCGGCGCCGGGTCAGGACCGTGCGGCCTTTGCCGCACAACTCCAAAGCGGGCCAAGGCCGGTGACCCGCACCTACACGGTTCGGCATTTCCGTGAAAACGATCTGGAGATGGACATCGACTTTGCCATCCACGAACCGGCAGGCCCGGCGACGGCGTGGGCCAAGGCGGCCGGCCCGGGCCGTTTTTGCGGATTCTCCGGGCCGGGCCCAACCAAGCTGACCCAGTACGTCGCCGACTGGTACTTGGTCGCCGCCGACATGTCGGCACTGCCCGTTGCCGCCGCTACACTGGAGGCCATGCCCCGGGACGCCAAGGGCGTGGCTATCTTCGAGATCACGGAAGAGGCGGACCGCCAGAACATCCAAGTACCGCCGGGGATCGCGGTGCATTGGCACATACACCCCAATCCACACCGTCCCTCCGTTGCGCAGGAGACGTTCATCCGCGGCTTGGACTGGCCGTCAGGCCGGATCCAAACCTGCATTGCTGGCGAGAGCGGCGTGATCCAGGCGCTCCGCACGTTCCTGCACAAGGAGAAAGCTCTGCCGCGGGAAGACACCTACATCTCCGGCTACTGGAAGATCGGGCTGATCGAGGATGAACATCAGAAGGTCAAGCGGCTGGACGCTAAGGCATGATCCGATCGGTCCAGGCCGGTATGTAGGATCGCGGGACCGAAGACTGTTCTGAACCGATATCCCAAAATGACAGAGATAAAGACCGGTGTGTGACTATCGTCGGCACGAATGTGTTTTACCGTATTTCATAGTGTAAACTCAATCGACAATTTTAATTCATCTAAACTTCATGCTCTCTGCGTTGTTATTATTTGACATTGAACAACATAGATTGTCGACAGTAGCGGAGTGCTGCTGAGAATTTGTATCGAAAACCAACTTCTACGGGGAACGACATTATGCTGAGAGCATCCGCACTCGCCGCTTCGGCGGTGTTTGGCCTAACGCTGGCGGCAGGACCGGCCGCGGCGCAGGAAACCGGTAATGTGATCTTCTTCCATCCTGACGGCACCGGGGCGAACCACTGGGGTGCCGCACGCATGCACATCGTCGGCCCGGATGGCACACTGAACTGGGACCGCCTCCCCGGGATCGGTGTCTACACCGGCCATATGGGCGACCGTCTGACCGGTACCTCCCATGGCGGTGCCACTGTGCACGCCTATGGCGTGAAGGTGGTCAACGACTCCTTCGGCCTCGATGGCACCGAGGTAATCACCGCCGCGTCCGGCCAGCAGATGTCGATCGCCGAGGAGGCGATGCAGGCCGGCATGGCCGTGGGCCTGATCCAATCTGGCCATATTGCTGAGCCCGGCACGGCGGTCTTCGTCGCCTCGTCCGAATCCCGTGGCAACACGGACGATATCGCCCGGCAGGTGATTGAATCCGGTGCCCAGGTCATCATGGCCGGCGGGGAGCGGTTCCTGCTGCCGGATGGCATCGAAGGTCGCCATGGCGCGGGCCAGCGGGACGACGACCTGAACCTGATCGAGCGGGCCGAGGAACTCGGCTACACCGTCGTCTACACCCGCGACGAGTTGATGGCCCTGGACCTTGCAGAGGTCGATCAACTGCTGGGCGTGTTCGCCCACAACCACACCTTCCATGATCAGGAACGGGAGCGGAACCTGATCGAGGGTTTGCCGACCTATCTGGAGACCGCCCCGACCATCGCCGAAATGTCGGAAGCGGCGCTGGCCATCCTGTCGCGCAACGAAGACGGCTTCTTTGCCGTGATTGAGGAGGAAGGCACCGACAACATCGCCAAC
>JANQIU010000183.1 GCA_028281985.1 Alphaproteobacteria bacterium | reverse complement strand
GGGCAAGATCCGGCCGGTGGACGCGGTGTTCTACATCCTGGCCCAGTTCGTCGGCGGCACCATCGGCGTAGTGCTGGTGACCCTGGTGCTGGGCGGCGCCTTTACCGAACCGCCGGTCTACTACGTCAACACGATCCCCGGTTCCGCCGGGCTCGGCATTGCCTATCTGACGGAGGTTCTGATGGCGTTCGGCCTGATGGGCATGATCGTCATCTGCCTGCCCCGGCCCAAGCTGGGCGCGAAGATCGGCCTGTTCGCCGGCCTGTTCGTGGCCACCTACATCACGCTGCTGGCGCCGATCTCGGGCATGAGCATCAACCCGGCCCGGACCTTTGCGTCCGCCGCACCCGGAGCGGTCTTCGACTTCCTGTGGATGTACTTCACGGCTCCGGTGATCGGCATGCTGCTGGCGGCGGAACTGTCCGTGCGGCTGCCGCAGATCGGGTCGTTCGTCAGCCCGAAGCTGTGCCCCAACAAGGATACGCGCTGCATCTTCACCGGCTGGAACCCGAAATCCGGCCAGGTCGACCAATCCATCATGTGAACCCGGCCAAGGGTTCGGAAGGGGACAAGGACAATGAGCGAGACGAGCTACGATGCCATCATCGTCGGGTCCGGGGCCGGTGGCGCGGCGACTGCCTTCAGCCTGGTGGAGGCCGGCAAGCGGGTGTTGCTGCTGGAGAAGGGAAAGCAGCTGCCCAAGGACGGCAGCACGCTGGACGTGAAGACCGTGTTCAAGGAAGGGCGGTTCAAGAACCGCGAGCCCTGGCACGACGGCAAGGGTGGTGAGTTCGTCCCCGGCGAGTTCTATAATGTCGGCGGCAAGACCAAATGGTACGGCGCCGCGTTGCTGCGCTACTCCGACCACGAGTTCGAACCGGATCCCGGCTTCCAGTGCTTGGGCTTTCCCTTCGGCCTGGACGAGGTGGCGCCGTACTACGACACCGCCGAACGGCTGCTGGCGGTCAACCATTTCCCCAACGAGCCGGAACTGCAGTCGCTGGTCGACGGGATCTGCAAGTCGCAGACCGGCTGGCGCAACGCGCCGCTGCCGCTGGGCTTGAAGCCCGAGATTCTGGACGACGAGGCCGAAGCCAAGCATTTCGACGGTTTCGCGTCGGCGGCCGGCTACAAGTCGGATGCGGAAGTGAACCTGATCCGGCATCTGGAAGGCCGGCCGAACTTCACCCTGATGACCAAGAAGAAGGTCGTCGGCCTGCGCCATCCGGAGGGTCGGCCGGAGGACGTGACCGGCGTGGTATGCCTGGACGGCACCGCCTACGACGCACCTGCCGTGGTTCTGGCCGCCGGGGCCATGACCTCGCCGCGCATCCTGCAGGATCATATGGCGGCGACCGGGCTGGGCGACCGGCTGCCCTGTGCTGACGCGGTGGGCGGCAACTTCAAGCTGCACTTGAATTCGGCGCTGATCGGCCTGTCGCCGTTCAGGAACGCCGACGTCCTGCGCAAGACCGCGATCTTCTACAACGACGCCTTTCCGCACAGCACGGTGCAGTGCCTGGGGTGGATCGACGGCGAAATCCTGGGCACCCAGCTTCCCGCCGCCGTGCCCCAGTTCCTGAGCAATGTGGCCGGTGCGCGCGCCTATGGCTTCTTCGTCACCACCGAAGACGGCTCGCACGCGAAGAACAAGGTCGTGTCCGGTCACGGCGAAACGCCCACGCTGGACTACGATCTGGATCGGATCCCGGCCTCGCGGAAGGAACACGACGCGGTCATCGACGCCTTCAAGCGGCGCCTGCTGGCAGCCGGCATGGCCAGCGCCGACAAGTACACGGGCCTGGCCGGGACTGCCCACGCGCTGGGCAGCATGGTGATGGGCACCGACCCGGTGACGACGGTGGTCGGCCCGGACAACAAGGTGCACGGCATGTCCGGTCTTTATGTCGGCGACGGTTCGGTGCTGCCGCGGTCCAGCCGGGTCAACCCCGCACTGACCATCTACGCCCTGGGCCTGCGCCTGGGCGGGCATCTGGCGGCCGGCACCGCCTGACCGGCCGGCACAGCGAAAGGAACCACCATCATGGCACGGTATCTGGCCGGGCTCTTCACCTTGCTGCTGGCGGTGCCGTCGGCGGCGCAGACGATCGACGCAGTCGAAGCCGTCGGCATCACCGTCGCCGACCTGGATCGCTCGGTGGCGTTCTACCAGGAGGTGCTCGACTTCGAACCGGTGTCGGAAACGGCGCTGTCCGGCGATACGCATGAACGGCTGATGGGCGTGTTCGGCGCCCGGGCCCGGATCGCCCACCTGCAACTGGGCGACGAGCGCATCGACCTGATCGACTATCTGGCGCCGGAAGGCCGGCCTTATCCGGACGATATCCGCAGCAACGATCAGGCGTTCCAGCACATCGCCATCATCGTCTCCGACATGGACGCCGCCTATGAGCGTCTGGTTGCGCATGGGGTGCAGTTCGCGTCCACGGGGCCGCAGACACTGCCCGACTGGAACCCGAATGCCGGCGGCATCAGCGCCTTCTACTTCCGCGATCCGGACGGCAACCATCTGGAGCTGCTGGAGTTCCCGCCGGACAAGGGCGACCCGCGCTGGCATGTCGATGATGGCCGGCTGTTCCTGGGGATCGATCACACCGCCATCGTGGTGGAGGATACCGACCAGTCGATCGCCTTCTACGAGGCGCTGGGTTTCCGCGTGGCCGGGGCCAGCGAGAACTACGGCATCGAGCAGGAGCGGCTGAACAACGTCTTCGGTGCCCGCCTGCGGATTACCGCACTGAAAGCGGTGGAAGGCCCGGCGATCGAGCTGCTGGAGTATCTGGCGCCCAGCACCGGCCGGCCGACGCCGGTGGACACCCTGGCGAACGATCTTTGGCACTGGCACATCCAGCTTCGCACCGACACGGTCGACGCCACGGTCGAACGGGTTCACGCGGCGGGCGGCCATTGGGTGTCGCCCGGGGCCGTCTTCCTGGTGCCGGAGGTCTTCGATGCGTCGACCGGCGCACTGGTTCGTGATCCCGACCTTCACGGGTTGCTTGTCCTCGGCGAACCGGTCCAATAGCGGCGCACCGCCGAGAAAACAGGGGAGGGAACCGTGCCGGATTTGACCAACAACGTGGCGATCGTTACCGGTGCCGTGGGCAATGTCGGCGCGGCCACGGCGGCCGCCCTCCAGCAGGCCGGGGCGCGGACCGTCCTGGTCGACCGGTCGGCCGACCGGCTTGCGGCGGCCTATCCCGGCCTGGCGGGCTCGCCGGACCACTTGTTCGCAAGCGGTATCGATCTGACCAAAGCGGAGGATGCGGACCGCCTGGTCGGCATGGCGATCGACCGGTTTGGCCGTATCGACTCCCTGGTCAACGCCGTCGGCGCCTTTCGCGGCGGTAAGCCCTTGCAACAGGAAGCCCTGGAAACCTGGGGCTACCTGTTCACCGTCAACGTCCGGACGACGCTCAACACCTGCCGGGCCGTGACGCCGTATCTGGTGCGTCAGGGCGGCGGCAAGATCGTCAACGTGGCAGCCGGCGTTGCCATCTCGGCGCCGGCCGGTCTGGCCGCCTATGCGGCCTCCAAGGCGTCGGTCGTCAAGCTGACGGAATCCCTGGCCGCGGAACTGGCGGAACATGGCTGCCGGGCGAATGCCGTGGCACCGGGCACGCTGGACACGCCGCAGAACCGCGAGGCCATGCCCGACGCCGCCCACCACCAGTGGGCGACCCCGGACGACGTGGCCCGGGTGATCGCCTTCCTGGTGTCCGACGCCGCACAGGCCATCAACGGGACTGTGATTCCCATCTGCGGGCGCGGCTGACTACATCTCCCGTTCCGCCGACCTGTGCAGGAGACCCCGATGACCGAGGCACCCGTTCGCCTGCCCACCAGCGGGATGGGCCGCCGTGCGGCCGCCACCGTCTCCGGGGTCACGGATGTTTTCCGCGCCGCCGAAGCCCTGGGCATGCCGGCGCTCGACCTGCTGATCCGGCTGTGGATCGCCCAGGCATTCTGGGTCTCGGGCATGCGCAAGGTGCTGGATTGGGATCTGGCGCTGAACCTCTCGCGGCTCGAATACCCGGTCTCCTGGATGGATCCGGTGCTGGCCGCCTGGATCGGGGCGGGGATCGAGATCGTCTTTCCGGTGCTGCTGGCCTTCGGTCTGGCCACCCGGCTGGCGGCGATCCCGCTCCTGGCGCTGACCGTCGTCATCCAGGTCGAGTATGTGGCGACGGAGATCCAGACCTTCTGGATGCTGCTGCTTGGCTGGCTGATCATCCGCGGCGCCGGGCCGTTGTCGCTGGATCATCTGTTTGGCCGCGGCTTCGCCCAGATCCCGCTGCCGGGCGTCTCCCTGGGCTATCGGCTGGCCGGATTGCTGAAGAGCTGGGCCTTGCCGCCCTACCTCGTGCTGATGCGGGTCTGGGTGGCGATGATCTTCTTCAATGCCGGCCTGACCCGCATCGGCGACTGGCCGTCCCAGGTCTTCCTGTTTGAGCATGTGCATCCGCTGCCGTTCCTGGCGCCGGGCGCCGCCGCGCTGATCACCGCTTCGGCGGAAATCGTCCTGCCGATCCTGCTGGCGGTCGGTTTGCTGGGGCGGCTGTCCGCGCTCGGCTTGCTGGTCATGACCATGACCATTCAGTGGGTCATCGGCATCGTCGACCCGGCCTTCCACCTGCAGGTTCACTACTACTGGATGATGGTGTTCGGCGTGCTGGTCCTGGGCGGCGTCGGCCCGCTGTCGGTGGATCGGGGGCTCAGCCGCTGGCTGCATCACTGGTATCCGGGGGTCGACGACGTTTCCGGCGATACCCTGGCCGCGCTGCCGCAGGTGGTCATTGTCGGCGCCGGGTTTGGCGGCGTCACCCTGGCCCGGTCGCTGCGCCACGCCCCGTGCCAGGTCACGTTGATCGACCGGCGCAACTATCACCTGTTCCAGCCGCTGCTCTACCAGGTGGCGACGGCGGGCCTGTCGCCCTCGGACATCGCCACGCCGATCCGCAGCATGTTCCGGGACCAGAACAATGCCCGCGTGCTGATGGGCCGGGTCACCGGGATCGATACCGACGGCAAGGCGGTTCAGGTCGGCGACAGCCGGATCGCGTACGACCATCTGGTGCTGGCGACCGGGGCCCGGCACAGCTATTTCGGCAAGGACGAGTGGGAGCCCTTCGCCCCGGGGCTGAAGAAGATCGACGATGCCACCGACATCCGCCGCCGCCTGCTGACCGCATTCGAGCGGGCGGAAACGGCCGAAACACCGGCGGAACGCGAGGCCTGGCTGACTTTCGTCATCGTCGGCGGCGGTCCGACCGGCGTCGAACTGGCCGGCGCCATCGCCGAGCTGGCCCGCACAGGCCTGACACGGGAGTTCCGCAGCATCGACCCGACCAAGGCGCGGGTGCTGCTGGTCCAGGCCGGACCCCGGCTGCTGCCCCCGTTCCCGGAACGCCTGTCGGCGATCACCAAGCGGGCGTTGGAACGCCTGGGTGTGGAGGTGTTGCTCGACCGGCGGGTCGACGCCGTGGACGGCAACACGGTCAAGATCGGCGAGGAGCGGATTGCCGCCCACACCGTGTTCTGGGCCGCCGGCGTTGCCGCGTCCCCGGCCGCCAAATGGGTGAAGGGGGAAACCGACCGGTCGGGACGGCTGAAGGTCGGCCCGGATCTTTCGGTGCCGGGCCATCCGGATATCTTCGCCATCGGCGACACCGCACTGTCCGATGCCTGGGACGGCAAGCCGGTGCCGGGGTTGGCGCCGGCCGCCAAGCAGGGAGGGGAGTATGTCGGCCGGCTCCTGCGGGCTCGCCTGGCCGGCCGTCCGTCGCCGAAGCCGTTCCGCTACAAGCATCTGGGCAATCTGGCGACGATCGGCCGGTCGGCGGCGGTGGTCGATTTCGGCTGGCTGCGGTTGAGCGGACCACTGGCCTGGTGGCTCTGGGGGCTGGCCCATATCGCCTTTCTACAGGGCGCGCAGAATCGCATATCTGTGGCAATTGAGTGGTTTTGGGCGTACCTGACGTATCAGCGGCGTACCCGCTTGATTACAGGGTCCTCGGAATAGAGCTTATGTCGGCTTTGCCCGACGCGGCGTTGGCGGCGTTTTTTCAAGTCGATCCGTCAATTCTGCACCTGGTACCGGAGTTGCTGAGCGAGGTTTGGGCGCTGGGCAGCGACCCGGAACAGATTGTTCGGCAGCTGCAGCCGGCCGGCCTGCCGACCGGTGCCCGCGTGCTGGACCTGGGGTGTGGAAAAGGGGCGGTGGCGCTGGCCGTGGCGGAGGCGTTCGCCGCAACGGTCGATGGGACCGATGCTTTTGCTCCGTTCGTCGACGACGCGGTTCGGCGTGCCGAGGCGGTCGGGCTGTCCCGGGAATGCTGCTTCTGGTGCGAAGACCTTCGAAAGACGGCAGCGGCGGCACGCGGCTATGACGCGGTGTTGTGCGTCTCCGTCGGTCACGCGTTGGGGGGGGCTCGCGACACCATCGCGGCGTTGCGCCGGACCGTCCGTCCGGGGGGACTGATGGTCGTGGACGACGGCTACCTGGCACAGGGCGGCGGCGGGATTGCCTTTCCGGGATACGGCCACCTGCTTCCCCGGCGCGAGACGGTCCTGGCCATGACGGGTCTCGGGGACCAGTTGATCGACGAACGGCTGATCCCCCAGGCCGATCTGGCCACGCAGAACCAGGTGATCATCGAGGCGATCGACGCGCGGGCCAGCAGTCTCGCGACCCGTCTTCCCCAGCACGCCGGGGCGCTGGCCGACTATGTTGCCAAGCAGCGGGCCGAGTGCGAGGTCCTGGACAACCGGGTCCAGCGGGCGACGTGGGTTATCCAGCGGGCGTCGTAACCGGCCGCGACAGCCCCGCCGCCAGGGCGCGCGCCAGGGCGACCACCCCATCGAAACGGTCCACATCCGCCGCCAGCCGCCGACATGCGCGCAAGGCGCTGGGCCGTCGGCGAATCCATCTCGGCAGGGGTAATGCCAGCAGGAACATGCCGTCGCTCAGCGCCGCCTTGATCGGCGATTGGGGCGTGGCATCGGCCAGGGCCGAAAGGCATGCCGCAACCGGACCATCGAGCAGGTGCCGGGCGATGTCCCGGTCGGCGGCATGGCAGTCGTAGGACTGGTCGAAGCTGCCGAACTCGCCGCAGTCCACCCGGGACAAGCTGTGTCGGGCGCGGCGCCAAACCGACCCCGAGCGGGCAGCCCGTCCCCTGACCCGGCCGATCAGCACCGGCCCGTCGACGCTTCCCTGGCCGTGGGCGTCGACGGCGATCAACACCCCTTCGAAGACCGGCCGCACCACATGGCGTTCCATCGACCGGCGGCGTCGGCCCAGATGGGCGCTGACGATTTCGAACGCCGTGCCCCTGTGCCGGCCCATGACCTGATGGTCCAGATGGGCGGTCGTGAAACGCGGCAGAAGGCCGAGCTGGACGAAAGGCTTGAGGTCGAAGGTCTCATCGGGCTCCGAGACATAGATCAGGTCCGCCCGGCGGGAGCAATACTGGCGAAACAGCGCCGGGCGCGGGTCGGTGCGGTACCGCTGGGCGGCCATGGCCACCGCCAGCGATCCGATGGTGAACACCACGGCCGTCGCCAGCAAGATCAGGGGCGTTGGATATCCGCCCCATCCGCCTGCCGCAGCGACCAGCGCACAGGCGGCGAGGGTGGCGGCTGCCATGACCGCGAGCCTGCGGATATGCCTTTGCCGCTGCCGCTCGCCGGTTTGCACCGCGTCTTCGGCGGCCGGCGCCGGGCGGTCCGCCTGGGCGGCGTCCCCAGGCGCGGGGCGGGCATCCGGACCGGTCACCACGCAGCGCCGGCTATGCGCCCCGCCGGTTGGCGAAGCGGACCGCCTCCTCGGCGGCGCGGAACAGGGCCCGCGCCTTGTTCACCGACTCCTCGTACTCGGCCGGCGGATCGCTGTCGGCGACGATCCCGCCACCGGCCTGCACGATCAACTGCCCGTCCTTGATGATCCCGGTCCGCAGGGCGATGCAGGTGTCCATGTCGCCGCCGGCCCCGAGATAGCCCACAGCGCCCGCATAAACGCCGCGCCGGACCGGTTCCAGCTCGTCGATGACCTCCATCGCCCGCACTTTCGGCGCGCCGCTGACGGTGCCCGCGGGGAAGCCGGCGATCAGCGCGTCCAGGGCGTCCAATTCGGGGCGCAGCCGGCCGGTGACGTTGGAGACGATGTGCATGACATGGCTGTAGTTCTCGATGACGAAGGAATCCGTCACCTTGACGCTACCGATCTCGGCAACGCGGCCGACATCGTTGCGCCCCAGGTCCAGCAGCATCAGGTGCTCGGCCCGCTCCTTCTCATCCGCCAGAAGCTCGTCCGCGAGCTGCTTGTCCTCCTCCGGCGTCGTGCCGCGCGGCCGGGTTCCCGCCAGCGGTCGAATGGTCACGGTGTCACCGCGGCGGCGGACCAGGATCTCCGGACTGGACCCGACGACGGAGAAGTCGTCGAACGCCAGATGGAACAGGAAGGGTGACGGGTTCAGCCGGCGCAGGGCCCGGTAGAGGCTGAGCGGCGGCAACCGGAACGGTGTCGCGAAGCGCTGGGAGGGCACCACCTGGAAGATGTCGCCGGCGCGGATATAGGCCTTGGCCGCCTCGACGGCTGCCATGAACTGCTCCGGTGCCATGTTCGACACCGGCGCGGCGATGGAGGTCTGGCGGTCGTCGCCCTGGTCGCGGCGATAGGGCAGGGTCCGGTCGAAATCGGCAACCACGTCGGCCAGCCGTTCCGCGGCCAGGTTGTGGGCCGCGGCGGCGTCCATCCCCGCCTGGGGCCGGACCGGCGTGACCAGCGTCACCATGTCTTCGATGGTGTCGAAGATGCACACCACCGTCGGGCGCAGCAGGATGGCTTCCGGAACCTGCAGCGGGTCCGGATTGTCGTCCGGCAACCGCTCCATGCCGCGCACCATGTCATAGCCCAGATAGCCGAACAGGCCGGCGGCCATCGGCGGAATGTCGGGCGGCAGATCGATCGCCGATTCGGCCATCAGCGCCCGCAGCGTGTCCAGGGGCGCCCCGTCCATCGGCTCGAACGCCCGGCTGTCGCGGCGGGCCTGCCGGTTGATTTCGGCGCGTCCGCGCCGGCAGCGCCAGATCAGGTCGGGCTTCAGGCCGATGAAGGAATAGCGGCCGCGGATGGCGCCGCCTTCCACCGATTCCAGCAGCAGGCTGTTGGGGCGCCCGTCGGCCAGCTTGAGCATCGCCGACACCGGCGTCTCCAGGTCGGCCACCAGGGTCGTGGTAACGATCTGCGGGCGCCCGGCGTCGTAGGTGGTGCGAAACGCCTCGAAATCATGGACGGAAGGCATGGGGCACGCTCAGGGCGACGGAAGCAGGTAGCGCTCGATGCGATCCTGGCGGATATCGACATCGTGGGCCGTCTCCAGCGCCGCGTCGAACTGGGCCAGCAGATCGCGTTCGATGCCCCGTGCGACCTCTGACGCCAGGGTCTCCTGCAGGGTTTCGGCCTCCGTCCCGGATACCTCCGCCGGCAGCACCTCGGTCACCCGGATCGCCAGATGCCGGTCGCCCAAGGCGACCGATGCCGCCTGGCCGGTCCCAAGGTCGAAGATCCGGTCGACCGCCGCCTGTTCCAGGCCGTCGGCGTTGCTGCCGTCGCGCAGCAATTCGCCGGTCACATCAGTCAGGCCGCCCAGATCATCGGCAATGGACTGGGTACTGGCCACCGTGGCCAGCCGTTCGACGGCGGTTTCCGCCAGGGCAGCCGCAGCGGCGGCGGCCTGTTCGGCCCGCCAGTCCTCGGCCACCTCTTCGCGAACGTCCGCCAGCGGCCGGACGGCGGGTTCGACCACTTCGGTGATCCGGAAGGCGAAATAGAAGCCCTCTGCGGTTTCGCTCAGTTGCGGCGGGTCCGCGGGGTCGGCCTGGGAGGCGTCCGCCAGGGCCGCCAGCACCACGTCGGACTCCGTGTATCGGGAGCCGTCCTGCAGCCGGCCGTCGCGGCTGATCGGGGGCACGTCGATCAGGCGGGCGCCGGCCGTCTCCGCTGCGCCCGACAGCGAAGCACCGCCGGCGAAGGCGTCGATGATCCGGTTGGAAAGCTCGAACAGGATGCCGAGTGCTTCTTCGCGCTTCAGGTCGGCGACGATCGCGTCCCGCAGATCGGCCAGTGGGGGAACCGGCTCGGACTCTACCGAGGTCAGTGTCAGAACGTGCCAGCCGAAATCGGTCTGCACCGGGGCGCTGACATCACCGACGGCGGTAAGGCCGAAACCCGCATCCGCCAGCGCCGGGTCGACCATGCCGTCGCGGGTCGTCGGATTCAGCGGCAGGATGTCCGGGGCATTCTCGATCCCGGCGATGCCTTCAGAGAGTGAGCCGGCGGCGCGGGTGGCATCGACGATGGCCTGGCCCGTCGCCGCGTCGTCGACGATCACCTGCTCGAAACCGCGGCGTTCCGGTGCCGCGGCAAACCGGACCCGGGCGTCGTAGGCCTCGGCCACCGCCGCTTCATCCGCCGGGATTTGCTCGAACACATCCTCAGGCCGCAGCGCCAGGACGGTCAGCGCCCGGTACTCCGGCGCCTCGTAGCGCTGGCCGTTCTCCTCGTGGAATGCCTGCAGGTCGGACTCTTCGGCTTCCGGGATGTCGGTGATCGAATCGTTCAGGAAGGTGACGATCTCCGCCACCCGGCGCTCGCCGCGGTAGCGGTGCAGGTACTCCAGCGCAATGTCCGGTGCCTGGGCGCCGGCAGACACGGCGCCGTAGACCAGCCGGGAGGTGATGTCCGAGCGGACCTGCGCGACGTAGTCGGCCTCGCTCAGCCCGACGAACCCCAGGATCTGGGCGAACTGCACCGGGTTGAACCGGCCGGTCGCGTCCTGGAACTCGCTGGTCGCCTGGATGCGGGCGCGGACCAGCGAATCCGGCGGATTGAGCCCCAGATCGACCGATTCCTGTTGGGCGAGCGCCCGGGTCACCAGGGACATCAACGTGTCGTCGACGATGCCGAGATTGTACGCCTGGCGGGTGTCGAACTCCGGCCCGAACAGGTTGCGGTAGGTATCGAGTTGCGGCTGCAGCGCGCGGTCCAGGGCGGCAGCGGTGATCTCCACATTGCCGGCTTCGGCCACCACCGTATCCGGCCCGGCGTCCCGGAAGATGTCGCCGATGCCCCAGACGGCGAAGCTGAGGACCAGAAGGCCGAACAGGATCTTGACGATCCAGGACCCGGTTCTGCTGCGGATCGCCTGCAACATGATGCGCGACTGCCTTCCTGGTGGTGGGGCGGGTGTGGGGCGCGGATCTTAGGCGGCGGTCCCGTGCCCGGCAACGGCGCCTTCCAGTGTGCGTGCGTGCGCCGTCCTTGCCCGTTCCGGATGGCCGCTTCCGGCGAGCGTTGCAAGGCCGGGCGCTGTGGCTATAGTCCGCCGGTTCCCGCCGGAGCGGGCAAGGGCCCCGGGGACGGCACTAACAGGAGTAGTCATGTTCATTTCCCAGGCATATGCGCAGGACGCCGCAGGCGCCGGCGGGGGCGGCCTGATCCTGCAGTTCGCGCCGCTGATCCTGATTTTCGTGGTGTTCTACTTCCTGCTGATCCGACCCCAGCAGAAGCGCATGCGCGATCACCGCGAAATGCTCTCGGCGGTGCGGCGCGGCGACCGGGTGGTGACCGGCGGGGGCATCATCGGTGTGGTCACCAAGGCCGGCGGCGACGAACTGACGATTGAAATCGCCCAGGGCGTTCGCGTGAAAGTGATGCGCGGCACCGTTTCCAGCGTGCTTCAGAAGACCGAACCGGCCGACAGCCGGGACGAGGACGACGACGAGGACGCAGGGGACGACGGCGATGCCGGGCCGGGCGAGGACGAGGCCCCCCGGGAGGCGGAGCGCTCGCCCACCGTGGCGCGTCGCCGCGGCGGGTTGAGCAAGGCGCTTTCGAAGCGGTAGGGCCGGGGCGCCCGGAACGGCCTGCGTCCCGCGACAAGGTTTAGACGCCTATGGTCTACTTCGCGCGTTGGAAGATCATTCTGGTCCTCCTGGTGTGCGCCTGGGGCGTGATCTACGCCGCCCCGAATACGGTGCCCGAGGATACGGCCGCCGGCTGGCAGGAGGAACTGCCAGGCTGGCTGCCGATCCGGCAGATCAATCTCGGCCTGGACCTGCAGGGCGGCGCGCAGATCCTGTTGCGCGTGGAGTACGACACGCTGATCGGCGAGCGGCTGGAGGCGATCGTTTCCGGCCTGCGCAGCGGCCTTGTGGACGCGCAGATCCGGTATGTCGATCTGGGGGTCGAAGGCGATGCCGCGACTTTCCGTCTGTTGAACCCGGACGGAGACGTGGCACAGGCCCGCAGCATCGCCGAGGCGTTGGAAGAGGGAACCACCGTTACCAGCGGCGATGACGGCACGGTGTCGGTCCGCTTCGACGAGGCTGCCATCGAGGTCCTGCGGGCCGATGCGGTCACCCGGTCCATCGAGATCGTCCGCCGCCGTATCGACGAACTGGGTACCACCGAACCGGTGATCCAGCGACAGGGCGGCGACCGCATCCTGGTTCAGGTGCCGGGCGTGGACGACCCGGAGCGGATCAAGGAACTGCTGGGGCAGACCGCCAAGCTGACCTTCCAGATGGTCGACCACGAGACCCCGATCGGCGAAGCCCGGGCCGGGCGGATACCGCCGGGCTCGATCCTGTTGCCGGACGCGCAGTTGACGCCGGACGGCGAGCCGGTGAGGGACTACGTGGTCCGCCGGCAGATCGGCGTGGCCGGCGATTCCCTGGTCGACGCCCAGGCGACGTTCCAGGACGGCGTGCCGGTGGTCAGCTTCCGCTTCGACGGGCTGGGCGCCCGGCAATTCGCCGACATCACCCGGGAAAACGTCAATCGCAGCTTCGCCATCGTGCTGGACAACGCGGTGATCTCCGCCCCGCGGATCCGTACGCCGATCACCGGCGGAGCGGGCATCATCGAAGGCGGGTTCACGGTTCAGACCGCCACCGACCTGGCGCTGCTGCTGCGTGCCGGTGCGCTGCCGGCGCCGCTGACGGTGATGGAGGAACGGTCGGTCGGCCCCGGGCTGGGGGCCGACAGCATCGCCGCCGGCGAGATCGCGGCGATCATCGGCTTTATCGCCGTGGTCATCTTCATGACCGTCACCTATGGCCTGTTCGGGTTGATGGCCAACGTTGCCCTGATCATCAATCTGACGCTCATCCTGGCCGCCCTGTCGGCCCTGCAGGCGACGCTGACCCTACCGGGCATCGCCGGCATCGTGTTGACCGTGGGCATGGCGGTGGACGCCAATGTGCTGATCTTCGAGCGCATCCGCGAGGAGATCCGTAATGGCCGGTCGCCGATTTCCGCCATCGATGCCGGCTACAGCCGAGCGCTGACCACCATCATCGACAGTAACCTGACGACGCTGATCGCCGCGGTGCTGCTGTTCGCCATGGGCTCGGGGCCGGTACGCGGGTTCGCGGTTACCCTGTCGCTGGGCATCCTCAGTTCGATGTTCACCGCGATCATGGTCACCCGGCTGATGGTGGTGACGTGGCTGCGCCGCACCCGGCCGACCGCGATCCCGATCTGAGCCCGACCCGAAAAGGCTGCGCCGCCCCATGCGCCCCATCCGCCTCGTCCCGCCGAACACCCGCATCAATTTCCTCAGCCAGCGGCGCCCGGCCTACGTGCTCTCGGCCCTGCTGGTGCTGGGGTCGATCGTCTCCACGACCCTACTGGGCCTGAATTTCGGCATCGATTTCCGCGGCGGCACGCTGCTGGAGCTGCGCTATCAGAGCCCGGTGCAGATCGGTGAGCTCCGCTCGGCCACCGAGGGCCTGGGCATCGGCGAGGTAGCGCTGCAGGAATTCGGCGAGCCGACCGACGTTCTCGTGCGCATCCAGTTGCAGGACGAGCCGGAGGGCGAAGCGCGCATCGCCGCCGCGCAAGACGACGGCCCGCTGGCGGAGGACACAGCCGAAGGCATCCAGCTTGGCGCCGACGTCATCACCGTCTTGCGGGGGCGGGCCGAGGCCGGGGTGATCGGTGCCAACGACGGGGCCGTGCTGGCCCTCTTGGAAGCCGTGGCGGAAGAGGGCTTCGAGATCCGCCGGCGGGAATTCGTCGGCCCCACGGTGGGCGCGGAGCTGATCGAAGCCGGTACCATCGCCGTGCTTTTGGCCATGGGCGCTATCCTGGTCTACATCTGGTTCCGCTTCGAATGGCAGTTCGGCGTCTGTGCCGTCGCCGCGCTGTTGCACGACGTGATTTCCACCATCGGCCTGTTCGCGGTCATCCAGCACGAGTTCAACCTGGCGACGGTGGCCGCCCTGCTGACCATCGCGGGGTATTCGATCAACGATACGGTGGTGGTGTTCGACCGGGTGCGCGAGAACCTGCGGCGCTACAAGAAGGCACCGATCGAAGAGGTGCTGAACCGGTCGTTGAACGAGACGCTGTCGCGCACGTTGATGACCAGTATCACCACCCTGCTGGCCTTGATGGCGCTGTTCATCCTGGGCGGGCCGATCATCCGCGACTTCGCCTTCGCCCTGATCTGGGGTGTGCTGATCGGCACCTATTCGTCGATCTTCGTCGCGGTCCCGTTGTTGACCCGGCTGAAGCTGCGCCCGGTCGCCATCGAGGCGGCAGCAAAGGACGCGGCAGCAAAGGACGTGGCCGCAAAGGACGTGGCCGCAAAGGAAGTGGCCGCCGCCGACGGCCAGAAGCAGGAAGCCTGATCGGGCCGTACGGGCCTCTTAGCCATGCGCGTCATCGTGTACGGGGCCGGCGGCGTCGGCGGCACCATTGGGGCGCAACTGCACCAGGCCGGCCGGAGGGTCGTCCTGATCGCCCGCGGCCGGCACCTGGCGACCCTGCGTGCCCAAGGGCTGCGCTATGAGACGCCGTCTGCCGACCTGACCCTGGATGTGCCCGTCGTCGGCCATCCGTCGGAGATCCACTTTGCCGACGATGACGTGGTTCTGCTGGCCATGAAGTCCCAGCACACCGCAGCCGCGCTGGAGGATCTGCGCGCCGCTGCCGGGGATGGCGTCCCAGTCGTCTGCGCCCAGAACGGCGTTGCCAATGAACGCATGGCCCTGCGCCGGTTCTCCCGGGTCTACGGCATGGTCGTTTATCTCTATGCCGAGCATACCGAGCCGGGCTGCATCCGCTACTACGGCAGTCCCGGGGACGGCGTCCTGGATCTGGGGCGGTTTCCGGACGGTATCGACGCGTCGGCGACGGCCCTGGCCGCGGCGTTGGCGGAGGCGGGTTTCGGGTCGCGGGCCACGCCCGGGATCATGCGGTTCAAATTCGCCAAGCTGCTGACCAACCTGGGCAACGGTGTCGATGCGCTCTCGCCTCGGGGCGAGGTGGCCCGGGAGATCCGCGGCCGGCTCAAGGCGGAAGGCCGCGCCTGCTTCCACGCCGCCGGCATCGATTGGGCGGGCAACGACGAAGTTCGCCGGCGCCTGGAGGGCCGCATGTCCCCCGGCAGGATCCGCGGCGAAAAGCGTGCCGGCGGTTCCAGCCGGCAGAGCGTTCTGCGCAAGACCGGCGACATCGAAGCCGACTACCTGAACGGCGAGATCGTCCAACTCGGCCGCCTGCACGGGGTGCCCACCCCGGCGAACGCGGTGGTACAGCGGATGGCGAACGATCTGGCGCGGCGGGGCGGGGCGCCGGGATCGGTGCCCATCGGGGAAGTCGCCCGGCAGATCGCGCAGGAGGCCCGGGGTTAAGCCAAACGTTCGATCAGGAAACGGCTCTGACCCCTATTTTTCTCGGTTTCCTTTTGGATGAACGCCCTCTCGAAATGCGATTTGAAGGATCGGAACGAGGAGTCCTTGATCCACAAGGATCTTGAATGGACCGTTCATTCATTTGTGACTTGAGAAAAGCTCGATTTCGCAATACCCGGCGGCCCCAGACGATCTGGTCCTGAGCCGGAGCCACCTGATGAGACTGGCCCCCAAACCCGTCGGGCGCGTTGCCTGGTACCTGCGCCCCTTCTTCTGGAACCAGCGCCGCAAATACGGCGCAGCCCTGGACGCAGCGCTGCTGTGGGCGCGGGCGCCGCGCCTGTTCCTGGGTGTGGCGCTGCTCTACGGCATGATCGACCGCAAGTCGTCGCCGTTGGCGCCGGCCCTGCGCTCCCTGGTCACGGTGCGGATCTCGCAGATCAACCACTGCAGCTTCTGTGTCGACATCAATTCGGCGACACTGCTCAAGCGCGGGGTGTCCCTCGAGAAGGTCGACGCCCTGCCGGTCTGGCGGGAAAGCGCTTTTTTCGACACGCGCGAGAAGGCGGCTCTGGCTTACGCCGAGGCCGTCACCGTGACCGATGGGGAAGTGGATGAGGCGATGATGGCTGCCCTGCGGGAGCATTTCGACGAGGACGCCATTGTCGAACTGACCGGCCTCGTCGCCTTCCAGAACCTGTCCAGCAAGTTCAACAGTGCCCTGGCTGTGCCGCCCCAGGGGTTCTGCCGCCTGCCGGGCCAGCCGGTGGGCAAGGTCACGCCGGAGACGATCGCAGGACCGGAGGCGACGTCGGCGGCCGACTGAAATCCCACTTTCACTGGCCGGGTTGCCGAGCACTAAATGGGGTCAGAGCCCATTGATCGCTGCTGCCGACGAATTGGTCTGACATCTTGACTGCATGCCGTGTCATCTTCATGGTCCAGTGGTCGGACCAATTCTGGTGGCGCCATGCCGTCTGTCGAACACCATGTCCAGCCCATGTCGCTTCGCCCGCTGCGGCGGGAGAGCTTTGCCGAGCGCGTGCTGACGGCGCTGACGGCGTATGTCGAAACCGCCGGCCTGACGGTGGGGGACCGGCTGCCGACGGAGCGGGCGCTCGCCGAACAGCTCGGGGTCAGCCGGTCCACCATCCGGGAAGCGCTGCAGAGCTGGCACGCGATGGGGCTGGTGCGGATCCGCAAGGGCAGCGGCACCTACCTGGCCCAGGATGTCCGTGCCTCGTCGCTACACATCCCGGTCACCATCACGCTGGAGCGTAAGGCGGTGCTGGATTCGCTGGAGTTGCGCCGGGCGATCGAAACCGACGCGGCCCGGCTGGCAGCACGACGCGGTCCAACCGCCGCCATCGACCGGCTCGGCGAGGCCCTGGAGGAGATGGAGGCGGTCTACGCTCGGCACGGTTTCGCGATCCGCGAGGATCGCGCCTTCCACGAGGCGCTGTACCTGGCCAGCGGCAACCCGCTGTACCTGCAGATCTTCGGGCAGATCATCACCCGCATCTCCGAGAGCTTCAACGCGCTGAGCGAGAACCCGTTCGTCACCGAACCCTTCGCCGATGCCAGCCAGCCCGATCACCGGGTGTTGTATGAAGCCGTGGCCGCAGGCGACGAGGCCGGCGCGGTAGCATCGGTCACCCGGATCATCGATTTCGTGGAGTCCACCCTGCGCAGTGAAGACGGGTCGGCATGACGACGGATCCGCAGATCCCGGCGGACTTCGCGACCCTGCTGGCCGACGACGCGGATACCGGCGGGGCGGCCGTGCCGCCGATCGTGCAGACCAGCCTGTTCACCTTCGACAGCGTCGATGCGATGGAGGCAGCGTTCCGCGCCCCGGACCGGACGCCGATCTATACCCGCGGGGTCAATCCGACCGTCCGCGCCTTCGAGCGCAAGCTGGCGGCACTGGAACGGGCCGAGGACGCGCGCGGCTTCGCCAGCGGCATGGGCGCGATCTCGGCCACGCTTCTGGGCCTGCTGCGCACCGGCGACCGGCTGGTCTGCGTGCGCCATGTCTATCCGGACGCCTACCGCCTGATGACCGGTCTGGTCGACCGCATGGGGATCGAGACCACCTTCGTCGACGGCACCGACCTGTCCGCCGTGCGCGGTGCCCTGCCGGGCGCCCGGCTGCTCTACCTGGAAAGCCCGACCAGCCTGACCTTCGACGTGCTGGACCTGCCAGCACTGGCCGGGATTGCCCGGGAGGCCGGCGCGATCAGCGTCATCGACAACTCGTGGGCCAGCCCGGCCTTCCAGCGGCCGATCGAGGCCGGGATCGACCTGGTCGTGCATTCGGCCTCGAAGTACCTGTCGGGCCATTCCGATACCGTGGCCGGCGTGGTCTGCGGACGGGCCGACCTGATCACCGAGATCAATCGGGTGGCCTATGCCAGCCTGGGCGCCAAGCTGTCGCCCTTCGACGCCTGGCTGCTGGTCCGCGGCATGCGGACCCTGCCGATGCGCATGCGCCGCCACCATGCCTCGGGCCTGGCGATCGCCGGGCGCCTGGCGGCGCATCCGGCGGTGGCCGAGGTGCGGCATCCCGGGCTGGGCGGCGGGGCCAATGGAACCGGCCTATCCGGCTGGTCGGGGCTGTTCTCGTTCCGGCTGCACGGCGGGGCGGCGGCGGCGCGGCAGCTCTGCGACCGCCTGGGCCTCATCCGCCTCGGCGTGAGCTGGGGCGGCCACGAAAGCCTGGCCTTCCCGACCCAGCTCGGCCTGATCCAGCCGGGCCTGACCAATTCCTTCCACGCCTTCGGCGTCCCCGACGACATGGTGCGCCTGAGCATCGGCCTGGAGGACGTGGAGGACCTGTGGCGCGACCTGGAAGCCGCGCTTGAGCCGCTGGAAGCATCGCAGGAGGTGCAGCCAGAACCGATCGACTGAACCAACCACGGGAGGCAATGAACAATGCGCAGCGTAACCATGACGGCCGCGGTGGCCCTGATGACGGCCTGGGGTGGCCAGGCCGGCGCCCAGACCTTACGGGTGGTCGAGGTCCTGACGACCAACGAACGCACCGGCTTGATGAACGAGATCGTCGCCGAGTTCGAAGCCGCCAATGACGGCGTCGAGGTCGAGCTGATCTCGGTGCCCTGGGACCAGGCGTTCGAGCGGGTCCTGACCATGACCCTGTCGGGCCAGCCGATCGACGTGATCGAGATGCCGGAACGGTGGATTTCCACCCTGGCGGTCAACGACGCGCTGCGCGACCTGGGGCCCTGGCTAGAGGGTTGGGACGGTGCCGCGCAGTTGACGCAGGCAACGCTGGATTTCACCCGGATCTACAACGATACCGCGTATTTCGTGCCCTACGGCTATTTCGTCCGGGCGCTGTACTACAACAAGCCGCTGCTGGCCGAAGCGTGCTACGACGCGCCGCCGGCCACCTGGGACGAGTTCAACGAAATGGCCCGGGCCGTCAGCGCGCTGGACGGCAAATACGGCTACTGCCTGCGCGGATCGACCGGCGGTTTCGTCGGCTGGTGGCTGGCGGTGTCGGCGATGACCGGCGCAAACAACTGGTTCGACGAGGAGGGGCGGTCGGTCTTTGCGACGCCGGAGGCGATCGACGGCATCCAGATGATGCTCGACCTCTACAATGACGGCGCCGCCCCGCGGGACTCGGTTAACTGGGCGTTCAACGAGCAGGTCTCCGGCTTCTATTCCGGAACTTGCGCCTTCCTGGACCAGGATCCGGATGCGCTGATCCAGGTGCGCGAGCGCATGGGCCCGGATGATTTCGCCGTCGCGCCGGTGCCCCTGGGGCCGCACGGCACGATCGCGCCGCCGATCGGCATGATCGGCTGGTCGGTGGCCGCCAGCTCGGAGAACCCCGAACTGGCCGAGGCCTTCGTCGCCCGCCTGCTGGCGCCGGAGGTCAATCTGGAATGGGCCAAGTTCATCGGCATCGTGCCGGCGGTGGCGATCCCGGCGGACGACGACTACTACAACAATCCCCAGTTCGCCGGCTTCTTCACCGAGTTGGAGGACGACCGCTGGGATCTGATGACCTGGCCGGCGCATCTGCCGGAACTGGGTGAGTTCTTCGACGTCATCGCCGTCGAAACCAGCCAGGCGGCGCTTCTGGGCCAGATGACGGCGGAAGAGCTGGGCCAGGAATGGGATGCGTTCCTGACCGAGGCGCAACAGCGCTGGATGGCTGAACAGTGAGCATCGGGGCGGACACTCGGGCCGCGACCGGGCGTTCGCCCCATCTGGCCCGGCGGCGGCTGCCCGCCGCCGAGCCCTATTTCTACCTGGCGCCGGGCATCGCCCTGGTGGCCATCGTCATGCTCGTGCCGCTGGCGGTCGGCGTTTCCTTCAGCTTCCAGAACTACGTGATCTTCCGGCCTTCGGCGCGGGGCTGGATCGGCATCGCCAACTATGTGGATCTATGGTCCGACCGGACCTTCTGGCTGGCGCTGCGCAACACCGCGCGCTGGACCTTCTGGTCGGTGGCGTTTCAGCTCTTCCTCGGGCTTGGGCTGGCGCTGATCCTGAACCGGCCCTTCTTCGGCCGGCCGATCTTCCAATCGCTGGTGTTCCTGCCCTGGGCGGTGCCGACCTTCCTGTCCGGCCTGAACTGGCAGTGGCTCTACAACCCCATCGTCAGCCCGTTGCCCGGTTGGCTGGCGGCGGTCGGCATCCTGGATGAGCCGCGCAACATCCTGTCGGATCCCGACCTGGCCCTCTACGGCCCGATCACGGCGATGATCTGGTGGGGGATCCCGTTCTTCGCCATCACCCTGCTGGCCGCCCTGCGGTCGATCCCCCAGGACCTGTATGAGGCCGCGGCCATCGACGGGGCGTCGACCTGGCAGTCGTTCCGTCACATCACCGTGCCGTTCCTGCTGCCGATGATCACCATCACCATCATGCTGCGCACCGTCTGGGTGGCCAATTCGCCGGACCTGATCTTCGTGATGACCGGTGGCGGTCCGGCCAGCTCATCGCAGATCCTGCCGAACTACGTGTTCACCACCGCCTACCGGGCGCTCGATTTCGGCTATGCCTCGGCACTGGCCACCGTGCTGATGGTGCTGCTGGTGATCTACTCGGTCTTCCTCTTGTTCGTGCGCGGGAGGCTGGGCCAATGAGCGTGGTGACCGGGGCCGGGCTTTGGCTGATCCGTCTGGCCTATCTGGCCTTTGCGCTGTTTCCGCTGTTCTGGCTGGTCCGCATCGCGCTGACGCCCGACGCGCTGCTGTACAGCGAAGGCACCACGCTCTGGCCGTCGGAGATGACCTTTGCCAACTTCGCCTACGTGCTGGAGCAGAGCCCGTTCCCGACCTTCTTCACCAACACCGTGATCGTCTCGCTGGGCACCGCGGCGATCGTTACCGTGCTGGCGGCCGGGGTCGGCTACGCCTTCTCGCGGTTCCAATTCGCCGGCAAGCGGGCGGTGATGGTCTTCCTGGTGATTACCCAGCTGTTCCCGCTGGTGATGGTGATCACGCCGCTCTACCAGCTTCTGGCGCCGCTGGGCCTGGTGAATACCCGCGTCGGCCTGGTCATCGTCTTTACCGCCTTCAACCTGCCGTTCGCCGCCTTCCTGATGCATTCCTTCTTCGAAGGCATCCCGCGCGAGCTGGAACAGGCGGCGATGATCGACGGCTGCACCCGGTTCCAGGCGCTGATCCGCATCATCCTGCCGCTGATGCTGCCGGGCATCGGCGCCACGCTGGGCTTCGTGTTCACCGCCGCCTGGTCGGAGCTGCTGTTCTCGCTGATGCTGATCTCGTCGGAGGACCTGAAGACCTTCGCGGTGGGCTTGCTCAGCTTCGTCGGCCGATCGGGGGTCGACTGGGGGCAGATGATGGCCGCGGCGACGCTGGCGCTGATCCCGCCAGCGATCTTCTTCACCCTGATCCAGCGCTATCTGGTCGGTGGCCTGACGGCCGGCGCCGTCAAGGCTTGAGGGGAGGGGCCGATGGCCGAGGTTTCGCTGCGGCGGGTCGCCAAGCGCTACGGTTCCTTCCAGGCGGTCGAGAACTTCGACCTCGACATCGCCCATGAGGAGTTCGTGGTCTTCGTCGGCCCGTCCGGCTGCGGCAAGTCGACGACGCTGCGCATGATCGCCGGCCTGGAGGACATCTCCGACGGCGAGATCTGGATTGGCGAGCGGGTGGTCAACGACCTGCCGCCGCGGGCGCGCAACATCTCCATGGTGTTCCAGAACTACGCCCTCTACCCGCACATGACGGTACGCCAGAGCCAGGGTTTCGGCCTGCGCATGGCCCGCCGGCCGAAGGAGGAGATCGCCGAGAAGGTCAACCGGGCGACCAGCCTGCTGGGCCTGCAGGGTCTGCTGGCGCGGCGTCCGGCGGCCCTGTCCGGCGGCCAGCGGCAGCGGGTCGCCATGGGCCGGGCCATCGTTCGCGATCCGGACGTCTTCCTGTTCGACGAGCCGCTGTCGAACCTGGATGCCAAGCTGCGCGGCCAGATGCGCACCGAGATCAAGAAGCTGCACGAGAAGGTCCGCACCACGGTGATCTACGTCACCCATGATCAGGTCGAAGCGATGACCCTGGCCGACCGGATCGTGGTCATGCGCGACGGGCGCATCGAGCAGGTCGGGACCCCTTACGAGGTCTTCCACACCCCCGCCAGCCGCTTCGTCGCCGGCTTCATCGGCAGCCCGCCGATGAACCTGATCGATGCGCGCATCGTCGGGGACGGGCAGGGCGGACTGGCCGTTGCCGTGCCGGGCGGCCCCGCGCTGCCGATCGATCCGGCGCGGTTCGTGGGTGTGCGGGCGGATACCGAGGTGACCCTGGGCTTGCGCCCGGAATCCATCGCGCCGGAAGGCATGGGCGGGCCGATCGAGCGGCCGTATGGCTTCGCCGCCGATATCGGCCTGGTGGAGCCGCTGGGCAGCGAAGCGCTGCTGATCCTGGCGCTGGGCGACGTGGAGGTCACCGCCCGGGTGTTCCGCCCCGGCCCGCGGCTGGCGCCGGAGGCCGGCGTACGCTTCGTCATCGACCTGAACGATCTACACTTGTTCGACGATACGACGGGGCGGCGTTTGGATCGGAGGTCGGAGTAGACCTGAGCCCGAGCGCAGAAGCGGTTGGTCGGCGCTGACGTGCAACTGACCATCCGGGGCTGGTCATTGACCCGATTGCGGCTCGTGACCCGTTTCGATCATATCACGCCCACACCGGTCGCCCCTCTCTGGTTCGCCATCGCGCGACGTATGGCGCGTTATGTTATAATGTAACTTTGCTATAGCGTGTGTGATTGAGACAGGAACCGTCGGTGACCAAGCGTGGGGAAAAGATGCAGGTGGGGGTGCTCTCATTCTTCCGCCGCTCACGGCCCATCGAAGGCACTGGGGAGACACGGCTTATGCCGATCCTCACCCGGTGACATGGATCCGGAGGCTGAGATATGAGCCGCGCAGTCGTCTTCCGTCATTTCCGTCTGGAACGACACCGCGCTTTGCCGAGCGGGCCATGAGCGGGGTATGCGGGGCCACAGTGGCCGTGCGCTACGACAGGGAGGCCTCCCACGCGCTCGGTCCGGTTGAGGGATCCCAATGGGTTGCGGTCCTGCGCTCCTGCGTCGGTGGACCGGCAGGCCGCCGCATCCTTGATGTCGAGGCGGCGCGCCGAGCGGACCCGATACCGCGGTACTTGGTGATCGCTCATGAGCGCTGGAGCCCGGGCCGCTGCAGGAGTGACTCGTGAGCAATGACGCTCGCAATGTCCGGGGACTGGAGCGAGATGGATCGAAACGCAGTCGCTTCTGCGACCCCGTTCTGGTCGTGACTCTCGCTCTATCTCAAACAGTTAGGGCAGATCGTCTCTATCCCGGGTCATCAAATGACCCGGGATAGAGACGATCTGCCCTGGGTTGCGTCTACGCAATCGGGGAGGTGCAGTGATGACTCGGATACCAGTGACGGTCATGACGGGGTTCCTCGGTGCCGGCAAGACTACGCTTTTGAACCGGCTGGCGACCGGGCCGGGCCTTGGCGACACGGCGGTGATCGTCAACGAGTTCGGCGAGGCGGACCTCGACGGCGTTCTTGTCAGTCACGTCGAAGACCGGGCCTTCGCGTCCACGACAGGGTGCCTGTGCTGCACCGTTTCGGGCGACGTGCGCTCCACGTTGCTTCGTCTGCTGGATGAGGCGGATCGCGGTGTCGGTCCGATGTTCTCGCGCGTCGTTATCGAGACGACGGGGCTCGCCGATCCGGGGCCCGTCTTGCGTACCTTCATGTTAACGCAGACGATGGTCGATCGCTTCACGATCAATGGTGTCGTGACACTGGTGGATGCCGTCAACGGCCCCCACAACATCGAGCGGTTCGACGAAGCCCATCGGCAGGTCGCCGTCGCCGATCTTGTTCTGATCACCAAGGACGACCTTGCCAGGGATCCCGCGTCGCGCGCCGACCTAGCGGGCATGAGACGGGACATAGCCCGGCTGAACCCGAACGCCCGGATTCAAAGCGCGCGCGATACATCCCCCGGCGACGTCTTCTCCATCGCCGCCTTCGACCCATCCGGCAAGCCGCCTAACGTGCGCGAATGGCTTCGGTTCGAAGGCAGCGAGGAGCAAGTCCATGACCACGCCCACCATGACCACGCTCACGGACATCCCCACGACGTGAACCGTCATGGGGACACGGCGTCGGCCTTCTGCTTCTCCGCGAACGAGCCGATTGCCCTGCGGGCGCTGAAGCGTGCCGTATCGGCGCTCCAGATCTCCTTCGGCCCGGACCTGCTGCGCATGAAGGGCCTTGTCGAGATCGCCGGCCATTCGGACTGTCCGTGCGTGCTCCATGTTGTGGGACATGTCACAAGTCCGCTGCACATGCTGGACGTCTGGCCAGTCGGCATCGATGCAACCCGGCTGGTCATGATCGTGAGCGGTGAGGGCCGACAGGGAGCCCCTGAGATGCTGAGGCGTTTTCTGCCCGAGCTTCAGCCGTTCACGCCCGGCCCGCGAGATGTCGCGAATGCCGCGCAATGAGCCCAGCATGGAAAGGTCATGATCGCGCCTAACGACGTCTTCGGTCCCGCAGGCCGCAATCCTGTCATGCGGCGTGGTTAGCCGGCTCTCCGGGCTCGGCCCGCTGCTTGCCCTGGAGCAACGCTGGTGGTCTTGTCGAGCCGTGAGCGGCTCGTGCTTGAACCAGGACACCGCACCACCAGCCTGATCGGGAACAGCCATGCCCTCCGCCTATGAACTGCAGCATCTGAAGACCGTCGAGCGCAGGCTGCTGTGGCTGGCTTGCTGGATGGTGCACAACGCCAATCATCTGCGCGAGAACCCCGACGGCCTGAAGGTCGGCGGCCACCAGGCCAGTTCGGCCTCGATGGTGTCGATCATGACGGCGCTCTACTTCCAGGCGCTGCGGCCGGAGGACCGGGTGGCGGTCAAGCCGCATGCCGCACCCGTGTTCCACGCCATGCAGTATCTGATGGGCAACCAGACGCGGGAGAAGCTGGCGGCGTTCCGCGGTTTCGGCGGCGCCCAGGCCTATCCGTCGCGCACCAAGGACACTGCCGACGTCGATTTCTCCACCGGCTCGGTCGGGCTCGGCGTCGGGATCACCGCCTTTGCGTCGCTGGTCCAGGACTATGTGGCGGCCAAGAACTGGCGCCGCGACCCGCCCGGCCGGATGGTGGCGCTGGTCGGCGATGCCGAGCTGGATGAGGGCAACGTCTACGAATGCCTGCAGGAAGGCTGGAAGCACGATCTGCGCAATGTCTGGTGGGTGATCGACTACAACCGCCAGAGCCTGGACGGCGTGGTACGCGAAGGCCTGCAGGAGCGGATCGAGCGGGTGTTCGAGGCCTTCGGCTGGCAGGTGGTTCGGGTCAAGCACGGCGCCCTGCAACAGGCGGCCTTCGCGGAAGCCGGCGGTGCTGCGTTGCGCGACTGGATCGACCGCTGTCCGAACGACCTCTATTCGGCGCTGACCTTCAAGGGCGGGGCGGCCTGGCGGGCGCGGCTGATGGACGATATCGGCGACCAGGGGCCGGTGACGGCCCTTCTGGAGCGGCGCAGCGATGCTGAGCTGGGCGCGCTGATGGAGAACCTCGGCGGGCACTGTGTCGAGACGCTGACCGACACCTTCGCCCGCATCGACCATGACCGGCCGGTCTGCTTCCTGGCCTATACCGTCAAGGGCTGGGGAACGCCGCTGGCGGGGCACAAGGACAACCATGCCGGTTTGATGACGCCGGCCCAGATGGCGGCGTTGCGCGCTGCCCTGGGCGTTCCGGAAGGCCAGGAATGGGAGCCCATGGCCGGCGTCGCGGATCAGGGGGCGTTCCGGCAGTTCCTGTCGCAGGTGCCGTTCTTCGCCCCCGGGCCCCGGCGCCAAGTGGCGGATCCTGTGCCCGTGGAGCCGGTGGCGGTACCGGACCGCGATGCCCTGTCGACCCAGGCGGCCTTCGGGCGGATTCTCGACGACATCGGCAAGTCCGACACGCCCCTGGCGGCCCGGATCGTCACCATGTCCCCGGACGTGACCGCGTCGACCGGCCTGGCAAGCTGGGTCAACCGCCGGCACCTGTTCGCCCGCCGGGACATTGCCGACACCTTCCGGACCGAGCGGGTGCCGTCGACGCAGAAATGGCAGTTCGGCCCGGACGGCCAGCATCTGGAGCTGGGCATCGCGGAGATGAACCTGTTCCTGCTGCTGGGAGCGGCCGGGCTGTCGCATGCGCTGTTCGGCGAGCGTCTGCTGCCGGTGGGCACCGTCTACGATCCCTTCGTGGCCCGCGGCCTCGATGCGCTGAACTACGCCTGCTACCAGGACGCCCGGTTCATCATCGCGGGAACGCCGGCCGGGGTGACCCTGGCGCCGGAGGGCGGGGCGCACCAGTCCCTGTCGGCGCCGCTGATCGGCATGGCCCAGGACGGCCTGGCCGCGTTCGAGCCGGCCTTCGCCGACGAACTGGCCCGCATCCTGGAATGGTCGTTCGACTATCTGCAGCGCGACGGGTCAGGCAACGCGGACGAGCGCACCTGGCTGCGCGACGAAACCGGCGGGTCGGTCTATCTGCGCCTGTCCACCCATGTGATCGACCAGCCGGGACGGCGCCGGGACGACGCGTTCCGGCAGGGCGCGATCGACGGCGCCTACTGGCTGCGGCCGCCCGGGCCGGGATGCGACGTGGTCATCGCCTATCAGGGGGTCGTGGCGCCGGAAGCCATCGCCGCCGCCGGACGCATCGGCGAGGACCGCCGCGACGTGGCGGTGCTGGCGGTCACCTCCGCCGACAGGCTGAACGCCGGCTGGCTGGCGGCGCAGCGGGCGCGCCGGCGCGGACGGGAATGGGCCCGCGCCCATGTCGAGCGGCTGATCGAGGGCCTGCCCCGGCATTGCACGATCATCACGGTGATCGACGGCCACCCGGCGACGCTGGGCTGGCTGGGCGGGGTGGCCGGCCACCGGACCGTCCCGCTGGGCGTCGAGCATTTCGGCCAGTCGGGCCGGATCGCCGACCTCTACCGCCACCACGGCATCGACCGCACCGCCATCGTCAACGCCGCCCTGTCGCTGACCCCGGGTCGCGGTGCCGTCACGCCGGTGGCGGCGATGTAGACCCGGACTGCTCGACCTGCGAGGGTTCGGACGATCCTGAGGAGAGTTGCTGATCAGACCGGTCGCGTCGATCTTCAGCAGTTCTTGGGGGCGCGCCGCTTCTGGCCTGTGAGCTGTATTCGTCGTCTTCAGAGGTAAGCGCACCACATGACATTCGACCCCACAAGCTTCTCCCTGTTCCTCGGGGCGTCGCTGGTCAGCATCCTGATGCCCGGGCCGGCTGTGCTCTATGTGCTGGCCAACGGGTTGGGGCGTGGGCGTGGAGGCAGCGTGGCTGCGGCGTGCGGAACCACGGCCGGGGTGTCGGTGCATGTGCTTGCGGCGGCGGCCGGTGTGGCGGCGATCCTGCACGCCTCGGCGGTGCTGTTCAGCATCGTCAAGTATGCCGGGGCGGCCTACCTGATCTATCTGGCCTGGCGGACCTTGCGGTCGCGCGCGGTCTTCATGCCCGACGGCCGTTCGACGCCGGCCGGATGGCGCCGGATCTTCTGGGCGGGGTTCGGGATCAACATCCTCAATCCCAAGGTATCCGTGTTCTTCCTGGCGTTCCTGCCGCAATTCGCCAGCGCCGAAAGCGGCTCGGTGGCCGCCCAGATGCTGGTCCTGGGGGCGGTGTTCATGGCGATGACGCTGGTCATCTTCGTGCTGTACGGCCTGCTGGCGGCGCAGTTGCGCGCGGTCGTCGTGGCCCGGCCGCGGATCGGCGATGCCGTCCGCTGGTGCTTCGCATCGCTGTTCGCGGCGCTGGGCCTGCGCCTTGCCCTGGCGCAGCGCTGATGGTCTTCTCGACGGACTGACGTGACCTGGGCTGCGGGGCGGCGCGCATGCAGATCAATCCGGCCGGGGCCCCCGGCCGCCAGACAGTGGAGATCTACCGGCCGGGCGGGTTCACCGTCGCTGGGGTCGAGTATCACGGCTCGGTCGTGGTGTTCCCCGATGCGACCGTGCCCTGGTCGGCCGTGTCGGTCGACGGCCTGACCTTGGACAGCTTCGACCCCGTCCTGTCCCTGCCGGTCGAGGCACGCCCTGATGTGGTGCTGGTCGGCTGCGGCGCCCGGATGCAGTTTCTCGACCCGTCCCTGAAGAAGGCGCTGCGGGCCGAGGGGCTGGTGCTGGACATGATGGACACGTCCGCGGCCTGCCGGACCTACAACATCCTGCTGAGCGAGGAGCGACGGGTCGCCGCCTTCCTGATCGCCCTCTGATCCGGTTGCGCCCCGGCTCTACGCCGCCTCAAACGGCCCGGAGCGCAGGCCGCCCTCTTCGGCGTCCAGGACCAGCGTGGCAATCGTGCAATGGCGCGGCCGGGTCAGTGCAAAGATGCCAGCTTCGACCACGTCGCGGTTGGTCACCGGCGCCGGCCGCTGCCGGGTGGGGATCGTCTCCCACGCCGCGTCCAGGGGCGAGATGTCTTCGATATAGGGCGGAAACAGGGCCGCCACGCGAACCGGCGTTCCCGCTAGTTCCTGCCGCAGGCCGTCGGCCACGGCGGACTGGCCGCGCTTGGCGGCCTGGAACGGGACCGAACAGTCGTGGAGCGGCGAATTCTCCAGGCCGGCGATGGACACGATCACCAGGATGTCCGGCGTGGGCGAGCGGAGCAGGGCGGGCAGCAACGCCTTGGTAACCAGGACCGAGCCGGTGACCGCCGAATTGACCACCTGGAAGATGTCGGTGGGGCTCAACGCGTCCAGTTTGCCGGTGACCCAGTGGGCGCCGTTGTGGATGATCGCGTCGACCGGCCGGTTGCCGGCGCCGATGGCGGCCGTACCGGCTTCGATGCTGGCCGGGTCGGTCAGGTCCAGGGCCACGGTTTCGGCCTGCCGGCCCGTCCGGGCCAGGATCTGCCCTGCCACTGCGTCGACGGCGCCGGTCGATCGGCCGGTCAGAACCGGCGTCGCGCCGAGATCAGCCGCGACGATGGCGAAGGCGGCGCCGAGCCCGCGCCCCGCGCCGGTGATGACGATGCGTCGGCCCGTCAGATCCACCAGACCCTCCGTTAGTGCCGCGGGGGACGGTTTCCCCGCGGCACCGGAAGCGGCATCAGGCGGCGGCGTACAGCTCCGCCACGTATTCCCAGTTCACCAGGCTGTCCAGGAACGCCTTCAGGTAGTCCGGACGGCGGTTGCGGTAGTCGATGTAGTAGGAATGCTCCCAGACATCGCAGCCCAGGATGGTGGTGCCGGCACCATGCGCCAGCGGGTTTTCGCCGTTGGGCGTCTTCATCACCTTCAGCTTGCCCTGGTCGACCACCAGCCAGGCCCAGCCGCTGCCGAACTGGGTGACGCCGGCCTGGACGAAGTCTTCCTTCATCTTGTCGACGCTGCCGAAGTCGGCGACGATCTTGGCCTCCAGTTCGCCCGGAATGGCGCCGCCGCCATTGGGCTTCATCCAGCGCCAGAAGTGATTGTGGTTCCAGGCCTGACCGGCATTGTTGAAGATGCCCTGCTGGGCCGGGTCGCCGAAGCTGGCGGTGACGATCTCTTCCAACGTCTTGCCGGCGTGGGCGGTCCCTTCGACCAGCTTGTTCAGCGTGACGACATAGGTGTTGTGGTGCTTGCCGTGGTGGTACTCCAGCGTTTCAGCCGACATGTAGGGCTGAAGGGCGTCCTGTGCGTAGGGCAACGCGGGCAGTTCGAAGGCCATGACGGATCCCTGTCGTTTTCGTTGAAGCATTCTCGAAAAGAGGCGGAACGGTTGATTTGGTGCGGTTTGCCGGTGTTGTCGAGATGCGATGCGCCGGTCCGGGTGGATTTCCATGGATATGACCGCCCCCAGGTGCAGAGAGCAGGGTCGTCTTGGCTGGAACCGTCTTCGGGCGATACCAGCCAAGACGTGAATCCTGCTCTCATCGATCATCAGCGCGCGATTCACAGGTCAGGCGGAAACAGGCCTGTTTCCGCCTGACCTGACCGCGCTCTAGCTGTGGAGACACGTCATGCCCGCCGACGAGCGGCTTTCCCCCTGCGGTCGCCTGGTGCACCGGTACGATCCGGACCGCTACTTGCTGGCGCTTCTGGCGCCGGACGATCGGCGCGAGGCGCTGTTCGCGCTCTTCGCGTTCAACCAGCAGGTGGCGATGGTGCGCGAAGTGGTCAGCCAGCCCTTGCTGGGGCAGATGCGGCTGCAATGGTGGCGGGATGCCATTACCGAGGCGGCGGAAGGCCGGGCCCGCCGGCACGAGGTGGTGACGCCGCTGGCCGACGCCATGGCCCGCCACGGGCTGTCCAAGGACGTGCTGATCCGGGTCGTCGACGGCCGGGAGGCAGATCTCGACGAACAGGGACCGGCCGACTGGCCGGCGTTCCGGCACTATTGCCAGGCGACAACCGCCCCTTTGGCCGACCTGACCCTG
>JANQIU010000134.1 GCA_028281985.1 Alphaproteobacteria bacterium | reverse complement strand
GGACCAGAGATGACCGATCGTTTGACCGTGGCCTTGGCCCAGTTGAACCCGCATGTGGGCGATATCCGTGGCAATCTGGCGAAGATCCGCGCCGCCCGTGCCAAAGCGGCGGCCGGCGGGGCCGACCTGCTGTTGAGTTCGGAATTGATGGTTTCCGGCTATCCGCCGGAGGACCTGGTGCGCAAGCCGTTCTTTCTCGATCTGATCGAAAGCTGCGTGAACGAGCTGGCCGCGGAAACCGCGGATGGCGGCCCCGCAATCATCCTGGGCACACCGTGGCGGATCGACGGCGAGGTGTACAACGCCGCCCTTGCGCTGGACGCCGGCACGGTGGCCGGCGTTCGCCTGAAACACGATCTGCCGAATTACGGGGTCTTCGACGAGAAGCGAGTGTTCAAGGCGGGACCGATGCCTGGTCCGCTGTCCTTGCGCGGTGTGCGCATCGGCATTCCGGTCTGCGAAGACATCTGGGGGCCCGATGTCGTCGAATGCCTGCAGGAGACCGGCGCAGAGATTCTGCTGGTGCCGAACGGCAGCCCGTTCGAGGCCGGCAAGTCCGAGGTGCGGCTGCAACTGGCCATCGCCCGGGTCGTCGAAGCCGGGCTGCCGCTGATCTACCTGAACCAGGTCGGTGGCCAGGATGAGCTGGTGTTCGACGGCGCCTCCTTCGTGGTCGACGGCGACCGGACGTTGAAGGCCAGGCTGCCGGCCTTCGAGGAGGCGGTGGAACTGGTCCGGTTCGACCGGCAGTCCGATGGTCGATGGCTGTGCGCCCCCGGCACCGTGCGCCCCCTGCCGGAGGGCGTCGAGGCGATCTACCGGACCCTGGTGCTGGGGCTGCGCGACTATGTCGGTAAGAACCGCTTCCCCGGTGTCCTGCTGGGGTTGTCGGGCGGTATCGACAGCGCCCTGAGCGCGGCCATCGCGGTCGACGCCCTGGGGTCGGAGGCGGTGCGGTGCGTGATGATGCCGTCGCCCTACACCTCGCTGGAAAGCCTGGAGGATGCCGCGGCCTGTGCCGACATGCTGGGCGTTCACTACGACACCATCTCCATCGAGCCGGCGATGGCGGCGTTTGACGAGATGCTGGCCGGCGCCTTCGCCGGACGCCGCCCGGACATCACCGAAGAGAACCTGCAGTCCCGGGCGCGCGGCGTGACCTTGATGGCGCTGTCCAACAAGTTCGGCCACATGCTGCTGTCCACCGGCAACAAGTCGGAGATGTCGGTCGGCTATGCCACCCTGTACGGCGATATGTGCGGCGGGTATTCGGTCCTGAAGGACGTGTACAAGACGACGGTCTTCGAACTCGCCCGCTGGCGCAACCAGCAGGTGCCGGCCGGCGCACTGGGGCCGGTCGGGCGGGTGATGCCGGAACGGATCCTGACGAAGGCGCCCACGGCCGAGCTGAAGCCCGACCAGCGCGACGAGGACAGCCTGCCGCCTTACGTCACGCTGGACGACATCCTGTCCTGCCTGATCGAGGCCGAGATGGGCGTGGCAGACATCGTCGCCCGCGGGCATGCCCGGGAAACCGTCGATGCCGTTTGGCGGCTGCTCGACCGGGCCGAATACAAGCGCCGCCAGGCGCCGCCTGGGGTCAAGGTGACCGCCCGCAGCTTCGGGCGGGACCGCCGCTACCCGATCACCAACGCCATGCAGACGCTGCTGTGATGATCGGTCCGCGTCGATGAGTGTCACCACCCGGTTCGCGCCCAGCCCTACCGGCCTCCTGCATGTCGGCAATGCCCGCACGGCGCTGGTCGCCTGGCTGCATGCCCGGCACGCTGGCGGCCGGTACCTGCTGCGGATCGACGATACCGATGCCGAGCGCAGCACCGGCGCATTCGCAGCGGCCATCGAGGCCGATCTGGCGTGGCTGGGTATCGACTGGGACGAGCAGGCGCACCAATCCGCCCGTACAGACCGGTACCACGCCGCCATCGATCGGCTGCGCGGCGACGGCCGGCTCTATCCCTGCTACGAGACGGCCGAAGAACTGGCGTTGAAGCGCCGGTCGGCCCTGCAGGCGGGGCGCCCGCCGGTGTACGACCGTGCGGCCTTGGGTCTGGATGCGGCCGGCCGGGCCCGGTTCGAGGAACAGGGCCGCCGGCCCCATTGGCGCTTCAAGCTGGAGCACGCGGACATCACCTGGGAGGACCTTATCCGCGGGCCGGTTCGGTTCCGTGGCGCCGACCTGTCCGATCCGGTGGTGATCCGCGAGGATGGGCGTCCGCTGTATCACCTCTGCTCGGTCGTCGACGATATCGAGTTCACCATCAGCCATGTCGTGCGCGGCGAAGACCATGTGGCCAACACGGCTGCGCATGTGCAGATGTTTCAGGCGCTTGGCGCGCCCCCGCCGGCCTTCGCCCATCTGCCGCTGCTGGTGGATGTCGACGGCCGGCCGCTGTCGAAGCGCCTGAGCAGCCTCAGCCTCCAGGCGATGCGGGATGCCGAAGGGCTGGAGCCCGAAGCGCTGTCCAGCCTTCTGGGACGGTTGGGTACCAGTAGGCCAATCGAACCGCTGGTCGACACCGGGACCCTGGTCGAGGGCTTCGACTTCAGCCAGTTCGGCCGGGCCGCGCCGCGGTTCGATCTTGAGGAACTGCGCCGGCTGAATGCCCGCGTTCTCCACGCCCTGCCGTTCGATACGGCAGCGCCGCGGTTGGCGCTTACCGGCCTGCCGAACGCCGACCCGCCCTTCTGGGACGCGGTACGCGCGAACCTGGAGCGTCTAGGCGACGCCAGCGACTGGTGGCAGATCGCCCGCGGGTCGGTCGCCCCGGTGGCCGCGGCCGAGGACGCGGGGTACCTGGCCGAAGCCGCCGCCGCCCTGCCGCCTGAGCCCTGGGGGGCGGAGACCTGGTCGGACTGGATCGGCCAGCTGAAAGCGGCATCCGGCCGCAAGGGTAAGTCATTGTTCCAGCCCCTGCGCCGGGCCCTGACCGGCCGCGATGCCGGGCCGGAGTTGCATGCTTTGTTGCCGATGATCGGTCGCGACCGGGCCGTGGCCCGTCTCTCCGGCCGCACGGCTTAGTCTGTTGATAAAGAGGATTCTTCGAAGATGACGCTGTTGCCGCTATCCGCAGTCTTCGTCGACGTGGAGAACATGACCGTCGATCGCGATCAGGGCATCGTTGGCTTCGATATTGATCGTGTCATGGATCACGTGTCGAAGGACACACGGCCCATCGTCCGCAAAGCCTATGCCGACTGGTCGCGCCTGCGGTGGTTCCGCGAAGGCTTTCTGCGGGCGGGCTTCGACCAGGTCCAGACCACCTATGTGAACCGGTCGAAGAACACGCTGGATATGCAGATGTGTGTCGACGCCCTGGAGTCGGCCTTGCTGGGGCCGGAAATCGCGACCGTGGTTCTGGTCACATCCGACAGTGATTTCAGCCCGCTGACCCGCACCCTGCGGCGACACGGCAAGCACGTGATCGGTGTCGGTTGGGAAGCCAAGGTCAACGGCATCTTCCGCAGCCACTGCGATCTTTTCGTGCCTTACGAAAGCCTGCCGGGCGACCGGGCGAAGTCGATCTTCAGCCAGGGCGGGGGGCGGCGGTCGCCCGCGCCGCCGCCACCCCGCGCCCCATCGGCACCGAAGGAAGCCGAAGCCCTGGATTTCGACGATCCCCGAGACGCCTCGGAGCAAACGGCCGACCCGACCGCGTCGCCCGGCCCGTCGGATGCCGCCGGTCCTGCGGCCGACATGGCTGCCGGGAACAAGGCGGCCGAGCGGCCGGCGCGCGGTGGCCGCCCGGCGCGGCCCAAGCGGCCGCTGGAAGAACTGAACGGCGTCGTTGCCCGGCTGGTGGCCAGCCGCGGTGCGGGCGCCAGCATGCCGGTTTCCCAGTTCGGTCTGGCGCTGCGGCAAATGGGGTTGCGGCTGACCCCGGCCGCCTTCGGGTTCCGTCGGATGACCGATCTGATCGCGGCCCATCCGCTCATGACCACGCAGACCGGGGCCGGCGGCGGAACCATCGTCCAGCTTCCCCAGCGGTTTCCGCTGTCGGCGCTGTCTTCGATGGATGACCGGACGGCGGTTGCCGACTGGTTGGCGGGGCAGCCGGTTCGTTGGCAGGGGTCGGACGTCCAGGGACGCGCCCTGGGCGCGCTGCACCGGGCCTGGTTCGCCGATCCGGCGCCGGCGGATCGGGCATCGGCCGTGGCCGCCGCGGCGGAAGCGGCGGGAGACCTGCCGGCAGAGGCCGTGGCCGCCGTGGAGCAGGTGCTCTGGGAAGCCAAGGCATACGCCGTGGAAGACCGGTCGAACGGGGGCGACCCGATGACCTGGCGGGTCAAGCTTCGCGAAGCCTATGCCGACCTGGAAGTGCTGCAATACGCCCACGATGCCCGGGTCCTCTCGGCCACCATGGCCAACGGGCTGTTCCTGCCGGCCAGTGAATGGGCGCTGCTGATCGATGGCGACGATGCCGCCACCGAGGATTTCGCCGACATGCTCGATGAGCTAGGGTTCGTGGCCGACGTGCTGCCGTCCGAGCCGGCGGTCCCGGCGGCCGCACCCCAGGCCTCCGGCGTGTCGGAACCCTGGGGCGCCGTTGTCCCCCGGCCGACGGGCGTCCTGCTGTCGCCGCGGCTCGGCCAGGTCGGCAGCCTATAGCCTCCGCGGCATGGACCGGCCGGCCGACCTCTGATAGGGGTTGCGGTTCGCATCCAGAGATCCGTGGCCGTTGAAGACCGATGTCGCTGTCGCTGTACAACACGCTCACCCGCCGGAAAGAGGCTTTCCAGCCGCTCGATCCCAGCCATGTGCGCATGTATGTCTGCGGGCCGACGGTCTACGACTATGCGCATATCGGCAACGCCCGGCCGGTCGTAGTGTTCGACGTGCTGTACCGGCTGCTGAAGTGGCATCACCGGGATGCCAAGGTCACTTATGTCCGCAACATCACCGATGTGGACGACAAGATCATCGCCGCCGCGCGCGCGCTGAACGAACCGATCGAGTCCATCACGCTGCGGTACAGCGAGGCGTATTGGGACGACATGCGCGCCCTGGGAGCCCTGGCGCCCGACGTTCAGCCGCGTGCCACCCTGCACATATCCGAGATGATCGACCTGATCGGCCGGCTGATCGATAAGGGGCACGCTTCTGCCGCCGACGGCCACGTGCTGTTCCATGTGCCGTCGATGCCCGATTACGGCTGCCTTTCCGGCCGGAACCGGGACGAGCAGATCGCCGGCGCCCGGGTCGAGGTGGCACCCTATAAGCGCGATGCGGCGGATTTCGTCCTGTGGAAGTCGGCGGCGGACGGCGACCCCGGCTGGGATAGCCCGTGGGGCCGGGGGCGGCCCGGCTGGCATGTCGAATGCTCGGCGATGTCGGCCCGCCATCTCGGGGAGAGCTTCGACATCCACGGCGGCGGCATCGACCTGATCTTCCCCCACCATGAGAACGAAATCGCCCAGAGCGTCTGCGGCTTCGGGACGCCGACTTTCGCCCGCTACTGGGTGCACAACGGCTATGTCGTGGTGAACGGCGAAAAGATGTCCAAGAGCCTGGGCAACTACACCACCGTCCACGACCTGCTGGAGGAGTTTCCCGGCTGGGGCGAAGCGGTACGCCTGGTGCTGTTGGGCGCCCAGTACCGCCAGCCGCTCGACTTCACCCGCGACAAGCTGCGGGAAGCCAAGACCCAGCTTGACCGGCTCTACGGCGCCCTGCGCCATGCCGGCGACGGCGAGCCGGCCTCATGGGACCCGGCCGAGTCCGTGATCGCCGCCCTGGACGACGATTTGAACACGCCCAGGGCGCTGGCCGAACTGCACGACCTGGCCGGGGCGCTGAACAAGGCCGGATCGGCGACGGAGCGGGCGCGCCTTAAGGGCATGCTGGCCGGCGCCGGCGACGTGCTGGGGATCCTGCAGGCGGATCCGGAAGCATGGCTTCAGGGCGGGGCGGATGTCGGGTCGGGACCCAGCGGGGCGGAAATCGAGGACCTGATCACCGCCCGGACCGATGCCCGCAAACGACGCGACTTCTCGGAAGCCGACCGAATTAGGAGCGAGCTGGCGTCGCAGGGGATCGTCCTGGAGGACGGGCCCGGCGGCACTAGCTGGCGGCGCGCAGGCTGACCGGTTTCCGCGCCGCCGTCACCACCATGCTCCTACTTCCATCGGGACGGCGCAGACCATGACCGACCGCATCACACTCTTCGACACCACCTTGCGCGACGGTGCCCAGACCCTGGGCGTCGACTTCTCCCCCGCCGACAAGACCGCCATCGCCCAGGCGCTGGACAGCCTGGGCATCGACTACATCGAAGGGGGCTGGCCCGGGGCCAACCACACCGACGATGCCTTCTTCGGCGCCCCGCCGGCGCTAGGCCGTTCGACGCTGACCGCCTTCGGGATGACCCGTCGCCCGGGCCGGTCGGCGGCCAACGATCCGGGGCTTTCCGCCCTGCTGAACAGCGGCGCGCCGGCCATCTGCATGGTCGGGAAGACCTGGGATTTCCATGTCGACGTCGCCCTGGGCATCGAGCGGTCGGAAAACCTGGCCATGATCGGCGACAGCGTTGCCGAGGTGGTGGCGCGGGGCCGCGAAGCCCTGTTCGACGCGGAGCATTTCTTCGACGGCTACAAGGCCAACGCTGACTATGCGCTTGCCTGCCTGACGGCGGCGCTGGAGCAGGGCGCCCGATGGGTCGTTCTGTGCGACACCAATGGCGGGGCGCTGCCGCACGAGGTTGAAGCCATCGTCGCTACAGTTGCCGAAACGGTGCCCGCCGACCGCCTGGGCATCCATTGCCACAACGATACCGGCAACGCGGTGGCCAACTCCCTGGCCGCCGTCCGCGCCGGGGTACGGCATGTGCAGGGCACGCTGAACGGCCTGGGCGAGCGCTGCGGCAACGCCGATCTGGTGACGCTGCTGCCGACCCTGGCGCTGAAAATGGGCTTCGATGTGGGGATCGGACCCGATGGGCTGAAGCGCCTGACCCAGGTCAGCCGCTGGTTCGACGAGCACCTGAACCGGGCGCCGGATCGCCACGCGCCGTATGTGGGCGAAAGCGCCTTCGCCCACAAAGGCGGGCTGCACGTCTCCGCCGTCGCCAAGGACGCCCGGTCCTACGAGCATGTCGACCCGGATGCCGTCGGCAACCGGCGCAAGATCCTGGTCTCCGACCAGGCCGGGCGGTCGAACATCCTGTCGCGCTTCGCCGATCTGGGGATCGCCGTCGCGGCCGATGACCGCCATGTCGACCGGTTGCTGGAGGAAGTCAAACGCCGGGAAGCCGAGGGCTATGCCTATGACGGGGCCGAAGCCAGCCTGGAGATGCTGGCCCGGCGCATGCTGGGCCAGGTTCCGGATTACTTCCGCCTGGAGCGGTTCTCCGTCACCGACGAGCGGCGGTACAACGCCCGCGGCGTCCTGGTGACCGAGAGCGAGGCGACGGTGAAGGTCCGGGTCGGCAACCGGCTGGAACACACCGTGGCCGAAGGCAACGGGCCGGTGAACGCGATCGATATCGCCCTGCGCAAGGCGCTGGAGCCGCATTTCCCGACCCTGGCGGAGATGCGTCTGGTCGATTTCCGGGTGCGGATTCTGCATGCGTCGGAGGCGTCCGGCGCGATGCCGCGGGTGCAGATCGAAAGTGCCAACGGCGATGGTGCCCGATGGTCGACCATCGGCGTGTCCACCAACATCATCGACGCCTCCTTCGATGCTTTGGGCGACAGCTTCGCCTACAAGCTCTACCGGGACGGGGTGGTCGCACCGGAATGACCCAGGAGCGGGCGGGCGGCCGGTTACCCCCCAACCAGGCGTTGATGCCGGCCCGCAGATGGCCGGTGATCGGCGAGAGCGAGCCGCGCAACGACCCCGCGCCGTGGATGGTGACCGTCGGCGGATTGGTGGGCCGGGATCACCGCTGGACCCTGGAGGGCCTGCGGGGTCTGGCCTGGCTGGAACGGGCCGTCGACATCCATTGCGTGACCCGGTGGTCCAAGCTCGGCATGGCCTTCGGCGGCGTCCGGCTGCGGGATCTGCTCGATGCAGCCCAGCCGCGCGCCGACGCCCGGTTCGTCCGCTTCGTAGCCCGGTCGACCCGCGATCACGCAAGCTCGCTACCGCTGGCCGATCTGCCGGACCTGGATCCGCTGGTGGCGCTCACCGTCGACGGTGAGCCGCTGCCCGTTGAGCATGGGGGGCCGGTCCGGCTGATCGTCCCCGGGCGCTACTTCTACAAATCCGTGAAATGGCTGGAGCGGATCGACCTGCTGGCCGAGGATCGCCTGGGGTTCTGGGAGGCGGAAAGCGGCTATCACAACATCGCCGATCCCTGGCGGGAACAGCGCTATGTCGTTCGCGACCTGCCGGCGCGCAAAGTCCGCGCACTTCTCCAGTCGCGGAACTTCGACGACCAGGATCTGCTGAGCTTGAGCTGCGACGACATGGACCTGTCAGGGCTGACGGCGCGGCGCGCGCTTCTGCGCAACGCGTCGTTCCGCCGGACCCGGCTGGAGGGCGCGGATTTCAGCGGTGCCAATCTTTCGAACGCCTGTTTCGACGCTGCCGACCTGCGCGGCGCTCGCCTGAGCGACGGCGACGCCGAAGGCGCCAGCTTCCGCGGGGCCGATCTGCGGGGCGCCGATCTGACCGGAACCCGGCTGTTCGGCGTGTCCTTTACCGCCGAACCGCATGAGGACGAAGCGACGGTGGCCGATGCGGTCATCGATGCGTCGACGGGGGTTCGGGCCGACCAGCTATCGGCGCTGACCGAACCACAGGCCGCGTTTGTGAGGAATGCTCTGGCGCGGCCGCGGGCGGCCGGTGCTGGTGATGCCGTAGGGGGATGATCGCAATGTCCGGTACGAACACCACCAGAAGCGCCGTTCTCGGCGGCCCGGCGGTGGTGCTGATCGATCCGCAACTGGGGGAGAACATCGGCACCGTCGCCCGGGCGATGCTGAACTGCGGATTGACCGACCTGCGCCTGGTGCGGCCCCGGGACGGCTGGCCGAACGCCAAGGCACGGGCCACCGCATCCGGCGCCGACATCGTGGTCGACGGCGCCCGCCTGTTCGACAGCACCGAGGCGGCAGTGGCCGACCTCCAGCGGGTCTACGCCACTACCGCCAGGCCCCGCGACATGATCAAGGCCGTCCTGACGCCGCGCGCCGCGGCGGCGGAAATGCGCACCCTTGCCGACCGGGAGGTGCGGTCGGGGCTGCTGTTCGGCCCGGAGCGGTCCGGGTTGAACAACGACGACATCGCCTTGGCGACGGCCATCATAACGGCACCGCTCAACCCGGCCTTCGCCTCGCTGAACCTGGCCCAGGCCGTGCTGCTGGTGGCCTATGAGTGGTACCAGTCGGGCGACACCACGCCCGCGCGCGTCCTCGATACCGGGGCCAGCCCGCCGGCCACCGCCGACGAGATGCACCGGCTCTTCGCCCATCTGGAACAGGAACTGGAAGCGGCGGAGTTCTTCATCCCGCCGGAAAAGACGCCGGGCATGGTCCGCAACATCCGCAACCTGTTCCACCGCACCGAGCCGGCATCGTCGGAGGTGCGCACGCTGCACGGGATCATCACCGCCCTGTCCGGCCGGCGCCTGGGCGGCCAGCCCCGGCATCGGCCGACCACGGCGGCGCAGGACGCCGATTAGGCGTCCCTGGTCACGGCCCAGGCATGGCTGGGCATCCCGCTTTTCTGATCAGGGAGGGGTCGGGTGGCGGCGACAGAACTGCAGAAGATGCAGGCGGGCGAATGGTACACCTGCATCGATCGGGAACTCGCGGCGCTGCGCGAGCGGGCACGTACCGCCGTGCACCAGCACAATACGATGCCGCCCGGCCAGCGCGGGGCGATCGGTCCGGCGTTGGCCGCCCTGCTGGCACGCGCAGCCCCCGGCGCGATCATCGAAGCGCCGTTCCACTGCGCCTACGGCATGAACATCGCTCTTGGGCCGGAGGTGTTCCTGAACGCCGGCTGCACGATCCTGGACACGGCGCCCGTAGTGATCGGCGACGGGTCGCTGCTGGGGCCGGGCGTCCACATCTATTGCGCCGACCATCACAAGGACAGGTCGCTGCGAAAGGCCGGTCTGGAAATCGCCCGGCCGGTGACGATCGGCATAGACGTGTGGATCGGCGGCGGGACCATCATCCTGCCTGGGCGCACGATCGGCGACGGCGCCGTGATCGGGGCCGGCAGCGTGGTGACGCGGGACGTTGCCCCCGGCAGCCGCGTCGCCGGCAACCCCGCGCGGCCGCTGCCGCCGGGTCAGGCAGTATCCGAAGGCGCCCGGTAGCTTACTGCAACGTGATGATCACCACGCGGTTCTGTCCGTCGGCGACCTCGTCGCCGGTCGGAACCGGCAGATTGCTCTCGCCAACCGCCTGGATCTGAATGCGGTCCGGGGCCAGCCCCAGGTCGACCAGCGCCCGCCGGACAGCCTCCGATCGGCGTTCGCTCAGCCGCTGGTTGGCCCGGGCGTCGCCGACCGTGTCCGTGTGGCCGGTCAGCACCACGATGGTCGCCTGGTCCTCAAGCGCGGCCGTGGCGGCAGCATCGACGGTCCCGCGCTGGTCCTGGCCGATCGTGGCGCTACCGGTCGCGAAGAACACGACATATTCCGCCTGCTGGCGCATGGCCGGGTCGTCCAGCATCAAGGCCATCGCCAGGTCGAACCGGCTTCGGCAGTCCATGGCCAGCGGACC
>JANQIU010000124.1 GCA_028281985.1 Alphaproteobacteria bacterium | reverse complement strand
GTGCAGGTCATCCCACCAGCCGACCACGGCCAGAAGAGCCAGGCCGGCGAACACCACCGCCTCCGGCCAGCCCACTGGGCTGCCGGTCAGCCACAGCGCCGCGGCCCAGGCGATGGCGAACGCCGGCACGACGCCGATCCCGCCGCCCCGGGGCACCGGCCGGGCATGGCTGGACCGCTCATTCGGCCGGTCCAGCACCGCCCGGTGCCGCAGATAGGCCAACGCCGCCCGGGTCAGGGCGGTCCCCAGACCGGCGGTGGCCAGGAAGACGATGGAAAGGGTCAGTGCCGACATGGCCGTCCGGTGGCGGGGGCGAAATCGTCGGCCGCCTGATGCCCCGCCGCGGCGCCGATTGCAACTGCGGGAGCCGCGTGGGCGGCAAAAACCGCCCGATGGCTGCAAAGCCGGCTGACAGCCCCGGCCCCGGCCGACTACTGTCCCGGCGGTGATGCCGTAACCGGGAAAGATCGGGTGATGACGGGGACGATCGTCGCGGTCAGCCGCAGTGCGACGCATACGATGAGCAAGCCGAACCAGGACAGCATCCGCCTGCTGGCCGGCCTCGGCGTCGACGGCGACGCCCACCAGGGCGCCCAGGTCAAGCACCGCTCCCGCGTCGCCCGGGATGCGACCCAGCCCAACCTGCGCCAGGTGCACCTGATCCACGCGGAGCTGCATGACGAGCTGGCCGGCCGCGGCTTTCCCGTCGCGCCGGGCCAGATGGGCGAGAACGTGACCACCCGCGGCATCGACCTCCTGGGTCTGCCGACCGGCACCCGCCTGCATCTGGGCGGCACGGCGGTGATCGAGGTCACCGGCCTGCGCAACCCCTGCGTCCAGCTCGACGGCCTGCAAAAGGGCCTGATGGCCGCCACCCTGGACCACGGCCCGGACGGCTACTTGATCCGCAAGGCCGGTATTATGGCGGTGGTCCTGGCCGACGGAGAGATCCGCCCCGGCGACCCGATCCGCGTCGAGATCCCCGCCGAACCGCACAAGGCGCTGGCGCCGGTGTAGCTGGGAGGCACAACGATCGGGGACAGTTTACTTAATTCAGATAGAATTAAGTAAACTGTCCCCGATCATTGCGCTGGTCCGGGCGACCGGACTTGAGCCGGCAAGGACTGAAGCTCGAGGGATTTGGAGTCTGCTCGGGCATCGGCGTGGAATACTGACCCAGTGTTCGGCTAGACCCCGTCTTTCGAAGCCATCACACCGGGGCAGCGGGCTGAATGGCTAGTCGTTGACCGATACCTGCACATCCCTGGCCATGCCCTACCCGTTCTTCGTTGACGAATTCGAACGCTGGCACCATGGATCTTGCGCTCAAATCGCCGGGACAGTTGACACCAATCACACCCAGAATACGCAGGCCCATGTTTCTTGCTCTCTGGCCCAGCCATTAGAGCAATGGAGATATGAATCGGCCTCTCTACTCGCGATTCGCAAGTACACGCGCATCCGAGAGTGCCAGCGTAATAAGCAACGTATCTGCATACTGAACGAGACTGTCCAATTGGCCGTCAGCATTGACCGTCCACACATGGACAAAGGGTGCCCTGTGAACGGTTTCAGTGTTGCGCGGCGTCAGGAGATAGGTCCCAAAACTGAACACTGATTGGGGGCTTGCCTCAATGCGATCGATCTCGACACTGATATTGGCAAAGCTCTCAAAGTAAAACGGCACCAGTTGATCCCGGACTTGGGTTTTGGTGCTCAGCGTTTCACCGCCAAAGAAGCCAGGCGCATGGCGCCAATCCAAATCATCCGCGAGCAGATCGTAGTTGTTCGTCACGTACCAGCTTTCCACAATGGCGATACGTTGGTCGGCGGAAAGAGTACTTTCGGGACGGACGGTTTCTGCCGCCGCCGGCGTACCGCACAGCACTAACAAAGCCGCGGCCACGATTGAATTCTTAACACATCGCATAGTTTCTCTCCTAGAATCTTGTAGTGATCCCCATTTCGTCATGCTACGCTAGACGAACAGCTTGCGACACAAGACCAGAATTCCGGCTATTCGGTTGACACAAAGATAGTTGCGCTGCGTGATTTGCCAAGAACCTGCTGCTTCGCGACACAGTTGATGGGCGCGCCACTGCCTGAAGCGTTTAGAGGAAGACTATCCACGGAGAATGCCTGAGCGCATCCGTTTTGTAGAACATCATAAGTTGATACTCGATTTTTGATTGCTCACAGAATGTCGCCGCACTGGGTTGTGGAACCCGGCGAAATGGTCGGCACTCCGACACCCGACAGGCCGTTCGGCCACCAGCTTAACTGGCTCGGAGGAGAGTTTGGTGCGGACGGCGGGACTTGAACCCGCACGATCATATGATCGAGAGATTTTCTTACCAGCTACGGCTTTCACCGCCGACGCCAAGAGCGTCGTTTGTGGTCTGGACTATCCCTTCACCGTAACCACTTGCGTGGCGTTAGGCGCTGCCCGTCTAGTCTCTACACCTTCCGTCCGCGAAGCATTTCGTCGACGGCTTGGCTCGGGATTGGCTTAGACCGTTTTTTCAGTCCTTAGCTTTCCCCGAATTTGAGCAGTTCTACTCCCAGCGTTTCCGCAGGGGCACTCAACACATGGCTTAAGTCTCTTGTGTCTACCAATTCCACCACGTCCGCATTCAAGCTCAGGCTTCACGCGTGCGGAACCCGATAGCTGGCAGTTTCACGCCAGCCGAGTTCCCATAGCTCCCCCACGGCACCCAAACTAAGGGCAAGAAGTCGGTCCTCTCCTTACGTCTCGTGATCCCGCTGAAACCACGCTGTCATTCTTTCGCTCAAGAACCCCCGTTTTGTAAACAAAGGGGTTCCTTAATCCCTCGCGTCTACCGGTTCCGCCAAGCTCGGTGGTAGCCGATGGCAGCCGTTAGCGGTCCGTTCCACCCTTGCCAAGATAGCCACCCCGGCACCACGATCATCGGCCATGGCGGACAACCCCAACTGGCTGTCGATCCTTTATCTGCTGGGCGCGCTGATCCTGGTGGCGCCGGTGCTGCTGCGCGTGTTCCGCAGCGGCAAGACCGTGCAGTACGTGGCCATCTGGCTGGCCATCGTCGTGGTCATCGGCCTGGCCTACCGCTTCGTCATCGCGCCGGACCAGTTCGCCCCGCCGCCGCCCTACGATCCCGCCGGGCCGTCCCGGCCGGCGTAGGGCGCTTCACGCGCTGCGGGCCGCTGCGTCCATTGCTTGCTCCAAGCGCGGAGGCAATCAGGCGCGGCTCTTTCGCGCGTCGATGAAGCTTTTGATGAAGAACACGAAGGCGACCGCGGTCGCCACCAGCATGATCAGCACCCGGGTGACCGCCATGGGGTCGCCCCGGCTGACGGCATTCATCAGCGGCATGAACAGGGCCATCAGGATCAGCAAGGTCAGCACGACGGCGACATGCGCGGCGATCTTGTTCTCCGCCTTCACACCCGGGTAGCAGGCCAGCAACAGAACGCCGAAGGCAGCCGGGACCAGGATGGTCAGCGACCCCGTCTCCGACGACAGAAAGGCCCAGGCGGAAACCGCAATCAGAACAAGGGCGTTGAGAAGACTGGCCGTATGCGCTTTCACGTTGAACCTGCACCCTGACGGAACGGATAATTTCAGTTCACATACGTCGTTCGAATCGTGCGTCAAGCGCAGGGTGGGTCAGATCCGCCGATCCGCGGCACCGTGTGTGGCCGGCCGCGCCTACACCGCCTCCACCCGGCGCGACTGGCGCTTGCGCTCGTGCGGGTCCAGGTACCGTTTGCGCAGGCGGATCGATTTCGGCGTGACCTCGACCAGCTCGTCATCCCCGATATAGGACAGCGCCTGTTCCAGGGTGAAGCGGATCGGCGGGGTCAGAAGGATGTTCTCGTCCTTGCCGGCTGCCCGGATGTTGGTCAGCTTCTTTTCCTTCAGCACGTTGACCTCCAGGTCGGTGCCGCGGCTGTGCTCGCCCACGACCATACCCTGGTAGACCCGGTCGCCGGGACCGATCATCAGCGGCCCCCGGTCTTCCAGGTTCCAGATCGCATAGGCCACCGCGTCGCCCTGGCCGTTGGAAATCAGGGTGCCGGCCCGCCGGCCCGGCAACGCCCCCTTGTACGGGGCGTAGGCGTGGAAGATCCGGTGCAACACCCCGGTGCCGCGGGTGTCGGTCATGAACTCCGCATGGTAGCCGATCAGCCCGCGGGTCGGCATGTGGAACACCAGACGCTGCTTGCCGCCGCCGGATGGGCGCATCTCGATCATCTCGCCCTTGCGCTCCGACAGCTTCTGCACCACCGGACCGGCATATTCCTCGTCGACGTCGACGACCACCTCTTCCACCGGTTCCAGCCGCTGGCCGGTGGCGGGGTCGGTGTCGAACACCACCCGCGGCCGGCTGATCGACATCTCATAGCCTTCCCGGCGCATGGTCTCGATCAGGATGGCCAGTTGCAGTTCGCCACGGCCAGCCACCTCGTAGGCATCCTTGCCGGCGGTCTCGGAGACCCTCAGGGCCACGTTGCCCTCGCCTTCGCGGAACAGCCGGTCGCGGATCATCCGGCCGGTGACCTTGTCGCCCTCGGTCCCGGCCAGCGGCGAATCGTTGACCGAGAAGGTCATCGCCAGGGTCGGCGGGTCGATCGGCTGGGCCGGCAGCGGCAGGTCCAGAGACGGGTCGCACAGGGTGTCGGCCACCGTCGCCTTGGCCAGGCCGGCCACGGCGACGATGTCGCCGGCTTCCGCCTGCTCAATCGGCTGGCGCTGCAGGCCGCGAAACGCCAACAGCTTGCTGGCCCGCGCCTGTTCCAGGCCGGCGCCGTCGCGGGAGATGGCCTTGATCGCCATGTTCTGGCGGATGCCGCCGCTTTCGATCCGGCCGGTCAACACCCGGCCCAGATAGGGATCCGCCTCCAGCGTCGTCACCAGCATGCGGAACGGCCCGTCGGGGTCGATACCGCGGGGCGGCGGCACATGGCGGACGATCAGGTCGAACAGCGGCCCCATATCGCCGCCCTGGCTTTCCGGGTCCGTACCCGCCCAGCCCTGCTTGGCCGACGCGAACAGGGTCGGGAAATCCAGCTGCGCCTCGTCGGCGTCCAGCGCGGCGAACAGGTCGAACACTTCATCGTGAACCGCGTGGGCCCGCTGTTCCGGCTTGTCGACCTTGTTGATCAGGACGATGGGACGCAGGCCCAACTTCAACGCCTTGCCGACGACGAATTTGGTCTGCGGCATCGGCCCCTCGGCGGCATCCACCAGCACGACGACACCGTCGACCATGCCCAGGGTGCGCTCGGCCCCGCCGCCGAAATCGGCATGGCCGGGGGTGTCGACGATGATGATCCTGACCGCGCCCGGATCGCCGGCGGGCCACACCCCCGAGGTGCATTTGGCCAGGATCGTGATGCCGCGCTCGCGCTCCAACTCATTGGAATCCATGGCCCTTTCGGCCACCTGCTGATTGGCGCGGAAGGCGCCGCTCTGGCGCAGCAAGACGTCGATCAGGGTCGTCTTGCCGTGATCGACATGGGCGATGATGGCGATGTTGCGCAGCCGCATGACCGGCGCTGCCCCCTTCTGGATGACCGGACGCAGCGAACCGCCG
>JANQIU010000092.1 GCA_028281985.1 Alphaproteobacteria bacterium | reverse complement strand
ACCGATCATAGATGTGGGTCATGATCTGGTTGTTGTTGCCGGTGTTGTGGAAGTGCGGATCCATCGCCGTCGCTTCCGAGGCGACCGCGATGGTCAGGTCGTCTGCCTGGGCGGTCACGGGTGCCGCCAGCACCATGCCCACGGCGGTTGCGACCAGATAAGCTCTAGGTGCCATGCCCTGTCTCCTTGCTCATTCTTCTTGGTGACGCCACCGCATGCCGGTCCGGCAGACGGCGAACGCCTGTTGGTATCCGCCAGCATCTACGATCCCGGCAGGGTCGATGTCCATATTGCATGATCGCATCCGGCACGCGCGCGCGGGTGTCTGGTCAAACGGTTTGTCCCGGGATCGCAAGCCGACTGCCTTCAAAGGACTGGTTTTTGGGCCTGAGTGTCTGCCCCACCAGCTATCGTATTCAGCCCGCTGTGCATGGAGAAGGGCGCAGGCTATGCGTTTTTGTTCTAGAGTTAGAACGCAGCCCGATCGCGTTCCGCCTTGGACGCCCCTTTGGACGATGGCATGTCGATGAAAGCCACTTGGCACAATCTCCGGGAATACGAAGCGTTGCGCGCGCTGATCCAGTACGGAACGACCACCGCGGCAGGACGGAAACTGGGCGTTTCTCAGTCTGCGGCCAGCCGGATGATCGGCCAGCTCGAAGCCAGGTTGGGCCGGACCCTGTTCCAGCGCGACGGCGGGCGGTTGCAACCCACGGAAGAGGCGACACGGCTGAATGCGGAACTGGATCCGCTGTTCGACACGCTGGCCCTGATCGACCGCCGCGATGCGGCGGCAAGCCCGGCGGCGACATTGCGGGTTACCATGCCGCCGACACTGGGCCACCGCTTCCTGCAGCGGCGGATTGCGGGGTTCATGCAGGCGCAGCCGGGTCTGCGCATTCAGTTCGACGTGGCCAGCGGCGACCAGGTCATCGCCGGCGTTGCCGAGGAACGGGCCGATATCGGTATCACCGATGCGGTCGTTCACCATGCCGGGGTCAAGACGGTGCCCTTCCGCGCCTCGCGCCTGGTATGTGTCATGCCGGCCGGCCATCCGCTGGCTCGCCAGGAGGTGGTGACGCCCGAGAGCATGGCCGGGCATTCCTTCGTCGCCATCGGCAAGCGCCATTCCCTGCGGACGTCGATAGACCGGCTTATGGCGCGGCACGGCGTTTCCCTGCCGATCGTCGTGGAGACGACGACGACCGTTTCGGCGCTGGAGTTCGTACGGTCGGGACTGGGCATCGCCCTCTTGAACCCCTTTCCCATCGCCCAGTTCTTCGACGGATCGGTGATCGCCCGGCCCTTCGAACCGGCAATGCCGTTCCGCACCGCCTTTCTGACCGCGGTCGGGCGCCCCGCGTCCGGCGTCGTGCGCGCCTTCATGCGGCACATCCGGATGAGCATCCCCAACGACCCCTGGTCGGAGGCCTGCTGATGACCCCGGACAACGGCCGTCGATCGGCCATCGACCATCTGGCGGACCTGGTCGCGTTCGACACCGTCAGCCGCAACAGCAACCTGGCCCTGATCGACCATGTCGAAGCCTATCTGCACCGGTTTGCCATCCCGACCGTCCGGATCCCCGATGCGACCGGCCTGAAGGCCAGTCTTCTGGCCGTGATCGGGCCGCGGGACCGGCCAGGCTACATCCTGTCCGGTCACACCGATGTGGTGCCGGTGGATGGCCAGGACTGGACCTCCGACCCGTTCACCCTGCGCCGGGCGGACGGGCGCGTGTATGGCCGTGGCGCCACGGACATGAAGGGGTTCCTGGCATGCTGCCTGGCCCGGGTGCCGGACATGGTGGCTGCCGACCTGCAGACGCCGCTGCTGCTTGCGTTCTCTTACGACGAGGAGGTGGGCTGCAAAGGCGTCACCGGCCTGATCGATCGTCTGCCGTCCTGGGCGCCGGCGCCGATCGCCTGCTTCGTCGGCGAGCCGACCGGCATGCAGGTGGTGGTCGGGCACAAGGGCAAACGAGCCATGCGCGTCACCGTGAAGGGCCTGAGCCGGCACTCGTCCCTGGCGCCGCTGGCGGTGAACGCGGCGGAGTACGCGGCCCAACTGCTTGTCCGATTGAAGCAGATCGGCCTGCGGCTGAGGGCCGAGGGGGCGCAGGACCCGCTTTACGACATCCCGTACTCCACCGCCCATGTCGGCCGGATCCATGGCGGCGGTGCACTGAACATCGTGCCGGACCGGTGCGAGCTGGATTTCGAGTTCCGGGCGCTGCCCGAGGACGATCTGGACGGCCTGGTTGGAGAGGTGCAGGCCTTCGCCCGGGAAACCCTGATCCCGGAGATGCGGGATATCGCGCCGGAATCCGATATCGTCTTCGAGCCGCTGGCGGCTTTTCCGGCGCTGGAGACGCCGGACGATGACCCGGCGGTGACCCTTGCCAAACGGCTGGTCGGGCGCAACGACCACGCCAAGGTTGCCTATGGCACCGAAGGCGGCCAGTTCAGCGTCCGCGGCGGCATACCCACCGTCGTCGTCGGCCCTGGTGCCATCGCCCAGGCGCATACGCCGGACGAGTTCGTCGAGGTCAGCGAACTCGACCGGTGCGAGCAGTTCATCGGCAGGCTGATCGAACACGCCGCAACGACGTCTGCATAACCCGCCTCACCGCCGTCTCTTTAGCGGTAGTTCGAGTCCGCGCGTTCGCCGATCGTCGACAGATCGGGTACCGGCAGGGTGCCAAAGGTCAGGTGGGCCCGCCCGCCATGGCCGCCATCGATCATCAACAGCCGGATGACGTCGCCCAGCGCTTCGGCTGCGCGTAGGGCCGCCGGGCCGGTGCCCAGGTCGACCGCCGTGAAGCCGAGGTCGGCCAGCAGCGCCGCCACCTTGGTCTTCGCTTCGGCATCGTCGCCGGCGATGAAGCTCTGTGCCCCGGCAGCCCGCAAGGCGTCGGCAGAGGTGTCGAACGTCTCCATGGCGATGGTGTTCAGCGCCTTGACGACCCGCGCTGTCGGAGCGGTCTTCTGCAGGCGCTCGGCGATCGCTTCCGTCAGCCAGGCGCCGGTCTTCACCTCCTCGGCATAGTTGCGATTGTTCAGATCGAGCACCGTCTTGCCGTCCAGGACCGACGGGTCGGCGAAGACGGCCGCAGGATCGGTCTCCCGGATGGTCCACACCAGAACCTCGCCGAACCGGGCTGCCGCCTCGTTATCCCCCGCGGTCGCGCCGTGGCCGGCCACGGACGCCGCCGACTGGGCCTGCTCGAGGCGGCGGGCGCCAAAGGTGACCGGATGGCCAAGCTGGGCCAGCCGAACGCCGACCGCCCGGCCCATATTGCCCGATCCGATGATGCCGATCTTCATGGTCTTCTCCCGTGGTTGCCGGCGGCCGTGGCCGGTCGCGCGTCGTGGAGGGAAGATGACAATCGGACCTTGATCATTCAAATTGATAGTCATGAATGATCAATTCAGCGAAATTGAGCTGCGGCGGCTGGACCTGAACCTGCTGCTGGTGTTCTCCGCCCTGATGCGGGAGCGCAGTGTCGGCCGGGCGGCGAAGCGCCTCTATCTCGGGGCTTCGGCGGTCAGCATGGCGCTGGGGCGCCTGCGGTCGGCATTGGGTGACGCGTTGTTCGTGCGCGCCGGCGCCGAGATGGTGCCGACACCGCGTGCGGAGGCCCTGTGGTCGCAGCTTGCGCCTGCGCTCGCCGGGATCGAAGGCGCGGTTCGAGCGACCGGGTTCGACCCGGCGACGACCGAAGCAACGTTTCGCTTTGCCGCCCCCGACGATCTGGAGTTCGTCCTGATCCCGCGGCTGATGGAACGGCTTGGCACGGTCGCGCCGGGGGCAACTCTGGTGGTTCGGCCGGCCGATTTCCGGTCGCTGTTTGGTCTGCTGGACAATGGGGATGCGGATTTGGCGCTGAGCGCCCTGCCGACACGTGGCGGCGAGCGACGCCATCGGGTTCGGACCCTGCACCGGGACGGGTTTGCGATCCTCTATGACCGCACGCAACTGGGATGCGCGGGGCGGATCGGCCTGGAGCGGTTTGTCGAGACGCCGCATATCCTCTTGTCGATCCGCGGCGACCGGCACGGCGCGGTGGATGATGCGCTGGCCCAGCGGGGGCTAAGGCGGACCGTGATCGCCACGGTGGCGCATTTCCCGACCATGCCGTTCATCCTGAGGCGTCGCGCAGTGATCGCCTGCGTTCCCTCCGTCGCCGCACGGTTCTTTGCCGACGCGTTCGATCTGGAACTCAGCCCGCTGCCGATCCTGTCGCCTGAATTCGATGTGGGGCTGGCCTGGCACGCCCGCACCGATGGCGATCCCGCCCAGGCGTGGTTTCGCAGCGTGGTGGAGGAAGAGATCGGCGACCTGCCCAAACCATCGCGACCGGCCGGCGGCGGCGTTGTCGAGGACTCGCTGTAAAGTTCCGTTGCGGTGTTCAGCGCGGGTTTATATACTTTGCGATGCAAAGTTCAGGATGACGCCCATGCGGGATATCGATCGGGCCTTGGCAGACATCACCAGCATCCGCAGCCATCTGGCCGCGGGAACCATGTTTCGCGGCTTCGGGCCGGCGGTTATGGCGGTGACGGGGGTGCTGGCGCTGGTCACCGCCATGGCGCAGTCGGCTTTTCCGGCCGCGCTGGCCGGCGACCCGATGACCTTCTTCCTCTGCTGGGTGGTGACGGCCGGCATCTCTGCGGTTCTGGTCGGGGCGGAGATGGTGGCACGGTCGCGTCGGCACCACCCCGGCCTGGCCGACGCCATGATCCTGAACGCCATCGGCCAGTTCATCCCGGCCGGGTTTGCCGGCGCGGCCATTGCCGCGGTCCTGCTGCGCTACGCACCCGAAACCCACTGGTTGCTGCCGGGCCTCTGGCAGCTTCTGGTCGCGGTGGGGATCCTGGCCTCACTGCGATCGCTGCCGCGGTCGGTCATCATCGTCGGCGCCTGGTACTTCGTGGCCGGTGTGTCGGTGCTGATCCTCGCCAGCGCCAGCCGCAGCCTGTCGCCTTGGATGATGGGGGTGCCCTTCGCCGTCGGCCAGTTGCTCATGGCCGCCGTCCTGCATCGCGCTTCGGGAGAGTCCGATGCCGACGACTGATGCCGAAGCGCCCTTCGCCTATGACGGTCTCGACCGGGTGATCCATGAAAAGGCGCGGCTTGGCGTGCTGGCGTCGCTGATCGCCCACCCGAAAGGGCTGGCATTTGCCGATTTGAAGTCACTGTGCGGCCTTACCGACGGCAATCTGAGCCGGCATCTGCAGGTGCTTCAGGAAGCCGGCCTCGTGGCCATCCACAAGGGGTATGAGCGCAACCGGCCCCAGACCACCTGTCGGCTGACACCGGAGGGGCGCCGCCGCTTCGTCGACTATCTGGCGGTGCTGGAGCAGGTCGTCCGGGACGCCGCCGAAGCGGTTGGCGACCCGGACGGCCCATCGACCGATTTCAAGCTGCGGCCGGCTTGAAGCTTGCGGAGAGATTCTGCCGTGCAAACCAGCCTGTCCCCCAAACCGCACGTCGCCATCATCATGGACGGCAATGGCCGCTGGGCCGGCCAACGCCGTCTTCCGCGCCGCGCCGGGCATCGGGCGGGGGTAGAAGCCGTCCGGCGCGTGGTCGAAGCGGCGCCGGACCTGGGCGTCGGTACGCTGACCCTCTATGCGTTCTCCGCCGACAACTGGCGCCGACCCCCGCGCGAGGTGTCGGCCCTGATGGGTCTGCTCCGGCACTATCTGCGAACGGAAGTCGCCCGGCTTGCCCGCAGCGGTGTGCGCCTGACGGTGATTGGGCGGCGGGACCGGCTGCCGGAAGGCCTGGCTGCCGGCATCGCCCGCGCGGAGGCGGTGACGGCGCAGGGCGACGCGCTGGACCTGCGCATCGCCCTCGACTACTCGGCCCGGGACGCCATCCTGCGGGCCGCGGCAACGGTGCGGGAAGGGGAAGACCTCACGCGCGAGGGCTTCTCCCGCCTGCTCAGCGGCGACCAGGCCGCGCGGGACGTCGACCTGCTGATCCGCACCAGTGGTGAACAAAGGCTGTCGGACTTCCTGCTCTGGGAATGCGCCTATGCCGAGCTGTACTTCACCGATTGCCTTTGGCCGGATTTCGGCGCCGGTGACTTGGAGCGTGCACTGCACGCCTTCCGGTGCCGCAACCGGCGGTTCGGCGGACTGCAGCAAGAAGACGGCGTCGCGGAGCCGTACCCTGTGCGGGAGATCGCCTGACCAAGCCGGGTGTTATCCGATGCCTTGTGGGAACGCAGCGCCGTCCGCTTCAGCCGACCCAGGGCACCGATGAGATCATGAAACCGACCACGCCCAGGGCCAGGGTCAGCGCCAGGGTGGCGCCGAACAGCTTCAGGTTGGAGAACGGCCGATGGCCGAAGACCTTTGCGGTCCGGCCGTTGACCGACAGGCGATAGGACTTCTTCTCGAAACGGTAGTGGGTGATCCAGACCGGCACCAGGATGTGCTTGAAGGTCTCCTTGCTATACCGGGTCTGGCTGGAGGTGATCCGCTGTCGCTGACCGCCGATATCCGCCCTGATCCAGTCGTTGATGACCTCCTTCATGAAGCGCTGCGCCCGGCCGAATCCCTCCCGCAGGCCGACGGTGTGGTTTTCCGCCCGGAAGCCGGCTAGGAACTCGGTCTGGTAGGTTTCCAGCTCGCGCAAGGGCCATGGGGCCAGCGCGTCCTTGAACTCCATCGATACCGATTTCGAGGCGGAGACCAGAACGTCGTCGAACGGCCCCTTCACGTTGCCGTGCACGGTAGTCCAGACCGTGCGCCGGCGCTTGCCGGAGCCCACGGTCCGGCCGCGCTGGCCCACATAGTCGGTGTCGGTGTGCGCATCGAAGGTCCAGAAGGGCACGTAGACGCCCTGGAAATGATCTGTCTGGGCTTCCTCGGCGATGTCGTTGGGCGCGAACCAGCGGGATTCCAGCCACTCCCGCATGGCGCTGTGCGCCTCTTCATGGGTCAAGTCGAACGGCAGCACCGCCTGGGGCACGATGCGGCGCTGCATGCCGGGGTCGCCGACGAGAGCCGCATCGCAGAACGGGCAGACGCGGGAATGCTCGTCCGGATGGAACTCGATACTGGCGCCGCAGCCGTCGCAGGACAGCGACAGCGCTTCCTCCTGGGTCAGGGCGCCGGTATCGGCGTCCAGATGCTCATGGTAGGGATTCTCCACCTGGGCTGCAGCATCGTCCACATGGGGCACCGGGACGTCGCTGTCGCAATGCCCGCAATGCATCGACCCCTTGCCGGGATCGAACCGCAGGTCGGCACCGCAGGCCGGGCAGGGGAAGCTCCTTTGCGACCACTTCGCGTCTTCCGCAGCTTCCTTGGCGGCGTGCCGGCGTTCCGCCCTGGCGCGGAAGGGGTACAGGCCGCGTGGGCCGCGCGGTGCCGGTTCCTCGGGCAAGGGCGGCGGCATGTCCGGTGGCCGGCCTTGGTCGGCTGGTATCGGCGGCGGGAGGCCATGGCTTGCGGGCGCCGCATCGACGGTGGCTGTCGGTCTGCTGGTCAATTGTCCCCCAGCGCGGCCAGGATGTGCAGCACGATTTCCAAGCGGACCAGGAAAGCGGTGATGGCGAAATCCAGATCGGCGAACCAGAACCAGTCGATGAGGAAGCTCCAGGCCATCACCACGCAGACGGACCACAGGATGACGCGGGTAAAGCCGGCCACCCGCGAGCGCTTGGTCAGGCTGTCGCCCTTGAATTCGTAGTGCCCTTCCAGCGCGATCGTCAGTGTCCGCACGGTGTAGATGCCGGTCGCCGTACTGGCGACAGCACAAGCCAAAGCAAAGGCGCCAAACCAGATTGTTTCGGTCAAAGACAGATCGGCGTCCCCCATCGGATTCCAGGCGAGGTGTTGCCGCCACGAAATGGTGGCCCCGAACCCGTTTCATCCAGGATAGCCCAGTTGGCGGGCGCAGAGAACGCATGTTCATTCGGGATAGCGCCACAGGATTGTTGATGCGGTCTCGCCGTTGAGCTCCGCAAGACCGCGTCGGTTTTCCCGGCGCGTGTGGGGCGGCTGGGGGGCAGGGTACGCCATCCTTTTTTGCGAGCCCGGCGCCACCCCCTTTTCGTCGGAGCGGAAAAAGAACAGCCTCATGGGTCGCCAAATGGTCATGATTTTGCCAACCTATGCCAACTCTTGTGTGGCTAATGCCGCGACTTGGGTTTAGGCAACGCAAGCTCTAGCGTGCGTAGCCGACATTTGAATTAGACAAGTCTTGTATTCCAGCGGACGGAAGCCGTCGCCGCGCAGGGCGCATGACCGCCGGGCCGGGGACAGGCGGCATCGGCGGCTGGTGGGAGAGAGGAGACCGGACATGCCCTACATCGAGCAGCAAGCGCGTGACGCCATGTTCGACGACGATGACGACGATTTGGAGGACTACGACGACATCATCGATATGTTGAACGCCCCTCCGCTGACGGGCGCGGAATCGGCGGGCAGCACGGTGGGTTCGAAAGCGCAGTCCGCCCTGAAGGCGTCCTACACGGTGAGCTACTACGGCACCTGGGCGGGCGGTTACGGAGCCCAGGCCCTGGCAGGCTCCTTGTCGGTGGTCGGACAGACGGCAGTGAGCTTTACGGCTCCCTTGTCGGGCGCAGCTGCCGCAGCGGCCGGGACGGCAGCGGCCGTATCGGGGCCGGTCGGGCTGGCTTTTGCCCTGATCGAATCCACACGCTCGGCGGTGTCGGCGGTGAAGACCTACCGGCATGTGAACGCCCTGGAAAAGATTCTGACCGAGCTTGGCCACGTGGCCTATGGCGGGACGGTCGAGGCGATCCTGTTCAGCATCAAGAAGAAGAACAAGAAGTTGAAGCGCACGGGCGCCGGGTGCGTTCCGATCCTGGGGTCGATCTGCAACAGCGTCTACACCGTCGGGCGGACGATGAAGAAACGCTACAAGGGAACCAAGGGGATCGAACGCCGGGCCTATGCCAAGACCCTGTGGGAGAACTGTCAGGCCCTGGACCCTTGCGCCAAGGCGGCGTGCATCGAGCTGCTGGGCACCAAGGTCTACGGGTTGATCGACGGCTACGACGACGGCCATCTGGTACTGAAGAAGAAGATGAAATCCCTCTAATCCCTTGAGGCGAAAAGGCTCGTTGCCAGGGTCTCGGGGCGCCGCCAATCGACGTGACGCCCGGCTAAACGCGGCGGCTGTTCGACCGGCTCCAGGGCGGGACGCGGCGGGCAACCGGGTTCAGGTATTCTTAGGCTCTGTATGATGAGATATCGCTGTTCGTACCCAAGGACCTTGGATTGTCTGGATGAATCGCCTCGCAATCAGCGTACTGCTTGCCGCCGCCCTGTCGATGTCGGCGGCCGCCGGTACAGGTGAACGACCTGCCGGGGAGCAGTTCGCCCAGAGCCTGAACCAGGCTCCCGGTTTGGGTGAGGACAATGCGCCGGGCGAAAACCTCGACGTCCACAGATTCGCCCTGCAGGTCGACTATCTGAGCTACTCCCGCCATGCCGAGTGGCAGCGCCTGAAGTCGGCCGGTTTGACGGACCTGCAGGCGGTCCGGTTCCTGCTTGCCAACCCGCGCGGGACCGATCTGGCGGTCGCGTCCCCGCCATAACCAAAGCGTCCGGCCGGCCTCGCGACCCCGGTGGCCGGATGATCCCGCGTTGGCAAAAAAAAATGGGCGTGGAGCGCGATCCCTCCCGGTTTCGTTGAGGCCGCCCACCGGTCACCCTTCAGGACCCGGTGCAAGCCAGGACCGGAGTGACCGGCCCCGTCGCTGACGCCGCCGGCGAAACAATCTGCCAGCCCTTGCGAACGCCCTGAGCCGCTGATGCGGCAAATCCATACCAAGGTCGTATTGCTGCTGGCCGATGTCGGACAACGTTGACTACCTGTGAGACTGTGTCGGTTTCTTACGGTGGCGCCAGCTTTGCCGGTCGCCGGGGGATGTGGGAATGATCGCTGGGAGGAGGCCAATGTCCGCATCGGTATCCGCCCTGCTCGCGATGGTTTTGGTGCCCGCCTTGTCCCTGGCGCAGGACGCGGCGCCGTCGACCCTGCGGATCCTCAACTGGCCGGACTACTTCGACCCGGAGCTGTTGACGGCCTTCGAGGCCGAATACGGCGCGCGGATCATCCAGACCTACTACGAAAGCGGGGACACCCGGACGCAGATCCTCTACGACAACCACGGCAAGGGCTACGACATCGTCATCACCGATGGCATTGCGCTGGAGATCTATCTCGACCAGGGATGGCTGGCGGAGATCAGCGAAAGCCAGGTCCCCAATCTCCGACATATCGATCCGTACTGGCGATCGGCCCGGCCGTATTCCGTCTCCCACGCCGTGCCGTTCTTCTGGGGCACGCTTGGTATCGGCTACCGTGCGGATCTGGTGTCGGAGCCGTTCACAAGCTGGTTGCAGCTGTTCGACCCCGTCGACGAGCTGGCGAACCGGATCGTCATGACCTACGACCAGCGCGACCTTCTCGGCATGGCGCTTGTGGCCCTTGGGTACTCGGTCAACAGTACGGACGAACGTGCTCTGGCGCAGGCTGAAGACCTGCTGCTGCATCAGCGCGCCTCGGTCCGGAGCTACGCGTACATCTCCCTGGCCGAGGAATCGGCGATGGTCAGCGGCGATGTTTGGGCGGCGATGATGTACAACGGCGATGCGCTGCTGCTGCAACAGTACCACTCAGGCATTGCCTATGCGGTGCCATCCGAGGGTACGATGCTCTGGATTGACTACTATACCGTGTTGTCCTCTTCGGAGAACCAGGATCTCGCGATGGCGTTCATCGACTTCATGAACACGCCGGAGAACGCCGCCCAGCAGGCCCGCCATTCCCATTTCGCAACACCAAACACCGCCGCCGAAGCGCTCCTGCCGGCGGAGTTCCTGTCCGACCCGGCGATCTACCCCGACGCGGAGATCCTGGCGCGGTCGGAGCTGATCGAACCGATACCGGCGCACGTCCTGCGCCGCTACGCTTCCGTCTTTGCCAACGTAACCCGCTGACGGGATGACCGATGCGGTTGAATGTTAAGGTTCTTTTGATTGTTGTACCGCTGATCGTTGCCCCGTTGGTGACCCTGGGGGCGATCGCCTACGTCCAGCTGCGGGACCTGGCCGTTTCGCGCACCATCGATGGCCTCGACACGACCCTGGATCAGGTTGGCGAGCGCGCCCTCGCCCGTTTCGAAAGCACCGTGGCGAATGCTGGCCTTCTGGCCCGGTCGGCCGTGGTCGAGCGCTTTGCCGGGGCGACCGACGCGCGCGAACGCTACGCGCTGGCCCTGCTGCCTCTATTGGAAGAATTCGCCGCTTACCAGGCGAGTTTCCCCGCCTATAAGGAAATCCGGGTGCTGACGCCGGACGGCTTGGAAGACGCCCGGCTGAGCAATCGGCGATCCGTCAATGCGACCGAATTCGAAGGGCAAACGCCCTATTTCCGGGCGATGGTTGCATCCGAACGGGATGTCTTCACCACCATCTACCGGAATGCCGACGATGGTGAGCCGGCGTTCCTCGCGGCCTGGCGCCTGCGGGTGGTCGACAGGACCGTGGACCCGTTGCTGACGCCGAGGCCGGAGCGCGGCTTCCTCGCCGTCACCCTTGATCTGTCCTTTCTTCGCCAGCTCGTGCGCGGCACGCATATCGGCGAGGGCGGCTTCGTTTTCTTTGTCGACAGCCAGGGCATCATCGTCGCACACCCTCAGGAGGCCCTGGTCGGCACGACTTATTCGGGCCGGATTCTGGATCGCCTGATCGATGCGCCCCCCGGTTCCGGCATCCAGACGGACGACGATCCTAACGCGCCGTTGTTCACCCGCGGCGTTCGATTGCGCCCCGATCTGGTGCTGATCGGCGCCCTGCCGCAAAGCCAGTTCAACATCGCCGTCCGGAGTGTCGGCTCGAGCCTGGCGATCGGCGTCCTTTCGGCGATCTGCATCACCAGCATCCTGCTGCTGCTGCTGCTCAAGCGCATGCTTCTGCGGCCGATTACCGGCCTGATGGAGGCGTCGCGGCGGATCGGCCGCGGTGATCTGCTGGTGGCCAACCCGGTCCCCAGACGGGACGAGTTGGGCAGCCTCGGGCATGCCTTCGAGGAGATGGGGCGGAACCTCCACGAAGCGCGGGCGCAGGTCGAGAACCGAAGCCGGGACCTGGAGGTCGCGATCCAGCAGACGCAGCAGGCCAGTCGGGCGAAGTCGGAGTTCCTGGCCCGGATGAGCCACGAAATCCGCACCCCGATCAACGGGGTGCTGGGGATGGCGGAGCTGCTGACCAGCACCCGGCTGGAACCCAAGCAGCGGCGCTATGTCGAAGGCATCCGCGGCTCTGGCGAAACGCTACTTTGCGTCATCAACGACATCCTGGATATCTCGAAGATCGAGGCCGGCAAGTTCGAGATCCACGACGCCGAATTCGAAGTCGGGACCCTGATCGAGGATGTTCGGGACACCTTCGGCCCGGCGGTCCAGGCAAAGGGCCTGCGCTTTGCGGTCCGTGACGACGTCGTCGTCGATCGGCCGCTGATCGGCGATGCCAACCGTCTGCGGCAGATCCTGACCAACCTGATCGGCAACGCTCTGAAGTTCACCGAAGAAGGGGAGATTACCCTGACGGTGGACCACCGTCGCCCACCGGGGATCGACGGCGATGGCAAGATCGAATTGCGGTTCGAAGTCCGCGACACCGGCATCGGCATTCCTGTGGAGCGCCAGGCGCATGTCTTCGACGCCTTCGCCCAGGCCGACAACTCAAGCACCCGCCAGCACGGTGGGACGGGCCTGGGGCTGGCGATCTGCCGCGAGTTGGTGCGGCGCATGGGCGGCGATATCGGCCTGATCAGCGCGCCGGATGCGGGATCGGCTTTCTGGTTCACGGTGGTCCTCGGCACGGCGGTTGCGCGACCTGGGGCCGTGCAGGCGTCGTCGCCGCGGCTGCGGTTCTTGTCGGTCAGCCGGGCGGCCGCCGACCAGCGGGTCATGTCATCGATCGCCGGGCGGCTGGATGCCCAGTGCGACCGTGCGGTGGATGCGGATCACGCGATCGACCTGCTGAATCCGGCTTCGGGCAAGCCGGCCTACGACGCGGTGTTTGTCGACGGCAATCTGACCGGCGGCTCGGCGGTTCGCGTGGCGGCCACCAAGGCGCGGGTGCCGACGCTGACGCATACGCCCTTTTTCGTCCTACTGGACGCCCCGAACGACGACCTGCTGGATCTTTGGGAAACGGCCGGCTTCGACGACGTGCTGGCCCGCCCGGTTCGCGCCCAGGCGGTGCGCGACGCGCTGGCCCGGGCCAGCACGCGCGCCCTGGAGGAAACGACCGGGGCATCCACATCGCGGCCGCGGACATCGTGGACAACCCTGCGCGCCAAGGTCTTGCTGGTGGAAGACAACCCGGTGAACCGGGAGGTCGCGTCGGAACTGCTGCGATCGCTCGGCTGCACGGTGGACACGGCGGAAGACGGGATGGTTGCCTTGGCGGCCATCGCCCGTACCCAGTACGACATCGTCCTGATGGACTGTTTCATGCCGCATCTGGACGGTTTCCAGGCGACCGAAGACCTGCGGGAACGGGAGGCGCGGCTGGGGGTCGAGCGGCCGCTTCCGGTCATCGCCCAGACGGCCAGTGCGTTCGATGCGGATCGACAGCGGTGCCGCGATGCGGGCATGACCGATTTCATCAGCAAGCCCTTCCGCCGGGAGGAACTGCTTGAGATTTTGCGCCGGCACCTTCCGGACCGTGAAACGGGAGCCGGTGCGCAATCCCGGTCGGCCGAACCTGTCGATCGCGGCGCCGATCCGGACGATCTGGACCCCGAGGCTCTGAACAGTCTGGCCGCGATGGCCGCCGGCCGGTCGGACGATGCCTTGGCGCGGGTCATCGCTACCTATCTGGCGCATACGCCGAACCTTATCGCCGGGCTGAAACAGGCGCTTGCTGCGGCGGATGCCGAGGCCCTGGTCCAGGCCGCGCACAGCATGAAGTCCAGCAGCGCCCAGATCGGCGCGCGGCGGCTGTCCGATCTGGCGCGCGAGGTCGAGGCGCTTGGCCGGTCGGGTCGTTTGGGCGATGTGGAAAGCCTGGTCGGCGATATGGAAGCCGTCTTTGCCAAGGTGCGTGACGGCTTGGAAAGCTACCTGAACGGCAACGGACAACTCCTGCCTACCGGCACGGCGTAGCGGACGGCACGAAGACCGTTCTCGAAGCGTTAGAGAATAGTCGGCATCATCAACGGCGTGACTGGAGATCGTGCGGACAGGGCCCGGCGTTTCTGCGCCGTCCACAACGCCTATCGTGATGGCGACATGGCCGCCCTGCGGGCGGGACTGGGTCATCCTTCGGACTTCCCCAACGGTCTGCAGCCAGCCTCCCTGGCCGTCGGCGACTACCCGTTGGAGTACGCCATCTACTGGAGCCCGCTGCCGTTCATCACGGAACTGCTCGATCTCGGGGCAGATCCGAACTACCCGGATTGCTCGGGGTTCCCGTCGTTGATCGCCGCGATGTCCTCCGGTCGAAGGGACGCCTGCGAAATCCTTGAGCTGTTGCTTGATCGGGGTGCGGATCCCGACCAGCGCGGTATCAATGATTGGACGCCGCTGCATCAGGCGGTGGCACAGCGCGACCTCAAGGCCTTGAAAACCCTGCTCGCGCACGGCGCCGACCCGACCTTGCGCACGCGCATCGATGACCTGTCGACACCATTGGCGGACGCCCAATCGATCGGGTTCGCCGAAGCCGTCCCGGTGCTTGCCGCGGCGGTGGCCGAGCGCGACGCCACCGATAGTCGATGAATGGGTTCGGGCGGGGCTACGGCGTCGCGAACTGCCAGGGTAGGGGAATGAAGGCGAAGCCCTGCCCGTCCCGGACGATCCGCCCGACGCCGGGCCAGGGCAGGTGAATGCCGCCGACCAGGGTGTCGGTGCCGGCCACCCGTTCCAACTCGGCGCGCCGGCTTTGTGCGCCCATGGCGGGATCCTGATCGATGGCGAGCCGCCAGTCCGGCCGGGCAAGCTGGATCGCAGCCAGATGGACGATGTCGCCCCAGACATGCATCGCCGCGTTGCCGGAAGTGATCCTGTAGGTGGTGTGTCCGGCCGTGTGCCCGTAGGCCGGTACAGCGGTCACGCCGGGGATGACCTCGATTTCGCGGCCCCCAGGGTAGCGCCGAAGGCGATCGCCGGTATACGGGGCAACCGCGGCACGGGCGCCTTCGACGAACGGCATCCCCTGTGGCACCCGCGGGATGTTGGCGTCGTCCAGCCAGAAGGCATGTTCGATTTCGTTCACGACGATTTCGGCGTTCGGAAACACGATCGACGGCGATTCCTGTCCGCCGGAGATCCCAAGCGCGTGTTCGGGATGCAGATGCGTCAGCAGCACGGTGTCCACGTCTTCCGGGCGGTAGCCCGATGCCGCCAGGGCCTCCGGCATCCTGCCAAGGGTCGGCCGCCATCCCGGGCCGCCTGCGTCGATCAGGGCGAGGTTTCGGCCGGTGTTCAGCAGATAGACGCCCACCGGCATGCTGACACCGCCGTCCGGCAACGGAAACATCCGCTGCCGCAGTGCCGCCAGGTCGTCCGGTTCTGCGGCATCTTCGAAGAACATCGGCAGGCGGTCGCCCGGCAGGTTCATGGCCCCATCGAGCAGCAGCGTGATCTCCGCATCACCCAGGGCAAACCGGAAGAACGCCGGTGCACGGGTCCCGGCAGACGGGGGCGTCGACGCCAGGGTCACGGTGGGCGCGGCAGTCAGCAGCGGGACGGCTGCGGCGAGGCGCAGAGCGCTGCGGCGACTCAGATCAGCAGTTGGCACCATGACCTCCCGTGCGA
>JANQIU010000062.1 GCA_028281985.1 Alphaproteobacteria bacterium | reverse complement strand
TCGCTTTCGCCGTTGTCGGCCAGCACCAGGAACTCGTGGGTCAGGTCGCCGCCGATGGCGCCGCTGTCGGCCCGCACCGGCACCGCCTTCAAGCCCATGCGGGCGAAGGTGTGCAGGTAGCAGACGAAGAAGCGGTTGTAGCTGCGGACCGCGTCCTCGTAGGTCAGGTCGAAGCTGTAGGCATCCTTCATCAGGAACTCCCGGCCGCGCATGACGCCGTAGCGCGGACGGATCTCGTCCCGGAACTTCCACTGGATGTGGTAGAGCGACATCGGCAGGTCGCGATAGCTCTTCACATAGGCGCGGAAGATCTCGGTGATCATCTCCTCGTTGGTCGGGCCGTAGAGCAGGTCGCGCTTGTGCCGGTCGGCAATGCGCAGCATCTCCTCGCCATAGTCGTCGTAGCGCCCGCTCTCCCGCCACAGATCGGCCGGCTGCAGGGTCGGCATCAGCAGCTCCAGGAAGCCGAACCGGTCCTGTTCCTCGCGGACGATCTGCTCGATCCGCTTCATCACCCGGAAACCCAGCGGCAGCCAGGCGTAGATGCCCGCGGCCTCCTGCCGGATCATTCCGGCCCGCAGCATCAGCCGATGCGAGACGATCTGCGCTTCGGCCGGTGTTTCCTTCAGCGTGGGCAGCAGAAATCGGGACAGGCGCATGTGGGTTACCGTTGCGTGTGGTTTCCGGCCAGATCGGCGCGGCGCCGGACTGTAGGCAAGCGGCCTGAGCTTGTCACGGCCGGCAAGTCGCCCACCCGGCCCTAGGCGAAGCGGTACCCGGCCCCGCGCACGGTCGCGATCAGATGGCCGTAAGGTCCCAGCTTCTTGCGGACGCGACCGACATAGACGTCGATGACATTGGTCATCGGGTCTTCCTGGGCACCCCAGACGGCGTTGAGGATGCGCTCGCGGCTCAACAGCTTTCGGGGATGCGACATGAACAGGGCCACCAGGTCGCGCTCCTTCTCCGACAATGCCACCTCCCGCCCGTCGACGGTCAACAGCAGGGAGTGGCGATCGAAGCACAGTCCGTCCTGGACCAGCCGGTCGTTGGTCGCCTGCACGGAGAACGCCTGGGACCGGCGCTGCAGCGCGGTCAACCGGGCCAGCAGTTCCTCGAAATCGAAGGGCTTGGGCAGGTAGTCGTCGGCGCCGATCCGCAGGCCGGTGATCCGATCGTCGATCGCGCCCAGCGCCGTCAGCATCAGGATCGGCGTATGGTCCTGGCGCGCGCGCATGCGTTGGCAGACATCCTGACCGGAGATCCCCGGCAGCATCAAGTCCAGCACCACGACGTCGAACCGCCGGTCGCGCAGGAATTCCAGCGCCGTGGCGCCGTCGCCGGCGTGTTCGACCAGCCAGCCTTCGGCCTTCAGCCCGCGGCGGATGAAGTCGGCGACGCGCGTTTCGTCCTCAACCAGCAGCACGTTCATGACACGGCTTTCAGCACCGGTCGGCTGGGTACCTCGATCACCGCCACCGTGCCGCCGCCGGGTCGGTCCTCCAGCCGCGCGGTGCCGCCATGCGCCTCTGCGATCGAGCGGACGACGGGCAGTCCCAGCCCCGCCCCGATCGCGTAGTTGGCGGCGACGTTGGAGCCCCGGAAGAACCGCTCGAAGGCCTGCTCCTTGTCGGCGTCCGACATCCCCGGCCCATTGTCCTCCACGGCGATGCGGAAGCCCAAGGGCGTGGGGTCCAACCGGGTGACGATCTCCGGTCCGCCATGCACCCGGGCGTTCTGCAGCAGGGCGATGATGGACTGGCGCAGGCGCACCGGATCCCCGGTGACCAGCGCCCCGGCGATGTCCGACAGGACCGGAACATCGGCGTTGATCATGCCGACCGTGTCGGCCAGCAGGGCGCGCAGGTCCAAAGGCTCCAGCGTCAGGCGGGCGGCGCCCGCTTCCTTGCGCGAGATGAACAACAGGTCGTCGACCAGTCGGGCGGTATGGGCCGCCGCGTCCCGCGCCCGCACCAGGGCGTCGCGATACTCCTGGGCCGACTTCTCGCCGCCGCGTAGCGCGATGTCGCTTTCCCCCTGAATGATGGTCAGCGGCGTGCGCAGCTCGTGGCTGACATCGGCCAGAAGCTGTCGGCGGTTGGCCTCGCTGGTTCGGGCTTCGCCCAGCAGGCGCTCCAGCTCGTTGGTCCGGGCCTGCACCGCGCGTTCCAGTTCGGTGTTTTGATCGGTCAACGACCGGGTGCGCGCCTCGACCTGCACCGCCATGTCGTCCAGGACCTGCCCGACCTCGGCGATCTCGTTGCGGCCGGTGATGCCGATCGGCGCATCGAACCGGCCGGATGCGAAGCGCCGGACGCCGGCGATCAGGCGCGCCAGCGGCCCGGTGATCTGCCCGCGATAGGACCATAGCGCGACCAGCGTGAAGGCAATGGCCAGGACGGCGAAGCCATAGGTCATCCGGTTGGCGAAGGCCATATGGGCCGCCGCGTCCTCACGGGTCTCGCTGACCTCTTCCAGTTCCTCCGCCAGGGCGTCGTCGATCATCGCCCGGAAGTCCCGGTCGATGTCGTCGTCCAGGATGGCCGACAGGCCGAACCAGTTCCGGCTCAGGGATTCCGGGGTGCTGTCGGCGATGACGGCTTCGAACTGGACGATCAGGTCGTCGATCTTCAGTTCCATCCTGGACAGCAGCGCCAGTTCCTCGATCTCCTCCTCGCCGACCAGCTCGATCTCTTCGCCGATGATGCGGCGGATGTCGGAAATGTTTTGTCGGATCCTGCCGATCAGTTCCGCTTCGCCGGTGCCCTGGTCCCGGTCACCGATCAGCATGGCGTCGCCATACTGCTTGAAGAGCTGGTAGGTATTGGCCTCCAACTGCAGATGCAGCTCGTAGGAGCTGTGCGCTAACGTGATGCGTTGATTGAAGAATTCGGCCCGGTTCGCGGTCCAGATGGCAATCGATGCCCCACCCAGTGCGAGAAGCAGCATGGTAACGGCGTAGAGATTGACGAGGGTGACAATCTTCATCCGCTGTCCATGCCGTTCATGCCGCCGTTTCGAGGGGTCCTGCCCGCGTTTGATCACCATGGAAGATTGCCTTTCCGTCCTTCATTTCCAAGGTCATCGCGCGGTGTGCTCCCGCGCTGTCCGACCCGGAGACGAGCAGAGTCGCCGTGGTGACAACGGTCAGGCGGCCGATCAATTCCCACAATTTCGGATGGGCTATTAGCTGGGGACTGTCGACGACGATCAGATCGGGCCGGGACAGGGCAGCCCGGGCCAGGGCGACCCCCAGGGCTTCCCCCCGCGACAGGGTCCGCCCCGCCTCGCCCACGCGGCCCCTGGTCCCGCCGATACGGTCGAGCAGCGGCCGCAGCCCGAACTGCAGGGCCGCTTTCCGGATGTCGGCCGACCGGGGACGCGGACTGATGCCCAGGGTCAGCGACCGCCGCAGGCTGCCGTGCACGATCGGGCTGACATCGCTGATGTAGGCGATGCGCGGCAACGGCCCGCCAGCCGAACCGTAAGTGACGGACCCGCTGTCGGGGCGGTCCTGACCAGCGGCGAGCGACAGCAGGCTCGACTTGCCGCTGCCGGGCGGTCCGCAGACGACGACCGTTGTGCCCGCCGGTATCTCGCCGTCGATCTGCAAGCCGCGGAACCGGACATCGGTGAAGCGGACCGGCACCGGATGGCCGACCGGCCGGACCTCGCGCAAAGCACTGTCCCGATCGAACAGGGCCTGGCATTTCGACCGGGCGATGCGCCAGGCGCAGTAGCGGTCCCAGACATCCGCCAGATCGCGCAGGGGCAGCATCAGAATGGCCAGCACCGCCAGCGCCCCCGCGGCCTCGGCCGCCGGCACATCGGAAGCCCCGGCGACCCAGAGGATGGCCACGCCGCCCAGCGCAGCCCCCGCCTGCGGCAAGGCGCAAAGCAGGCTGATCCGGGTTCGCCGGGCGACGGCTTCCCGCTTCAGGACCCCGCTGTGGTCGTCCAGATCGGCCAGTTCCCGGGGCGTCCTGCCGGCAAGGTCCAGGGCGGGCGCGATGGTCAGCCGCACCATCATCGAAACCGCAATGCGCGCCCGGCGCGACCGCAAGCTTTTGTGCATGCCGCCCAGACCCACCGCCAGTCCAAGCGTCACGCCCAGGGACAGGGCGACCGGCAGGCCGCCGGCCACGGCCAGCTTGGGATGCAGCAGCCACAGCGACAGAACCGCCCCCGGCAGCACGACGGTGGCCGAGGCCAGGCGCGTCAGCCCCAGGCCGACCCAGCCCCGCGCGGCGGACAGGTCGCCGACGAAGCGCAGCGACAGCCCGCCCAGCCGCCGCTCGGCCAAGTCACCGGCGGATAGGCCGGCGATCTGGCGGTAGAGGGCCGTGCGCAGCGACCGGGCATAGCTCTGGCCAAGGGATTCCGCACGGATGCGGATCAGCACGTCGATCCCGGCAACGGCGCAGCCGGCGAGACCCAGCAGGACAAAGGCGGTAACCACCAGGGGCGTATCGCCGTGCAGGGCGGCGAACACCGCACGGGTAGACAGGGCAGCCACGCCCATCGCCACCGCCTGGCCGACGCCCAGAAAAGCGACGAGGGCCACATCGCGGATGCGGCCCTCGCCAAGGATCCGGGGAAGGCGGTTCATGCAGCGGCTCTCTCGCCCTCCCCAGCAACGCGCAGAACCGGCGCGGCGACGGACAGAACCGCCTCCGGATCGCGCAGATCGTCGCGCGGCAGATGCGGCACGCCGGTGGCGGCAATCGCCTCCTGGGTCGCCAGCGGCGAACAGGTAACCATGCCGGACACGGCGATGGGCCGCAGCCCCAGCCGGTCCAGCACCGTGACACCGCCGACGGCGCTGAGCGCATCCGGCGCGGCAAACAGGACGCCATCCAACCGGTCGCGGATCGCTGATCCCCGCAGGATAGCGGCCGTTTCGGCTTGGAAAACGCCATCGGCGATCTCCACCACCACGATTTCCGCCCCTCGGGCCGCCGCGGTCCCGACCAGGGTCTTGAAACCCTGCTCGATCCGGGTCAGCGGCATGCGATAGGTCGTCGGCATTCCGGCATCGGTGAAGTCCAGCGCCGGCACGCCGGCATCCTCGAAGGCGTTGAAGTCGCCGAACGCCCCGGTCCCCGTCGCCTTGACCCCGGCGACCCGGTATCCCGCGCGCCGCAGGCCGTGGGCCAGGCTGACCGCCGCCGTCGTCTTGCCCGCGTTCATCGACGCGCCGAACACGCCGATCACAGTCACGTCTTCCGGTATCGGCTTTGCCGGCAGGGCATAGCGGGCGATGTTGATGACGTCGCCGGCCGCGTCGATCAGCAGCCCAAGCGGCTGCACCCGGGTGGGCGGGTCCATGCGCATATGGGCGTTCTCCATCGTGCCGACGACGCCGCCGCCGGCAATCAGGTCCGCCCCAATCGGCGAGATTTCCGCCCGGCCTTCGAACTGGTCCGGTGCGTAGCGGTCGCCGACGCACGCGACGATCAGGTCGCCCGGATAGGATTCCGACGAGCGCCGACTGGCGAGCTGGACCTTGCGGTGCTGGTTGACCTCGACGACCTGGCACAATGCGAGATCACCGGCGACCGCACCGCAGACAGCCAGATTCAGGCCGACAACATCCGCGCGGTTCACCCGCCGCGTTGTAAAGGTCCACTTGGCGGAGTCAGGGACGACGGCGGACTTGATCGGCACGACGCTCATCTGGTGGCTCCTCAATCAGGATGGTTGGTTCGGCAATCAACCTAGGTGCGCCGTCGAAACAGGCTCTGTCAGGGGCATGAACGGGTGCTTAGAATTCGATGAATACAAGATGAACAGTGCCGGATCGGGAGCGACACAGGCGTTTTGCCGGGAAAGCCCGGCGGGGTTGGGCCGGTCGGCCCCGGCGCGACACCCGTGATCTAACGCAAACCGATGCGCGTAGTCGGGTCTGTGACGTGCTTGCACGGCAGGATTGAGGATTGGCGCAATGGATCTGGTTCGTGCAGCCCTGGTCATCGCGGGCGCGATCAGCCAAGTGCTTGCCGGGCTCGTCCCGGACCTGCTGGGCTGGGAGCATACGATTGCCTCGAGGTCGGACAGCATCGACAACCCGCTGACTCCGGCGGGCTACGCCTTTGCGATCTGGGCCGTGCTGTTCCTGGGGTCGTTCGCCTTCGCCGTGTTCCATGCCCTGCCGGCCCAGCGATCGGACCCGACGATGCGCCGGATCGGCTGGTTGGCCGCAATGGTGTTCCTCGGCAACACCGTCTGGTCGCTGTATGTGCCGCTGTTTGGGCTGGGCGTGGCCAGCCTGCTGATCATCCTCGCCATCCTGGCGCCTTTGCTGGCGATCGTGCTGATCGCTTCGCGGGGCGTCGGGCGCCTGAAGCCGGCGCAACGGCTGATGATGTTGCCGCTGCTGGCGTTGGCCGGCTGGATCACGGCCGCGACGACGGTATCGCTGGCGATCGCGGCCCTGACCACCGGTGTGTTCTCCCTGGATCCGATCCGTCCGGCGCTCTGGGCCGGTCTCCTGGCTTTGTGCGGCCTGCTGGCGGCGGTGTTTGCGGGCCTGACGCGGTCCATTGCCTACGCGGCCGCTTTCGCCTGGGGGGCGGTCGGGATCTTCGTCGCCAACGGCGCTTCCGTTACCGACCCGATCGCCGCGACCGCCCTGGTATCGGGCCTGCTTTGCCTGGCGGCGGCGCTGATGGGCTGGCAGCAGGCCTTGCGGGTCCGCAAGGCTGCCGGCTAAGCGCGATCGAGAAGTGCCCGCCTACCGCGCCTGCCCGATCCGCCGGCAGGCCGCCGCCAGGGCCGCCTGATCGTCGGCGGTCAGCGGCTGGCCATTGAAGGTCACCCGGCTGCCGGTCACCTCGATCACGCCGATGCGGGCGTCGGGGTCCAGCGGCACGCCGGCGACAGGGTCGAAACCGAACTGCCCCGCCAGGTCCAGGGACAGGTCGATGGTGATCGTGTCCGGCAGGTCGAGCAGCGGCTGGCCCGGCAGGTCGGCCGGCGCCACGGCGCGGCCATAGGCGTCCACGCCGGGCTGGTAGGCGACGTCGGCCGCGGCCACATGGGCGACGACCTGATCGCAGCCGCTGCGATCGACACGGATCGGGACCGTCTCCACCTCGTCGATGGCCAGGGCCGGCCCCGCCAGCAGCACGACGGCAACGGCGGGAAGCCCGAGAATGCGCAAGGCCACCGCGCGCCTCAGAACGGGATCTCGTCGTCCAGGTCGCCGGGATCGCTGCCGAGCCCGCCGCCGGGGCCCATGGGGCCGCCGCCGGGTTGCCCGCCCCGCCCCTGCGAACCGCCGCCCTGGGCGTCGCCGTAGTAGCTGTCGTA
>JANQIU010000038.1 GCA_028281985.1 Alphaproteobacteria bacterium | reverse complement strand
CCCGATCGACATGGCGGTCCTCCGGCAGCGCCTTTTCGAGGAGCGGTCGCAACCAAGTACCGAGCGTCAGGATCTCGTTCGGCAGGCCGCTGGCGATCGGCGAGATGTGACCGAAGGCCGGCGAGAGGCCCAACAGGTTATGCAGATGCGTGGTGCCGGTCCGCCAGTGGCCGATCACGAACAGCGGCGGTTCCGGGGGCGGCCGTAGGCGGCGCAGGCCGGCAAACAGCACCCGCTCCCCGATCCGGAACGGCCCGCGGGCCATGGCGCTGAAGATCAGTAGCGCGGCCAGCCCCCAATGCGCCCGAGCCACCGGGCCGTTGCGGGCAAAGGCGTGGACCAGTGTGGAGAGGCTGGCCCCCATCAACGGATGCTTGGCACTCGGCCGCAGATCGCGATCGGCATATGGTGCCGGCGCCGAGGCTTCGATGGTCACTCCGGATAGCCCCAGCGGGCGAAGCAGGGGCGCCACGCCTGGGCCACCTGGTCGCGCGTGGCGGGCGGCAGCGTCCGATAGGCGTTCTTGCGATAGCCGGCGACCGCTTCGACATAGCGGTTCAGCGACGCCCGGGCCGCCTCGAAATCCGGCAGATCCAGGGTGCGGTAGATCCGCTCGATCACCGCAACCGGCGACTGGTCCAGTTCGGCAAACGACACATCGATCGCCTGACCCGGCGGGATCCTGTCGAGATCCTCGAAATAGGCATCGTACATCGCCCGGTAGCGCCACAGGATGAACGACTGCAGCGACGCCTCGTCGGGCCGTTGGTAGGCGTAGAGCGGCACGGTGTCCCGCTCCATCTTCGCCGTGGAGCGATAGACCTCGTAAGGGTCACGGTGAATGTGGATGAACCGGGCGTCGGGATAGAGTTCCAGGATCAGCGCGATCTTGGCGGTGTGATCGGGGGCCTTGAAAAGCAGCGTCTTCTCGCGCCCATGGCGGACCAGCATCTTGCGGGCGAAGCGGTGGAGCGCGGTTTTCCAGGCTTCGCGCTCCGCAGCACTGGCGTCGCGCATCGTCAGGTACTTGGCGAACCGGTCGCGCATCCGCGGGAAATGCCGGGCCATCTGGATCGACAGAAAGGTACTGGTACAGATCGCCCGTTCTTCCTCGATCGGCGATTCCGGGCTGAAGCTGACATTGTCCTGCGGCCGCTTGCGCGGCGCCAGCCGCCGGGCCCATCGCTGGGCGGCGCGCTCGAAGGTCAGGAAGGTGTGGGGAAACACCGCCTGCAGCACGGTCGGGTAGGCAAAGCGGTCGTCCTGGGACAGCAGGTTCCACAGATGCGTCGTGCCGCTGCGGTGGTGGCCGATCACGAACACCGGCCGGCGCACCGCCATCTCCTCGATCGCCGCGCCGTAGCGGCGCGCCTCGCGCCCGGCTAGCGCGGAGTTCAGCAGGCTCATCATCCAGGTGAACGCAGTACGGGGCCAATACCGGGGCGGGATGCGCGTCCCATAACCCCGCATCAGCCGGAACCAGTCGCCGACGGTAACCCCGGCCAGCGGGCTGAACAGCCACCGCGCCAGGAACAGCCGCCCCCGGTCGTCACCCTTTTCCGCCCCGGTCGTGCTCCCGCCGGATCCGCCAACCATCGCCCTACCCGTCAGCGCCGGGCTGCCAGCGCATGCCCGGCAAGCGACGTGCCGAGGCTCCAGATCGCTCCCGGCACCTGGTGGCTGCCAGCGATGACCTCGTCGAACGCCGAAACGATCCAGTCGGCATCCGACTCATCGATGATCAGGGGCGGCAGCAGCTTGATGACGTGCATGCCGTGCCCGGCCACCTGGGCCAGGACACGGTGTTCCTTGAACAGCGGCACCAGGATCAACTGGCTGAACAGCGACTTGTTGGCCTTGTCGAGCATCGCCCAGGAGGCGCGCAGCTTGAGACTTTTCGGGGGGCCGAACTCCAGGGCGATCATCAGGCCCTTGCCGCGGACGTCGTGCACGAACTCGTACCGGTCAACGAACGGCGCCATGTCGGCGAGCAGCCGATCGCCGATCTCCCGGGCGTTGGCGACCAGGTTTTCTTCCTGGAGGACCCTCAGCGTCGCCAGGCCGGCCGCCATGGCCGCGTTGTTCTTGCCGAAGGTGGACCCGTGGACGACGGCGCGCTCCATCCGGTCGAACACGGCGTCGAAGATCCACCGTTTGCTCATCACGGCACCGACGGGGATCTGGCCGCCGGAAAGCGCCTTGGCACTGACCAGCATGTCGGGTTCGACGCCCCAATGCTCGACGGCCCACATCGCCCCGGTCCGGCCAAGCCCGGTCTGGATCTCGTCGGCGATGAACAGCGTCCCGTGGGCTTCGCACAGCCGCTTGGCTTCGGCCAGATAGCCGTCGTCGGGGATGTTGACGCCCTTGCCCTGGATCGGCTCGACGACGAAACCGGCGACGTCCCCGGCATGCAGCGCCCGCTCCAACGCCGGGAGGTCGTTGAATGGGACGGAATCGCAACTCGGCAGGACCGGCCCGAAGCCCTGCCGGAAGGTGATTTCGTCGTTCAGCGACAGCGAGCCGTAGGTCAGGCCGTGAAAGCCATGGTCGCAGTAGATCAACCGTTCCCGCCGGGTGGCGTAGCGCGCGAGCTTCAAGGCGGCTTCGATCGCTTCGGTGCCGGAGTTGGCAAAGAACACCTTCTCCAGCCCCTGGCCGGGCGTGGTTTTGGCCAGTTCCTCCGCCAGCAGCCCGCTGAGCAGCGAGACGTCCATCTGCACCAGGTTGGGCAGATCGGACTCCAGCACCTCCTTGATCGCCCCGTTGACCACCGGATGGTTGCGGCCGAGCGCAAACACCCCCCAGCCGCTCAGCAGGTCGAGATACTTGTTGTCCCGCTCGTCGAACAGGTAGGCCCCGGCCCCCCGCCGATAGTCCCGGTCGTAGCCGATGGTCTTCAAGACCCGTACCATCTGCCGGTTCATCCAGCGCTCATGGAGCCTGAACTTCTCGCCGGCGTGCGACGTCAGCAGGTCTTGAATGAATTGGCCCATGCCGGCCGCCTCTGGATGCAGGCGGAAGCCGGTTCGGCGACCTCCGCGCAGATTTTCGGGAGAAGACGGCCGCGACGCATTCCCATTGTTCGAATGCTCCGGTCGCTCCGATCAGGACCACAACTGAGCAATCACCCTGCGCGCTTGCCGGGCGATAAAGCCGCCGAAAGACGTAGGCGCTATATGGATCGTTAACCTGTATGCGCAATGCCGCCTGCGGCGTTTCGATCCATCAATTCTCCATCACATCTCCATTCGGTTAGGCAGCGGCATCGGACGGTGCGGTCGGGCCGTCGGCGGCGACGCGCTCCTTGGGGGCCAGGTCCGGTGCGTCCCGGAACCGGCAGTTGCCGCCCTGAACGCAACGACACTTGCCCTGGCCTGCCATGAACGGGCCGGGCGTCTGGATCCGTCGGTTCTCGATGAAGTTACACAGCGGCGCCGGATGGGAGACGCCTCAGGGTCGCTCCCGCCGAACGAGCACGTCGTCCAGCGCCGAGAGGAACCGTGACCGGTCGGCCTTGGAAAAGGGGGCCGGGCCGCCGATCTGCTCGCCGCCCGCCCGCAAGTGGGACATCACGGACCGGGTTGCCACCGCCAGACCGATGGAATTGTCGGTGAACGGCTTGCCG
>JANQIU010000351.1 GCA_028281985.1 Alphaproteobacteria bacterium | reverse complement strand
GTACGCCGGTCAGGGGCCCGGGATTGCGCCCCGCCGCCACCTGCCGGTCGACGGCTTCGGCTTCCCGGCGTGCCCGCTGGTGGTAGACGGCGGTAAAGGCGTTGATGCGCGGATTCACCTCGGCAATCCGGTCCAGCGCGGCGTCGACCGTCGACCGGGCGGAAAGGGAACCGGCCCGCACAGCCGCCGCGATTTCCAGCGCCGACATCATGGCCGGAAGCTCCAGGCCGGCTCGCAGGTGGCCGGCAGGTCGACATCGGCCAGCAGCCGGGCAAAACCCTCCGTCCGATCCAGGTGGCGGATAACGCCGGGCCGATGCTCAGGCCGGACGGCCAAGCCGGTGGCAGCGGCCGATGCGTCCAGATACGCCTCGGCGTCGAACGCGGGCGGGGGGCGGCCGGGCATGGTCAGCGCCCCCATGCGTAGGCGCAGCGGCGCGGGTCGGCCGCGGCGCCCAACACCCGCCCGCCGGCCGCGGGGTCCGACAGATCACCGACCATCTGTACCGATCCGGCATCGAACTCCCAGTCGGTCCAGGGCGACACCCGATGCCCGCGGGCCGCCAGATCATCCCGCGCGGCCTGTGGGACGCGCGCTTCCACGTCGATCCGGCCCGGAAAGTGAGGGTTGGGAAAGAACGACCCGGGGAAGGAGAAGGTGGCGGCCCGCGGCGCCTCGACCGCCTGCTGCAGGCTCATGCCGAAATCGACGACGTTCAGGAAGCTCTGCAGCATCGACTGGACGATGACGTCGCCGCCCGGGCAGCCGAAGGCCAGGACCCGGCGCTCGGCGCCGGTGCGTTCCGGGCCGAGCGCCAGGGCGGGGGAGGGTGTCAGGCGTGGCCGTTTGCCGGGCGCCAGCGCGTTGGGGTGGCCCGGACGGTTGCTGGACTGGACCCCCCGGGGCGAGACGATGATGCCCAGATCGGGGATCAGCGGGCTACCGTCGATCGTATCCGACGGCATGGCCGAGAAAGCGTTGCCGGCCGCGTCGATGACACAGAGATAGGTGGTGTCGCAGCGTGCCTGCCCGGGTGCGCCGGCGCTGCCGATCGGGTCGGGCAGGGCGGACCCCAGGTCGATCTGCCCTGCCAGGCGGGCGACATTAGCGTCCCCCAGAAGGTCGTCCAGCGGTACGGTCGCGAACGCGGGATCGGTCATCGCCCGCTCGCGCTCGGCGAAGGCCAGCTTCAGGGCTTCCAGGATCAGGTGCAGCGCATCGGCCGATCCGGCGGTGCACGACGCCAGGTCCAGGCGTTCGAGAAGCCGCAGCGCCAGCAGCAGGATCGGTCCCTGGGAGTAGGCCGGGTTGGTGAACACCCGGTGGCCGCGATAGGCAACCGACGGGGCCGGTTCCACGGTGCAGGCAAAGCCGGCCAGGTCGTCGCGCGTCAGCCAGCCGCCGTGCGCTGCGGACCAGTCGGCGATGCGTGCGGCGATGTCGCCCCGGTAGAAGGCGTCCCGTACGGCCTTGAGGCCGGCACGCCGATCGGCCGCCTGCTCCGCCGCCGCCAGCCGCCGCAAGGTGTCGGCCAGCGCGGCCTGCCGCAGCCGGTCACCCTGGCGGGGTGGCTTGCCGTCCGGCCAGTATACCGCCGGTGTGTGGTCGTAGGCCGCGAAAGTGCGGCCGAGGATGCCCAGCGCCGCGGCGGTCCGGTGGTCCAGGGGGAAGCCCTCTTCGGCGTAGGCAATGGCGTCCGACGCGACATCGGCAAATCGCCAGGTGCCGAACCGGTCCAGGGCGGTGACCCAGGCGTCGAGGGCCGCGGGCACCACGCCGACCCCAAGCCCCAGAGGCATGTCGTCGCCGAACCGGTCGCGGAAACGCGCGAGGGTCACCGTCCGGCTCCAGGTGCCGACGCCCGAGATCGCCCAGGCTGTATCCTGACCGGCGCAGCGCAGGACGATCGGTGCCACCCCGCCCAGATTGCACATGTCGGCCTGGATGACATTGCTGGCCAGCCCACCAGCCACACCGGCGTCGATCGCCGTACCGCCGGCCTCCAGCACCCGGGCGCAGACCTGCGCCACCAGCGGATGCCCGGCGGAGATCATGTAGCGCTCGCCCACCAGTGTGGGGCGCATCGATTCCGGCGGCGCGAACACGCCGGGGGTGGGCGTGTCCTCGGAGCGCATGCCGCCGGTACTGCGGGGTCTTGCGATGTCCTTGGTGTCCATGGCCCCGGTCCCGTTCAGCCGACCAGCGCGCCGGCGTCGACGCGCAGGGTGGTGCCGGTGACCCCGGCCGATGCCGGGCCGGCCAGCCACACGCAGGCATCGGCCACTTCGGCCGGGGTGACCAGGCGCCGTGCCGCGCCCACCCGGGCGAACGAGGCATAGGTCGCGTCCGGATCGCCGGAGGGGCCGGTGCTGGCGGCAACCTCGCGGGCAACCTGGCGCAGCATCGGCGTGTCCACATTGCCGGGGGCGACCGCATTGACCCGGATCCCGCTGCCGGTCATCTCCGCCGCGAAGGACTGCACCAGGCCGATCAGCCCGAACTTCGAAGCGCAATAGGCCGAGGCGCCCGCCTCGCCGCGCAATCCGGCCATGGACGACAGGAAGACGAACGAGCCCGGCCGGTGAGCCGCCAGCATCGGCCGCACGAAGCCCTGGGCGACATGGAAGGCCCCGTCCAGGTTCACGCTCATCAGCGCGCGGTAGCGGGCCCAGGGGATGTCGGCCACATTGGCGGTGAACACGGTCCCCGGCGCGTAGACCACACTGTCGTAGGTGCCCGCCCGCCAGACCTCCTCGGCGACCTTGGCCACGGCCACGGGATCGCACACATCCAGCGCCAGGGCGGCATGGTCTCCGGACAGGGTTGCCGCCGTTGCCGCGGCGCTGTCCAGGTCCTTGTCCAGGGCCGTCACGGTGACCCCGGCCTCGGCAAAGGCCCGTGTGCAGGCATGGCCGATGGCGCCGGCCGCGCCGATAACGACGGCCCTGTGACCGGCCCAGGTGTCCGATCCGGCCAAGGGTCAGGCCACCAGGCGCCGGACGGCGGCAGCGATCGAGCCGGCACCGGGCACCACGGCCTGCTCCAGCGACCGGGCTGCCGGGATCGGTACGTCGGGCACGGCGTGCCGGGCCACCGCCTGCAAGGCCGATGGTCCCAGCGCCTCGATCGTGCGCGTGATCACTTCGCCGGTCAGGCCGAAGCTCAAATAGTCTTCGTCGACCACCAGCAGCCGGCCGGTACGGGTCACCGACTGGGTCACCGTCTCCATATCCAGCGGCACCACGCTCCGCAGGTCGATGACATCGACATCGATCCCCTCGGCGGCCAGGACCTCAGCCGCTTCAAGCGCATGCTCCACCCCGGCCGACAGGGTCACCAGGCTGACATCGCCGCCCGGCCGCACTACCCGTGCCTTGCCGATCGGCACCTTGTAGCGCGCTTCCGGCACCGGGACCTGGTTGCGGAAGTCGCGGCCCTTCTTCAGCAACAGGCCCTTATGCTCGATGTAGACGACCGGATTGTCGGTCTCGACCGCCGAGGCCATCAGGCCGCGGTAATCGAAGGGAGTCGATGGCGCGACGACCTGCAGGCCCGGCAGGTGGGCGAACAGCCCCCACAGGCACTGGGAATGTTGGGCCGCCGAGCCGATCAGGCCGCCGGCCGTCTTGATGACCACCGGCATCCGGTAGCCGCCGCCCGACATGTAGGGGATTTTGGCGATGGCGTTGTAGACCTGTTCCAGGCAGACCCCGATGAAGTCGACGAACATGATTTCGACGACCGGGCGAAAGCCGGCCATCGCCAGGCCGACGGCCATGCCGGTGAAGCCCATTTCTGAGATCGGCGTGTCGCGCACCCGGTCTTCGCCGAACCGCTCCAGCAGGCCGCGGGTGCAGCCGAAGACACCGCCGTTGCGCGCGACATCCTCGCCCAACAGCAGCACCCGTTCGTCCCGCTGCATCTCGATGGCCAGCGCTTCGGAGATGGTCTGGGAGACGTTGAGCGCGTCGCGGGCGGGTGGGGGTGCAGCCGTCGCGGTCATCGGTCAGGCCTCCTCGACGAAGCGGTAGCGCAGCGCCCCGGCCGCTTCCGGCTGTGCGTCGGCCCGCACCTCGGCCAGCAACGCCGCCATGGCGGCCTTGCCCTGCGCCGCCAGAGCATCCAGCGTCGCCTGGTCGGCGACGCCCGCCGCCGTGAGCTTGGCGCGATAGAGGGTCAGGGGATCGTGGTCGCGCCGGATGCGCTGCTTCTCCTCGCGCGGCCGGTAGTTGTCGTGGTCGCCTTCGAAATGGCCGCGGAAGCGGAAACAGGTGGCCTCCAGCAGGGCCGGCCCCCGGCCCGACCGGGCATGGGTCACGGCCTCGGCAAACGCGTCGGCGACGGTGTCCGGATCGGTGCCGTCGACCTTGCGCCCCCAGGCGCCGTACGCCGCGGCCCGCTCGGCCAGGGTCGCGGTGGCGGAAACCGCCTCGATCGGTACCGAGATCCCATAGAGGTTGTTCTCCACCAGCACCACCAGCGGCAGCTTCCAGGCGCCGGCCATGTTCAGCGTCTCATGGAAGCCGCCGGTATTGACGCCGCCGTCGCCGGTGACCCCGATCGCCACGTCGTCCGTGCCGCGCAAGCGGTAGGCGTAGGCGTAGCCCAGCGCCACCGGCAGCGAGGCGCCGACGATCCCGGTGGCGGAGAAGTTGGTCGCCGGATCGAACGGATGCATGTGCCCGCCGCGGCCGCGGCACAGGCCGGTTTCCTTTTCGAAGATTTCCGCCAGCAGCGGCCGCAGGGCGACCCCCTTGGCCAGAGCGTGGTAGTGATTGCGGTGGGTCGACACCACGGCGTCGCCGGGCCGCAGGGATTCCGCCATGCCGGCGCCGATCGCCTCCTGGCCGATGCCGGTGTGCAACTCGCCGTGGATTTCGAAGCCCGGCACCCCCTCCAGGCAGGCTTCGTCGAAATGGCGCATCTCCAGCATGCGGCGAAACCGCTCCAGGGTGGGGCCGGTGTTCATGGCGGGCTTCCGTCGTCGAGCTGTTCCAGTTCGATGACCGAGCCTGCCGGCTCGATCAGATAGGCGGCCCGGCCTTCTTCGAAGGCGGTGATCGTCCCCAACAGGCGGGCGCCGTGGCCCTGCGCGTGGGACAGGGCGGCGTCCAGGTCGTCGACGACGAAGCAGACATGGCCGGCACCGGGCCGCACCGGCGCGTCTGGCGGGCCGGCGGCCGGAACGGCGTCGCCGGTAAACGCGATCAGCTCCAGCACATGGTCGCCGACCGGCGCGCGCAATTGCATCAGGTCGCAGCGCAGGTTCCGCAGCCCGGTGATATCGGCGATCTGGCGGGACATCCCGCGGACCTCGAACACCGTCTCGAAGCCGAACGCCTGGCGATAGAACCGTGCCGCCCGGTCGATGTCGGTCACGGCCAGCGAGCTGTGATGCCAGCTTTTCAACGGTGCGCCTATCCCTGCCAAACCGGGCCGCTCTGTGGCGGCGTTTATCCGTTGGTTGGAAGGATGATAATCATCATGATGATTTCAAGGGGCAATCCCAAAAAAGGGCGCCCGGTGGCGCCTACAGCAGGACCTTGGCCTCTACGGCGCCTTCGCGGGCGCAGACGAAGCAGGCCGCTTCCTCGATATGATCGGCCATCAACCGCTCCAGCGCCGCGGCGTCGCCGGCCCGCATCGCTTCCAACAGGCGGCGATGCGCGTTGACGTTGTCGGCCGAGAAGCGTTCCCCGCCCGGATCGACGATGTTGCGGGTCACCGTCAGTTCGCCCATGAGATCGTTGAGGAACCGGCAGATGAAGCGGGTCAGCGGGTTGGGGCAGCGCCGCGCCAGCACGGCATGGAAGTCGATTTCCGCGTGGCGCAGGGCGTCCCGATCGCCGCCGGGCCGCATGTTGGCTTCGCAGATCCGGATGGTTTCCTCCAGGGCCTGGTAGTCGTCGGCATCAAGGAACGGCAGCACGTCGACCGCCAGTTGCGGCTCCAACTGCCGGCGCAGGTCATAGATCTGCGCCCAGGTCAGGTCCTGGAAGTAGAAATGGTTGCGCAGGAACTGGCTGGTCCGGGCATAGGACATCGACGCCACTTCGGCCCCGCCGTTGACCCCCGGCTTCAGGCGGATCAAACCCTGATGTTGCAGCGCCTTCAGGGCCTCACGGACGCTGCCCCGGCTGGCCTGGAACGTCTCCATCAGCTCCTTCTCGGTGATCAGCCGGTCGCCGGGTTTCAGCCGCTGGGTGATGATCCAACGCCGGATCTCCGCGACGATGGCGTCCGTTTTGCTCTGCACCGGCGGCAGTCGGAGATCGGTGATCCGGGCCGGCTCGCTCATGCGGTTGGTCCCTATGCGCTTCCGCTGCTCTCGTGACGGCACCGGTGCGGCGCCGATCGGGCGTAATGATGATAATAGTAGTGAGGCTTTACCAAGCCGACCACCCGGTGGGACGTCGGGTCCGCTGACGCCCGCCTGCACCGCTATCCCCAGCGCCCCGTGCCAGCCGACGACATCCCCCGCTCGGCCGCTTAACGCGCAGGATGCCCGCAGACCACCTTTCGGTTGACCGAGCGTTTCAACGGCATGCTCAAGCGTGAACTACTCGATAGCGAAACCCTTCATGCGCACAAGGAAGTCGAAGTCCTGATCGAGCGCGGGCGCCAGAATTACAACACCTGCAGACAGCACAGATTGCCGGGCTGTAGATCACCGGCGTCAAAAACAATCTTGCTCCTTCCTGCGGCTCTGGCTTACGCTGCGCGAAAGTCGTCGCACCAGAACTGTAATATTGGTTAACCTTTCTCGCAACGATTGGGCCACTTGTGCGAGCGGGTCAGAAGGACAAGGCAAATGAAGATCAGATATTATTCACATGCGTCGTACCAAATCATTACGGCCTCTGGAAAACGACTTTTAGGTGACCCTTGGGTATACAACCCAATCAGTAACAATTTATGGCAGTTTCCGGAATGTCCGATAGATCCTGAGACTTACGTTGATCAGGATTATCTGTACATCTCCCATAATCACGTTGATCACTATTGCGTGGACACGCTCAAGCATTTCCGTCGCGATATTCCTATTATTATGAGAAAATATGGCGAACTGAATAATCCCATGAAGCCAACTCTAAAAAAGATGGGCTTTGAAAACTTTGTCGAGATTGATCACCGTGAGACTGTCAAAATAGCAGATGACCTGACCATCTCTCTCTATGCTGATTTGGCCACAACAGATAGTGCCATCGTTATTCAGGACGGCGAGAACATTCTTTTCAACCAGAACGACTGTATGCTGTCTGATGAAGATGCAGCTCATATCGGGCAATCATTTGATGTCGACCTTGCATTGCTGGGATTACCCAATTCTTCCATCTACCCAACGTTTTTCGAGATGGCGCCTGATGTGAAAATGGAGATCGCCAAGCAGATAGCCCAAAAGATCCTTCGGCGTACTTGTAACTATGGTGTCTTGTCAGGAGCAAAGGTCGTTGTTCCATGTGCCTCAGACATGGTCTTTTTGTCGTTGCCTGAGACTGATAAATATATTGGACCAACAATTATTGATGTGCCGGGGTTTGCTAAGGAGAACAAACTTCCTTTCCGCGTGTTAACGCCGGCGCCAGGCGACTACATCGATTTGAATGATATGCCTGATCATCTGAAGCCGATTTACACAAATACCGAGGAAATGAATAACCAGATTAGGGCTTTGCGTAATCGGGAAGACGTTAGGGCGGTATTTGCAGGTGTGCATGAATGGATGGGCCAGTTTGTTTTCGATAAAGACGCATTTGACAGGCTGATCTTCCGTTACCTTAATCATGTCCAAGATAACTTTGAGGAAATCTTCTCTTTGGCCCTTGATAAAGTCGCCGACACCGAACTCTATCGTGTCATACTGGCAATCAAGGATGGCGAAGACAAATATGGCTATGAGCTTAGCTTTAATTTTAAAGACCATAAGGCATCGGCGAGACATGTTCCTTACACACTTGATGCGGATGAGCACACCGATATGATCTTGGAGATGGACGCCTGGGGCGTGCAGAGCGTTATCGAGGGCGCGCTGAGCTTCGAGGATATCCGCGGCGGGTCAATGAACATGCGTCGCCCAGGGTCATTCTGTACTGAAGAGATGATGTTTTGGGATACGTTGTTATTGTTCAGGGTGTGGCTCGACAATAATGACTTAGCAGTCAAGAGGGAAAACGTTTCGCCAAGACGCATTTCCTCTGTGTTCTCATGATGCGAATTTGTTCGATTTAAAGAGGAGTTCCAGGTGAGTCACGCCAAGTCAGGGCTCGTAAGGGACCCGCAGTTTGGTTTCTTGAAGGCTGAAAGCATGCCTGATCGGAAATCGCTGTTGAATTTGTACGAGGCTGAGTATTACGAGGCCATGCAAGATCATGATCGTCGCTTCCAGGAAAGCGACGACGAGCGCATGGAAAGGGAGTGGCAAAGGCGGACTTTTCATAAGGATATCATCGATATCCTTGTTTCGCTTAACTCTGGAACGCGTGTGCTTGACCTCGGCGCAGGGTTGGGGGAGCTGGTCGAGTCATTTGATGAATCTGGATTTGATGCTGCCGGCGTTGAGCTCTCAAAGACTGCTGTGTATTTCGCAAAAGGTAAAAATCGCAATGTAATGCAGGGCGATATTGAGTCGTTCTCAGCTCAATCTGAACAACAACAGGCTTGGGATGCCGTGTTATTGCTGAAGGTATTGGAGCACACGCCCAACCCATCTGACATATTATCCGCCGTACTGAGGTTGGTGAAACCGGGTGGGCTGGTTGTGATTCAAATACCCAATGATTTCAGTGCCCTGCAGGAGATGGCGGAAAAGACGATAGAACCCAAAGAATGGTGGGTATCGTTGCCACATCATCTTCACTACTTTAATTTTGAGACACTGAGAGCTTTCCTGGAAGGCAGAGGACTCAATATCGAATATCAATACAGTGATTTCCCAATGGAATTATTCCTGATGATGGGTGACGATTATGTGTCTGACCCGAAAGTCGGACCAAAACTGCACGCGAAACGTCGTTCCCTTGAAATGGCTCTGACGGATACCATCCGTCAGAAGATGTATACCGCCTTTGCTGAAATCGGTATTGGGCGCAGTGCCACCATTTTTGCGAGACTGCCTGGATAGCCCATCGTGCTGGTGATGGGAGCGGAGACGCGATTGTCCGGTCACTTGGCGATTCCTCATTGTTTGGCTCGGTGGCGGGGGTAACGGCGTAGTCGCGCTTCCGGCTATTGCTGCGCGTGCGTCGAGCACCTGTTTCTGCCTGTACTGCGAGGGTAGTCGCCTGACCCTCAACCCCCGAGCGGCACTGTCAGGCGATTAGCCGCGCAGTACATCCCGCCCATGGCAGAGGTGCCGGCACGTCATTCAGTCGCCAGAGCAGTATTTTGCTCGGGCTAACAGGCTGCTTGGAAAAGAAAAAACCCTGATACGCGGCACGAAAACAGGATGACGGTGCTTTGATGTGTCGGGACGGGATCGTACTGAAGGACGTGACACTTAAGAATCTGAAGCCAATGTCCTCGGTTGAATTTTGGGAATAGTTCTTCGACGGAAACCGCGCGTCTGGTCGTTTAAAGGACGGACAGTCCGCGAAAGGAAGCCAAATGCCAACGACTCTGCGAACGCCGGCAGCCCTCCTTGGGTTGCTCCTTGCCGCCGCAATGGCCGTGCCAGCCGGTGCTCAGAGCGGCGCTCCTGCACTGCGCGACCTTTCAGGTCACGAAGTCGGCGAACAACAATTGCGGATTGCTGTCGCGTCAAGAACGCTGACGTGGCTGACGGGCACACCTGCCAATAACGACTATATATCGGTCGGCAGAATGGCCAACTTCTTCGGTTTCGTTGCGCTGCGCGTATCGAGTGGGCAAAGCGTGACCCGGGCGCATGTTGCGCGTGACACTCTTGCTGTTCTCGAAGGACCCCAAATCGATGTGCTGGTCGCCCTGTTGGATGAACAGGGACCGGCGTATCGAGAGACGCAAGATGCGCGCATCCAGATGAACCGTGCGCTGGAACGGCTCCTTGTAGGGGAACGCGTCGACGAGGCCGAGTTCCTGGCGCTCGGTAGCACGTATGGTGCATCCGAGGCCGAACTCGGTCGCGTTATCGCCCAAAGCTTTGGCGAGATCGCCGGGACCCTGACACCGGAACAGCAATCAACACTTGCGCTGATCCGCACGGGCCATGCCGCCGGTGAGCCGATTGCAATCCCGCGCTCGGGCAATCGCAACAGACTGCCGGATGTGGATCGGCAGGAGCTCATCAATCTTGCGGCGCGTCTGCTGAGTTGGACGACCGGGTCACCGGAGTTCAACGACTTCGAAGTCGTAGGTAAACCAAGTCAGCACTTCGGATTTGTCAGCCTCCGCCTTGCGTCCGGCCATGGCGTGCGGCGTGGGGCCGTTGCCCAAGAGGTGCTGGATATCCTCACGCCCGATCAACGGCGGATGTTGGATGTTGCCGTGCAGCAGAACCTTGTGGCGTTTGACGAGTTTCTCGCTATTCGGGGAGAGCTGATGCGCGTGCTGGAAGTCGCCCTTGTTGGTGACGTAATCGATGCAGAGGCCGTTCAGCATTTGGGCGGGGCAGTCGGCGAGATTGAGGCGCGAATGACCTGGTCGCAGGCAATGGCGATGCTGAATGTGCGTGACGCGCTGTCGGAGGCGCAGCTGGCAGAGCTCTTGGATTTGCGGGCGAGGTACACCGTGGCAACTTCGGGGAGTGCTACGCAGGACCCCGTGGAACTCGGTCGGCAATTGTTTGCGCAGTGCACCCTGTGTCATGCCTCATCCAGGGATAGCACCGTTGCCCCCAGCCTGGCCGGCATCGTCGGTCGTCCGATCGCCTCTGACGACGGCTTCCAGTACTACTCGCCAGCGCTCAGGTCTTTTGCGGAGACAGAGGGCATTTGGAGCGATGCTGTTCTGGATAGCTTTCTGAGATCGCCCCGGTCGCTGGTGCCCGGCACAACTATGGGGTTCGACGGGTTGGACTCGGCGAGCGATCGCGCGGCCATTCTGGCCTACATCGCAACGCTCGATTAGACCGATACCGCGCTCAAAGCAGACCTTGGAGCAAGCGCGGCGAAAGCTCATTCAGTCCCGCTTAGCTGCCTCCCGAGGCAGGTCTAGTCGGACAGTATGGCGGCTTGGCTTGCCGGCGCTGACGGAGGAACGGCCCCCATGTCGACATCCGCGAACGACGACTTGGCCACCGCTCGGATGTGGGATGCGCACGCGCCGGACTATGCGCAGCTGTTCGCGCCGCTGACCGGCCATGTCGCGCGGACCATGTTGCGCATGGTCGAAGACCGCTTGCCGCCCGCACCCCGTATTCTCGACATCGCCTGCGGACCCGGTGACCTGGCCGTCGCGGCGGCCAGTCTCTGTGCCGATCGCGGGGGCGGTGCGGTGCTGGCCATCGACATCTCGCCGGCGATGGTGGCGCTTGCCGAAAGGGCGCTGGCGCCCCTGGGCGCGCATGCCCGCTGCGAGGTCCGCGACGGTCAGACCCTCGGCCTGGAAAACGCCGCCTTCGATGCGGCCCTTTCATGTTTCGGCATCTTCCTCTTCCCCGATCGGCCCTCGGGCTGGCGCGCGGCGGCGGAGTCCCTGCGGCCCGGCGGGTTCCTGGTGACCGCCGTCTGGCGGGGCGCCGAGCACAATGAGCTGGCGCGGGCCCAGGTCGAACCGCTCATGGCCGCGCTGCCCGCCCGCCTGACCGATCCGCCGCCGCGACCCGGCTGGGCCGGTCTCGCAACGGCGGAGGGTCTGGCCGAGGAGGTCACCTCGGCCGCTCCCGTGGCGGATGTGGAGATCCACGTCGTCGATGCGACGCTTGCCCTGCCCAGCCCCGCTGCGATGTGGCGCGGCATGGTCGGCAACCCGATCACAGGGTCTCTCATCGCCCGTTGTGAGCCGAGCGAGCGAGCGACGGTGGAGCGTGCCGTCCTCGCCGCCTTCGAGCGCCGCGCCGGCGGCCGCGACCGGCCGCTGGTGCTCGGCGCGTCGTGCCATGTCCTGATCGCGCGCCGGGTGTGACGACGCCTCCCTGGCGCCCGTGACCTTGTCTGCTCCCGCGGCGTTGCCTACCGCATGTGGTGATCGAAGAAGGCGATCATCTTTTCCGGGTTCCTGCCGAAGTAGTTGTAGCCATCGAACCGCCGCGTCGTGCCTTCGATCCAGAACAGTTCCTTATCGTTGGAGCCGATCAGGTCGAAGATCTCCTGCCCGTCACGGGGGTTGTCGGTCCAGGCGTCGTCCTTCACCTGGAACTGCAGGACGGGCATCTTGACGGACGGCGCGAAAGGTTTGGGGTCCATTTCCCGGTGGGTGAAGCCGCCGAGCTTGCGCTCCTCATCGATTACCGCATCCATGTAGTCCTCGATGCCATAGAGTCCGGCGAACACCTGTTTCATCGCCACCATCGACAGGGTCATCGGCGACAGCATGCACAGAACGTTGTCGAACAGGTCCGGGTCCCGGTGGATGGCTTCGAACTGCCCGTTGCCGCCGGTGCATTGGCTGAAGAGGCCGAGCTTCATCCGGCTGAGGCGCGGATGCGCGTCCACATGGCGCTTCGCGCCGACGCAGTCGCGCCACTCGTAACGGCCGACGCCGCAGATGCCGCCATTGGCCGCGCCGCTGCGCCCATGATTGCGGAGGTCGTAGGCCAGGACATTGTAGCCGGCCTTGGCCAGATGGGCGATCTGGGCGACGAAATCGATCTCCAGATCGTCCACCACGTTCCAGGGTTCGCCCCAATGCCCGGTGAAGCCGGACCGGCTCATCGGATAGGGGTGGTTCATCACGATCAGCTTGTCGCTCTCGCCGTCGACGGCCGGAACATACCAGCCATCAAGCGGTACGCCGTCGGCGGAGGGGAAGAACACGTCCTCCCACGTGTCGACACCGTGATCGGCCGGCGTCTTGTGGATCGGCGTCCGGAAGGGGGTGGTGACGCAGAACGCCGCCAGGGTCTTGATGGCGTCGAGCTTGTCGGCGGGGATATCGCTGTGATCGAGCATCGCTGTCTCCAGTCGTTCGGTGGCGGCAGACTACTGTTTTGCCCCGAACGGCGAATGCCCGATCCCGTCATCGTTTTGCCTGATCCTATCGAACCTGGCGGATTCTATCGACTCAGCGGCTTCTCCATTGCACAATTGTGTCGGTAGCTGGAGTGTGGCCATGGGCGAGAGCATGCCGAGGGTGAACCGCCTCGCGGCCCGTTTGGGGCTGGAGGAAAGCGGTTTTGCCCCGACCGGTCTGGCCGGGGTGAAGCTTTTCTGGGCGGATCGGCCGGTCGCCCGCGCGCCCCTGCTGTATGACTCCGGCCTGATCATCATGGTCCAGGGCCGCAAGATCCTTCACGTCGGCGATCAGGTGTTTACCTACGACCCGGACCACTATCTGGTCGCCAGCCTGCCGGTGGCCGCCGAGTGCGAGACCTGGGCCAGCGCCGACGCGCCGCTGCTGGGCGTCTTCATCGACATCGACGTCGCCACGCTGTTCGAACTGACCGGTTTTGTCGACGGCTGCGGGCCGGGCGGTGACCCCGCCGCGCTGGGCGTCGAACCGGTCGGCATGCACGACGACATGCGCGAGGCGGTCGCGCGCCTTCTGACGTGCCTGTGTGATGCTGCCGATACTGCCGTTCTCGGCCCGGGCGTGGTGCGCGAGATCCTCTATCGCGCCCTCCAGCACGGCCGGAGTTCGGTCCTGCGGGCCATGCTGCATGCCGACGGTCGCCATGCCCGGATCGCCCGGGTGCTGCAGGGCGTTCGGGCCGACCTGGCACAGAAACGATCGGTCGACGAGATGGCGGCGGAGGCCGGGATGAGCAGCCCGGTCTTCTATCGCGCTTTCAAGACGGCCATGGGCGACACGCCGCTGCAATACATCAAGAAGCTGCGCCTGACCCGGGCCCGCAGCCTGATCGTCCACGAGAACATGCGCGCCAACGATGCGGCTTTCGCCGTGGGCTATGAAAGCCCGTCCCAGTTCAGCCGCGAGTTCAAGGCCTATTTCGGGGTGACCGCCGCCGCGGCCCGGGACAGCGCCTATGCCTTCGTCCGGTCATAGGGCCTTAGCGAAGCCGGTCTCAGGCGGTTGCCAGCAGTTGCGCGTCGCCGCCCGCCGCAGCGGTGTTGATGGTCAGTGTGCGCTCGACCGTCAGGCGGGCGATGGGGTCCTGGCACCGGACCAGGGGCACGATCGTACCGCGCCGTTGGGCAAGTGTCTGTCGTATCGCCGCCTGCGCCGGCGGATCCAGGTCGGCGCATACCGCGTCGATATCGGCCGACATCAGCAGGTCTGCGGGAAGGCGGCCGTCGTCGATGGCGACGAGCTGCAATAGGTCTGCCGGGGCGCCCGACGCCTCTAAGACAGTGCGAAGCGTATCGGCAGCAGCCTGCGCCGATGGCGTCACGGCCGCGAGAACGGCGTTGCCGGTGGCCAGTGCCCGAAGGACCTGCCGGTCGAGCCATCCGTCGGGCCCCAGACACAAGGCGATGCCGCGGCCCGACAGGGTCAGGGTGTTGTGCTCGCCCGCCGGGCCCGGCAGCTGCGCCGGCTCATCAAGCCCGGACAGGTCAGGCATGGCGCAAGCCGTTTGGTCGACCGCCCGACGCAGGGCGGCCATCCGGTCCTGGCTTGCCCAGGTGCGCTGGGCGGCGCGTGCCGCCGACGGATCCCAGGCCGGCGGCGGGGCGCCGATCACCGCGACCCCGCCGCGATCGGCCGGCATTGCCTCCGGGGCTGGTCCCGGGCGGGTCAGGCGCTCCAGATAGTGCGGGCCTCCGGCTTTCGGGCCGGTGCCGGACAGGCCTTCGCCGCCGAAGGGCTGCACGCCGACGACAGCGCCGATCTGGTTGCGGTTGATGTACAGGTTCCCGACCCGGGCGGTGTCGCGCACCCGGCGCATGGTCTCGTCGATCCGCGAATGCAGGCCCATCGTCAAACCGTAGCCGGCGGCGTTGATCCGCTGTACCAGCGCCTCCAGATCCCGGGCGCGGTAGCGCACGATATGCAGGACCGGGCCGAAGACCTCCTCCGCCAGGTCGTCGACGCTGTTGAGTTCGAACGCGACCGGTGCGGCGTAGGTGCCGTGTTCGCAACCGGACGACAGCGGCGCGGTGGCGATCCGCCGGAACCGGCGGTCCAGGTCGGCGACATGGTCGTCGATACGCCGGTGCGCGGCCGCATCGATCACCGGGCCGACATCCGTGGCCAGGCTGGCGGGGTCGCCGACCCGCAGTTCCGCCATCGCCCCGGCCAGGATCTCCAGGAACCCGTCGGCGATATCCTCCTGCACACACAGCAGGCGCAGGGCGGAGCACCGCTGGCCCGCGCTCTGGAACGCCGAGGCCAGGGCGTCCCGGACCGCCTGTTCGGGTAAGGCGGTTGAATCGACTATCATCGCATTGACGCCGCCGGTCTCGGCGATCAGCGGTGCGCTGTCTGACGTCTGCGCGATGGCGCGGTGGATGGCCTGGGCGGTGGCGGTCGATCCGGTGAACAGGACCCCGGCGATCCGGGGATCGGCGACCAGGGCGCCGCCGATCTGGCCGTCGCCGGGCAACAGGGCCAACACCTCCGGCGGCACCCCGGCCGCGTGCAGCAGACGGACGGCGCGGGCGGCGATCAGCGGTGTCTGCGGCGCCGGCTTGGCGATCGCGGCATTGCCGGTGACCAGGGCGGCGGACACCTGGCCCAGGAAGATCGCCAGCGGGAAGTTCCACGGCGAAATGCAGGCGATCGGGCCCAGGGCCTGCCGGTCCTGCATCCGCGGATCGGCGGCCCGGTCTGCGTAGTAACGGCAGAAATCCGCGGCCTCCCGCACTTCCGCCACCGCGTCCGCCGGGGTCTTGCCGGCCTCGCGGATCGCCAGGTCGATGAAAGCGTCCCGGTCGTCTTCCAGCGCGTCTGCGGCGCTGCGCAAGGTGTTCGCCCGGTCGCCGGCGGCACGCCCGGCCCAGGCCGGCCAGTGGTCCGCGGCGACGCTGACCGCCTCGTCGACCATGGTGGTCGTCGCTTCGGTCACATGGCCAACCAGCACGCGCCTGTCGGCCGGGCTGGTGACGGGGCGGGGTGAGCCGGTGCGATCCCGACCGGCGATGATCGATGTTGCCCCGGCGTCGGGACGACCGTCCAACGCCATCGCCAGGCGCGCGACCGCCGCCGGGTTGGCCAGATCGATGCCGCCCGCGCCCAGGCGCTCGCCGTCCAGGATGTCCCGGGGCATCGGGATGCGCGGGTTGCGGCGGCAGGGCGCGTGGGCCAGCTCGGCGATCGGGTCGCCGACGACGTCGTCCACCGCCAGGGCCGGGTCGAAGAGCTGGTTGATGAAGGAGGAATTGGCGCCGTTCTCCAGCAGCCGTCGCACCAGATACGGCAGCAGGTCGCGATGGCCGCCCACCGGGGCGTAGATGCGGCTGACGGCCTGCCCCTGCTCGACAACGGCATCGTGCAGCGGCTCGCCCATGCCGTGCAGGCGCTGCAGTTCGAAATCGCCGTTGTCGCCGGCCATATGCAGGATGGCGGCGATGGTGTGGGCGTTGTGGGTGGCGAATTGCGGATAGACCGCGTCCGGGTGGTCGAACAGCCGCCGGGCACAGGCCAGGTAGGACACGTCGGTGCAGGCCTTGCGGGTGAACACCGGATAGTCGTCCAGCCCCTGCTCCTGCGCCCGCTTGATCTCGCTGTCCCAATAGGCCCCCTTGACCAGCCGCACCATGATCCGCCGTCCGGTGGCCCGGGCGCGGGCGATCAGCCAGTCGATCACCGGCAGCGCGCGGCGCTGGTAGGCCTGCACCACGAAACCCAGGCCCGGCCATCCCCGGGTCTCCGGATCGGCCAGCAGCGCATCGAACAGGTCCAGCGACAGCTCCAGCCGGTCGGCCTCTTCGGCATCGATGGTAATCGCGATGTCGGCGGCGTGGGCGGCGGCAACCAGACGGCGCAGGGCCGGCAGCAGCGTCGACAGCACGTCCACCCGCTGACCCGGCACGTATCGGGGGTGCAAGGCCGACAGCTTGACCGAGATGCCCGGGTTTCTGGCCACCATCCCCGGCTCGGCAATCCCGGCGACGGCGGCGATCGCGTCGGCATAGGCTCTCAGGTACCGGTCGGCCTGGCCGCGGGTCAGCGCCGCTTCGCCCAGCATGTCGTAGGACAGGCGGTAGCCGCGCGCCGCGAAGGGTCGTGCCCGCGCCATGGCCGCCGGCATCGTCTGGCCCAGGACGAAATGGTCGCCCAGGATGCGCATGGCCTGGGCCACGGCGGTCCGGACGATCGGTTCGGCCAGCCGCTGCACCACCCGGCGCACGGGCAGCGCCGGGTCGGGCGGCGCCGATCGGTCGAGCCAGGCGGCGGCCGCGCTCAATCCCCGTGTCGACAGGTTGACCAGGGGCGACGGGCTGTGGCCGCGATGCGCCGCCCAGGCGGCTGCCGACACCTTGTCCCGGATCAGGGCATCCGCGGTCAGCGCGTCCGGCGTGCGCAGCATCGCTTCCGCCAGGCGCATCAGGGCGATGCCTTCGTCGTTGTTCAGGCCGTATTCCTGCAGGAACTGCTCGATCATCCCGCCGCGGGCGATGCGGCGGCGGGCGCCTTCGACCAGGTGTCTGGCCTGGCTGCCGATGGTATCGCGCGCGTCCGCGTCGAGGCCGACCCGACCCAGCAGATCGCCGACCAGCGCATTCTCCTCGGCCAGCGTGAAGTCGCGGATCGCGCGGCGCGCGGGCGTGGTGTCTACTTCTCCTGTCCCCAGCATCGCATTCGGCCTCCATCCGGATCGACCGGGAGCCGGCCCTATTCGGCAGCCGCCTGGTTCCGCTCCCACCCGTCGCGGCGATCGCGGTCGATCGCCTCGGCACTGCGCTGTCGCGGGTCGCCATAGCCGCCGCCCTGGCCGGTGATCACGCGCACCGTGTCGCCGCCCGCCAGCGGGATGTCGGAAGCGATGGCGTGGCGTTCGATCGCGCCGGCCGCCCGGATCACCTCGACCCGGTTCGGCGTGCCGGCACCGCCGCCGGCCAGGCCCCAGGGCGGCTGGACCGCCCGCGTGTACCCACAGGTCAACGTGGTGTCGTCGGCCCGCACCCGGTAGTCGACCACGATGCCGCGCCCGCCGCGCCAGCGCCCCGCGCCACCGGGCTCGTCGTTCAGGGCAAGCCGGCCGACCTCCAGGCCGTAGCGCGCCTCGGTGATCTCCGCCGGGCAGTTGAACGTGTCGCCGTGCACGCCGGAGAACAGGGCCGACACACCGTCCCGGCCCGGGCTGGCGCCCCAGCCACCGATTTCCGGCTCCACCAGGGTGTAGCGGCGGCCGGTGTCCGGGTTCGGCCCGGCGATGACCGTGCCGCAGATCGATGCGAAGCCGCCGGCCGGCAGCGTGTCCGGCAGATGGTCGGCCAGGCAGCGCCACAGCAGGTCGTGCAGGCGGATGCGGGTTTCGAAGTAGAATCCGTGCGGCGCCGGCGGCAGGGCATGGAACCGGCTGCCCGGCCGGGTCAGCACCGTCAGCGGCCGCAGCGACCCGCCGTTCAGCGGCGTGTCCGGCGCGGTGATCGATTTCAGGATCATCTGTGCGGCGATGACCGCACCGTCCCGGCTGGTGTTGTACGGGCCGGCCGACTGGTCGGGGGCATGGCGCAGGTCGACGACGAAGGCGTCGGCGCTGATCTCGATTTCGGCCGACCACACCTCGCCATTGTCCTGCCCCTCGCTGACCGCGAAGCGGCCGTGCGGCAGGCGGCACAGCCCGGCCCGTGTCACCGCTTCGCCGGTATCCAGGAAATCCCTCAGGGATTGGCGGAACACCGCCACCCCGTACTTGGCGGCCAGGGCCTGCACTGCCCGTTCGCCGGCGCGGGCGGCCGCGACCGCGGCCCACAGGTCCCCCCGCACGAATTCCGGCAGGCGGGAGTTGGCCATCACCAGGTCCAAGACCGGCTGCACCATACGGCCCCGGTCGAACAGTTTGACCGCCGGCAGGCGCAACCCCTCCTGCCAGATCTCGGTCGCCTGGGTGGACATGGAGCCGCGGCTGCGCCCGCCGATATCGCTCCAATGGGCGATGTTGGCGGTCCAGGCGATCAGCGTGTCTCCGGCGAACACCGGCAAGGCCAGCACCACGTCGTTCAGATGGGTGACGCCGCCGAAATAGGGGTCGTTGGTGACGAACAGGTCGCCCGGCGACGGTGCCCCGTGCAGCTCCAGGATGCGCTTGACCGCCTTGTCCAGCACGCCGACGAAGGTCGGGATGCCGCTGCCCGAGGCCGCCAGGTCGCCGTCGGGCAGGGTGACGGCGGTGCCGGCGTCCAGCACCTCGTAGATGATCGGGCTCATCGCCGTCTTCTTCAGCACGGCGAACATCTCGTCGCCGATGCCGGTCAGCGCCTCCTGGATGATCTGCAGCGTGACCGGATCGCCGAGGCCCGCGGGGTCAGTCGGGCTCGACACCATAGACCTCCCGCGCCCGTTCGGGCGTGATGTAGCCGTCGCGGATGTCGTCCAGCACCTTGCCGCGGGGCCGGCGCGCCGGGTCGCCGTAGCCGCCGCCGGTGCCGGTGACCACCCGGATCACGTCATCCCGGTTGACCGTCAGGCCCGTGGTCATGGCGATGCGCTCGCAGGTCCCGTCGGTGCGGCGGATTTCGATGTAGTTGGGCGAGCCTTCGCGCCCGCCTTCCAGCCCCCAGGGCAGGATGCGCGAGCGCGTATAGCCGCAGGTCAGGAAGTTGCCGTCGGCCCGGACCCGGTAGTCCATGCGAATGCCCTTGCCACCGCGCCATTCGCCCTCGCCGCCCGGCTCGTCGTTGATCGCCAGGCAGTCGACGAACAGCCCGTTGCGCGCCTCGGAAATCTCCGCCGGGCAGTTGAAGGTCTCGCCATGGAAGCCGGAGAACATGGCGCTGACCCCGTCGCGGCCGGTCTGCGCGCCCCAGCCGCCCAGCTCCGGTTCCACGATGGTGTAGTGCCGGCCGGTATCCGGGTGCGGGCCGCCGATCACCGTGCCGCAGATCGACGCGAAATGCCCGGCCGACAAGTGCCCGGGCAGGTGCTGGGCCAGGCAGCGCCAGATGATATCGAACAGCCGCACCTCGGTTTCGAAGTAGAAGCTGTGGGCGGCCGGCGGCTTGGCGTCGAACAGGCTGCCTTCGCGCAGCAGCACCTTCAGCGGCCGGAACGACCCGCCATTGCAGACCGATTCCGGGTCGGTCACAGATTTCAGCATCATCTGCGACGCCACGCGGGCGCCGTCGGCGCTGACATTGGCGGAATAGACGTCCTGGTCCGGGTTGTCGCGCAGGTCGATGGTCAGTCCGTCGTTGGCGATCTCGATCGCCACGTTGAAGATGCGGCCGTCGTCCTGCTCCTCGGCCAGCTCGAACCGGCCCTGGGGCAACTTGCGCAGGGCCGCCAGGGTGACCTGCTCGCCGTAGTCCATGTAGCGCGCCATGGCCTCGACGAAGACCGCGCGGCCGTACTTCTGGACCAGCTCCAAAAGCCGTTTCTCGCCCACGCGGACCGAGGCGACGGCGGCCCACATGTCGCCCACCAGATAGTCCGGCAGGCGGCTGTTGGCCTTCATGATCTCGATCACCGGCGTGATCGGTTCGCCGCGGGAGAACAGCTTGATCGCCGGCAGGCGCAGGCCCTCCTGGTACAGCTCGCGCGCTTCGGTCGACATGGAGCCGGGGGTCATGCCGCCGATGTCGTTCCAATGGGCGATGTTGGCGGTCCAGGCGACGATCTGCCCTTCGGCGAACACCGGCAGGGCGATGATCACGTCGTTCAGGTGGGTCACCCCGCCGTAGAACGGGTCGTTGGTGACGAAGATGTCGCCCGGTTCGATGGCGCCGGCGGCCCCGTGGATCTCCAGGATGCGCTGCACGGCCTTGTCCAGCACGCCGACGAAGGCCGGAATACCGGCCCCGGACCCGGCCAGTTCGCCCTGCCCGTCGGTGATGCCGGTGCCCATGTCCAGGACTTCGTAGATGATCGCGCTCATCGCCGTCTTGCGCATGGCCGCGAACATCTCGTCGGCAGCGGCCTGCAGGGCGCTCTGGATGATCTCCAGCGTGATCGGGTCGGTGGTCGGGGTATCGCGCATCGTCAGCCCCCTTGCGTGACGAACAGGTCGCGGGACAGGCCGGACAGGATTTCCGGTCCGTGGTCGTGCAGGATGACGATCTCCTCCAGCCGGATGCCGAACCGGCCGGGCAGATAGATCCCGGGTTCGATGGAAAACACCATGCCCGCCTCCAGCACCGTCTCGCTGGTGGCGGTCAGATAGGGCGGCTCATGCCCTTCCAGCCCCAGGCCGTGGCCGGTGCGGTGGACGAAGTAGTCGCCGTACCCGGCTTCTGCGATCCGGTTGCGTGCCGCGGCGTCGACGGACTTTGCCGGAACCCCCGGCCGGGTCGCCGCCAGCGCGGCCTTCACCGCCGTGTCGACGATGCCATGGACTTCCGGGTAGCCTTCCGGCGGCCGTTCGACGGCCAGCATGCGGGTGATGTCGCTGGAATAGCTGCCCTGTCGCGCGCCGATATCGACCACCACGGCGTCGCCGACGGCCAGGGGTCGCGCCCCGGTCTGATGGTGCGGCGCGGCGCCGTTGGGACCCGATCCGACGATGGTGAACAGCGGCGCCGCGCCCCCGGCCTCGAACACCGACCGGGCAATTGCAGCCAGGGCGCGCTCGGTCATCCCGGGTCGGGCGGCGGCCTGGAGGGCCTGCATGGCCCGGTCGCCAATCCCGGCGTTGCGACGGATCTCCGCCTGCTCGTCCGCGTCCTTGAGCTGTCGCAGGGCGCCGCTGGTCTCCTCGGTGAACGCATGCGCCGCACCGCGCAGGGTGTCGAGCACCAGCAGGGCGAAGCTGGCGCGCATGCTCTCGTCGACGACGACGCGGGTGGCGTCGGTGGTCCCCAGATGCTCCAAGGCCGCGGACAGGGCCGCCGCGGGGCCGGCCTCGTCGCTCCATTCAAAGAACCGGATGTCGGTGTGCTGCCGGCTGCCCACGGCATTGAGCGCCGGCATCAGGAAGGCTTCCCGCTCCGGGCCAACCAGCAACAGGCAGGGCCGCTCGTCGGCGTGGGGCACGAAACCGACCAGCCATTGCATATGCGGCCCGGGTCCCAGGGCGACCAGATCGGCGCCGGTCGCGCGCATGCGCGCGCGCAGGGCCGACAGTCGGGCTTCGGTCTTCTGCATGTCCATGGCCTTCACGCCTCCGCCGGGACGGCGATGCGGTTGGCGAAGGCCCGGTTGGTGTCGAAACCGCCAAAGCGTTCGATCTCGGCTTCCGGCGGTGCTTCGCAGGACCATTTGCGGCTGGGTTTCCAGCCGCACTGCCGGCGCAGAAGCGCGCCGTACTCCGCCCGCTTCAGGGCGGCGATCGCCGGGTCGATCACCGGCACGCCAAGCTCGGCCGACACCTGGCGATGGAAGCCGACCTCCAGCGTGCAGCCCAGGATGACCGCTTCGGCGAAATCCGCCTCGACCGCCTTGCGGCCGGCGGCGACCAGCCGGCGCTCGGTTTCGGAATGGTCGGTCTGGAAGTCGTTGACGCCCAGGTCCACCGGATAGAACCCGGTCAGCCGGTGTGCCTGGCCGCAGTCCCGGACCGCGTCGTGCATCTGGTTGGCCCATTTGCGCCGGCCGATGACGACCCCGAACCGGTTGGCCAGGCTGGCGGCGATCTCGCAGGAGGCGCTGCACGGGGCGGTGACGACCATGTCGCCCGACACCTCCCGCGCGTCGTGCAGGGCGGTGTCGTAGAAGCAGCCGATGACGAACCCGTCGAAGCCCTCGCGCGCCGCCGCCCGCACCGCGCGGATGATGCCGCGGGTGACGATCGCCTGATACGACCGGTACTCGATGTGGGTGAAGCCGCCGTCGTCTTCCGGCAGCGAGGCGACATGGACCTCGGTGCCGGGCAGCTTGTGGTCGCGGGCGGCGTCGGCGAACAGGGCGTCGGTGTCGCCGCGGTCGACGGTCGGGCTCAGATACAGGATCCGGATATGGGGTGCGCTTGCCATGGTCAGCCCCCCTGGCCGATCAGAATGTGGATGTTGCGGTAGTCGTCGATCTCCACCGACTGACCGGGGTGGACCACCACGGTGGTGCCGGTCTCCTCGATCACGGCCGGCCCGGTGAACCGCATGCCCGGCGCCAGCTTGTCGCCGTCGTAGATCGTGGCCGGATGCACGCCTTCCAGCGCGTAGTCGACGTTGCGCGTCGCCTTGACCGCCGCCGCGGCATCCGCGCCGTTCGACGGCAGCCGGACCGGCTGCAGCTTGCCGACTTCCGCCGTGGCGATGATGTGCAGGCCGATGGCCTCCACCGGCGCGTCCAGACGGTAGGTGTATTCCCGCTCGTACAGCCCGTGGAAGGCGTCGACCACCGACGCGCCCTGCTTGTCGAAGTCGCCGTCGGGCAGCGGCACCTCAACCGAATGCTCCTGGTTCTGGTAGCGCATCTTGGCAAAGCGGGTGAACCGGACCTGGTCGGCGGCGATGGCTTCGTCGGCAAAGGCGGTCAGGGCGCTGCGCTCCACCTCCCGTCCGGTCGCGGCCAGGTCCGCCAGACCTGCGGGTGTGGCATCGACCAGATGGGTGACGAAGAAATCCCGGCGCAGGTCGGACATCATCATGCCCCAGGCGGAAAACACCGCCGCTTCCGCCGGGATCACCACCCGACGGACGCCCAGTTCGCCGGCCAAGGCGGCGGCATGCATGCCGCCGCCCCCACCGAAGGCGATCATGGTGAAATCGCGCGGATCGTGGCCCCGGTTCAGCGACACCAGCTTCAGCGCATTGATCATGTTGTTGTTGGCGATGCGGATGACGCCGCGCGCCGCTTCCCGGCGGTCGACCTCCAGCCGCGCGGCCAGCCGGTCCAGTGCCGCGTCGACCGCGCCCATGTCCGCCACCACCTCACCGCCGCAGAAGAAGTCGCGGTTGATGCGGCCCAGCGCAAGATTGGCGTCGGTCGTCGTGGCTTGGTCGCCGCCGCGGCCGTAGGCCGCCGGCCCCGGGGCCGCGCCGGCCGACTGCGGGCCAACATGCAGTTTGCCGAAATCGTCGACCCAGGCGATCGAACCGCCGCCATTGCCGATCTCCACCAGATCGACCACCGGCACCATGATCGGATAGCCGGCGGATTTGCGGCTGCGCCCGATCCAGTAGTCGGACGTGACCCTGACCTGGCCGCCCTCGATCAGGGCGCATTTCGCCGTGGTGCCGCCGATGTCGAGCGCCAGCACGTTGGGCAAACCGAGCCGCCGGCCCAGTTCGGCCGCGCCCAGCATCCCGCTGGCCGGCCCGGATTCGACCATGATGATGGGGATCTGCCGCGTCGCCTCGACCGTATCGACGCCGCCGTTGGAGCGCATGATGTACAGGCTGCCGTCGAAGCGGGCGGCCCCCAGCCCATCGGTCAGCCGCCCCAGGTACCGGTCGGCGACCGGGTGCACATAGGCCGACAGGACGGCGGTGTTGGTGCGCTCGTACTCCCGCCATTCCCGAGTGATCTGGTGTGAGGACACCACCGTGACTTCCGGCCAGCGCTCGGCGATCGCCGCCGTCAGGGCCTGTTCATGGGCCGGATTGGCATAGCTGTGCAGCAGGCAGACGGCCACCGCCTGCACGCCGTCGGCCCGGAAATCCGCCAGGATCAGGTCCAGTTCCTTAAGGTCCAGCGGCTGCCGCTCCTCGCCCTTGAAGGTCATCCGGCCGGGGACCTCGCGGCGGAGATAGCGGGGCACGAAGGGCTCGGGCTTGACGTATTTCAGGTTGAAGAAGTCGGGCCGGTTGCCGCGGGCGATCTCCAGCACGTCGCGGAAGCCCTGGGTGGTGATCAGGCCGACCTTCGCCCCCTTGCGTTCGGTCAGGGCGTTGATCACCACCGTGGTGCCGTGGGCCATGAAGTCGACCGTGCCGACATCGACGCCGCCCTTGGCCAGGACGTTCAGCACCCCCTCTTCGAAGGCCGGCGGCGTAGTGTCGACCTTGGCAGTGCGCACGGCCTGTTCGCCGGTTCCCCGGTCCGTCTCGAAATAGACCAGGTCGGTGAACGTGCCGCCCACATCGGTGGCGACGCGGATCGTCTTGGGGGCGGACGGGTCGTCGGGCATGGGCGGTCTCCGGTTACCGGGGTTCTGGCGGTCGAGGGGTCATGCGGCCGCCCCGGCGTTGGTGGTCCCGGCGGCGATCCGGGCGGCGGCATCGCGCACGGCGGCTTCTTCCGGCGTGACCACGGGGATCGAACCGATCAATCGGGCGGTGTAGGGATGCTTCGGCGCCCGGAACACGGCGTCGACGGGGCCGCTTTCCACCAGCCTGCCCTTCTCGAACACCGACATCCCGTCGGCCAGATTGCGGACGATGGCCAGGTCGTGGGTGATGAACAGGTAGGTCAGGCCGCGCCGCGCACGCAGTTCGGTCAGCAGGTGCAGAACCCGCGCCTGGACCAGCACGTCCAGCGCCGACGTGGGTTCGTCCAGGACGATCAGGTCCGGCTGGCAGGCCAGCGCCCGGGCAATGGCCACCCGCTGCCGCTGGCCGCCAGACAACGCCGCCGGCGCCCGCTGGGCCAGGTTCGCCTCCAGCCCGACTTCCTCAAGCAGGGCGCCGATGCGCGACCGCCGCTCGCGCGCCGTCGGCGCCAGTCGGTGGACATCCAGGGCCAGGCGCAGGCTGGCGCCGACCGACCGTTTGGGGTTCAACGACGAAAGTGGGTTCTGCTGGACAAGCTGGATCCGGCGCTTCAGCCCCAGCGGCCGGCGTACCGGCAGTTCGTCGCCGTCGAAGGCCAGCGTGCCGGTGGTCGGTCGCAGCACGCCCAGGACCAGGTTGCCCAGGGTGGACTTGCCCGATCCGGACTCGCCGACGATGGCGTGGCAAGCGCCCCGCGCGACGGACAGGCTGACATCGTCCAGCGCCTGCACCTTGCGGCCGCCGGCAAGAAAGGTCTTGCCGACCCGGTCCAGGGTCAGGATCGCCCCGGTCATGCCGCGACCCCGATGTCCAGCGGCGGCTCCTCGCATCCCGGGTGGATCACCGCCGGGGCCTGGAAGTCGCCGCTGGCTTCCAGCAGCCCGGTCGGCAGGCCGCCGCCGGAGATCTTCGGCACCGCCAGCAGCAGGGCGCGGGTGTAGGGATGCCGGGGATCGGCGAACAGGTCGGCCGTACGCGCGTGCTCGACGATACGGCCGTGATAGATCACGTAGACCCGGTCGGCGAACTCGCGCACCACACCCAGATTGTGGGAGATCATCAGGACGGCGGTGTGCTGCTCCTCGGTCAGCGCGGCCATCAGCTTCAATGTCCGGTCCTGTACTGTGACGTCCAGCGCGGTCCCGGGCTCGTCCGCCACCAGCAGCCGGGGATGGTTGGCCATCGCCATGGCGATCAGCACCCGCTGGTTCATGCCGCCCGAAAGCTGGAACGGATAGGAGTCCAGGACCCGGTCGGCATCGTGGATCAACACGTGCGACAGCGCCTCCGCTGCCCGGCCGCGGGCCTGTTCGGCCGTCAGGGTCGGTTCGGCGCGGCGCAGCACCTCGCGGAACTGGGCGGCGATGGTGAACACCGGGTTCAGGGCCGAGGTCGGGTCCTGGAACACCATCGACACCGCGGTGCCGCGCAGGGCGCGGGCGGTGCGCTCCTTCAGGCCCAGCAGGTCCAGACCGTCGAACCGGACGTGCCCGCCGATGCGCGCGCCCCGCTGGCGGCGCATCTGGTCGACGACGATGCGCGCGGTCACCGACTTGCCGGAGCCTGACTGGCCGACCAGCGCCACCTTCTCCCCCCGCCGGATCGACAGGGAGATGCCATGCAGCACCTCCACCGGGCCGCGCCAGGTCTCGAAGGCCAGGGTCAGGTCGCGGATCTGCAGCAGCGGCGCATCCGCAGGGATGGCGGTGCCGCTCACCGGTCGGTGTCCATCACGTCGCGCAGCCCGTCGCCCAGCAGGTTGAAGCCCAGGACGGCGACCAGGATGGCCAGGGCCGGGAACACCGCCATCCACCAGTTGTCCGGCAGGTAGCGCGCGCCTTCCGCGACCATGGAGCCCAGATCCGGGGTCGGCGGCTGCACGCCCAGGCCCAGAAAGCTCAGCGACGAGGCGATCAGGATGACGAAGCCCAGGTCCAGGGTGATCTTGGTGAACACCGCCGGCAGGCAGTTCGGCAGGATCTCGCGGATCAGGATGTGCGGGGTCGATGCGCCGATGACTTCCGCGGCCAGGACATAGCCTTCGCGGGATTCCGACCGGGCCATGTTGTAGGCCAGCCGGGCGTACCAGGGCCACCACATCGCCGCGACGGCCATCATGCCGTTGGTCAGCGTCGGCTCCAGGAAGCCCATGATCGCCATGGCCAGCACCAGCGGCGGGATCGACAGGAAGACATCGACCACCCGCATGATGACGTAGTCGACGACACCGCCGAAATATCCGGCCGCCAATCCCAGCCCGACGCCGATCGGCACGGCGATGCCCAGCACCACCACACCCAGCATCAGCGAGATCTGGTAGCCGAAGATCACCCGGCTCAGGACATCGCGCCCGACCAGGTCGGTGCCGAACGGATTGGACCAGGAGGGCGGCTGGCTGGCGTTGACGAAGTCGACGAAGGCGCCGGCATGCTGCGGATAGGGCGCGACCAGCGGCGCCAGCACGGCCATCAGCACGACCAGCGCCACCAGGAACAGGCCGACCATCGACAACGGGTTGCGGCGGAACTTGTACCACCCGCGGCTGTTGAACACGGCGGCGATCATCCGGCCGCCCTCCGGTTCTCCAGCCGGATGCGCGGGTTCAGCCAGGCCACCGTCAGATCGACCAGGATGTTGACGATCAGGAAGAAGGCCGAGATCACCAGCACGGTGCCGACGATGGCGTTCAGGTCCTTGTGCAGGATCGCCTGCACCCCGTAGCGGGCCAGCCCGGGCCAGGCGAACACGGCTTCGACCAGGAAGGCGTTGCCCAGCATGGCGGCGAAATCCAGCCCCAGGATGGTCAGGGTCGGGATCATCGCCGGGCGCAGGGCATAGCGGCTGGCGATCCGGCCTTCGGGGTAGCCGTAGGCCTCCGCCATATGGACATACGGCGTGTCGTAGGCTTGGGCGACGCTGGCCCGGGTCAGCCGGGCGGTCTGGCCGATCCCGGTCATCGCCAGGGCGGTGGCCGGCAGGACGATATGGGTGACCGCGTCGGCGAAGGTGGCGAAGCGGCCGGTCAGCAGGGCGTCCAGGGTGTAGAGGCCGGTGATCCCCGGCGGTGGCGGCACGCCTTCCGACAGGCGCCCGGCCACCGGGAACCATTCCAGGAAGAAGGCGAAGCCCAGCATCAGGAACACCGCCCAGACGAAGGTCGGCGTGACCACGCCGGCGAGCGACAGCAGCCGCACCAGATTGTCCACCCAGCCGTCGCGGTAGCGGGCGGCCAGGACGCCCAGGGGCACGCCGATCGCCACCATCAGGATGCCGGCGAACAGCACCAGCTCCAGCGTCGCCGGCAGGAAATCGCCGATATCCGTCACCACCGGGCGATTGGTGTAGAGCGACATGCCCAGGTCGCCCTGCAGCGATTCCTTGACGAACTCGGCATACTGCACCGGCAGCGGATCGTTCAGATGCAGACGCTCGCGCAGCAGGTCGACCTGCTCCTGGGTCGCGTTGGGGCCAAGGGCGATGCGCGCAGGATCGCCGGGGATCACGCGCGCAATGCAGAAGATCAGCATCGACACGCCGATCAGCACCAACAGCGACATCCAGAGCCGCCGGATCAACGAGGTCAGCAGGGAAGGGCCCATGCGCGCCGCCTTCACTCAAGGTCCGCGGACCGGACACCCGATCCGCGGACGGTCAGCGAATGCCCGTGGTCACTCGACCGACATATGGCGGAACATGAAGTTCATGCCGTTGACCAGATAGGACTGAGCCGGGTCCGACAGCGACGGGGCGGTGACCCGGCTGCTGGCCGGGAACACGCTCTGGGTCTCGTAGGCGTAGATCGTCGGCTGCAGGTCGACCAGCAGCGCCCCCAACTCCTGGTAGATCGCCGCGCGGGCGTCCTGGTCCAGTTCGGCCCGGCCGGCCTCCAGCAGCCGGTCGACGTCGTCATTCTGCAGCCATTCCACCGACTGCCAGGTCCCGGCGACGGTCGAGTGATACATGTTGTAGACCAGCGCGTCGGGGTCCGGCGTCGTTGAATTGACGAACAGCTGCGAGATATGCGGCGTGCTCTCCACCGACGTCGCCCGTTCGGTGAACAGCGCCCAGGGCACGCGGACGACCTCGGTGCCGAAGCCCAGTTGCTGGAAGTTCGACTGCATCAGCAGCGCGAACCGTTCCTCGATCGGCACTTCGGCGATCCAGGAGATCTCCAGCGTGTGGTCGCCCGGGGCGTAGGCGCAGGCCTCCAGTTCCTGCTGCGCGCGGTCCATGTCCTGCCCGGGATAGGCCAGGCCCGGGTCCGACCCCAGCATGCCCACCGGCAGGGGGCCGTTGGCCGGCTGTCCCTGGGCGACCTCGTCGGTCACCTGCACTAGGGCCAGCACCGAGGCGTAGTCCAGCGCATAGGCCAGCGCGCGCCGGCAATGCACGTCGTCCAGGGGCGGCTTCTGGGTGTTCAGCTTGATGTAGAAGCCGCCGGTGCCGCTTTCGAGCAGCAGCTGGGTGCCGTCGCCTTCGGCAATGCCGCGGACGATCTCCGGCGGCAGCCATTGCGATGCGATGTCGTGCTCACCGCGGGCGATCAGCGTGCGCACCGTGGCACCTTCCAGTCCGTAGCGCAGGCGCACGACATCCGGGGCGGCGCCGTCGAACGGCAGGAAGTAGCCGTCGTTGCGCGCGAAGGTGGTTTCTTCCTGCGGGTTGTGCGCGGTGACGGCATAGGCGCCGGTGCCGGCGGCATTGGCCGACAGGAATGCCTGACCGTAATCGCCGAGGTCGCCGAAATCGCCGTCTTCCAGGTTCGCCAGCACGGTGGCGGAATCGACGATCTGCAAGCGGGTCAGGCCGGCCAGGAACGGGGCGTAGGGCTGGTTCAGGGTGAAGACGACGGTGCGGTCACCGGTGGCTTCGACCGAGGCGACATGGTCGCGGAACAGGTGGGAGAAACCCTGGCCCAGCGCGATCAGACGGTCGTAGGAGAACACCACATCGGCAGCGGTCAGCGGGTTGCCGCTGGCGAACGCCACATCATCACGAAGGGTGAAAGTGAAAGTCGTTCCCGCCGCTGCCCAGGATTCCGCCAGATGCGGGGCCATCCCGCCGCCGCCCCGGGTCGGCAGCAGCAGCGTATCGTACGCATTGAACATCAGGATGGAGTCGGCGTAGTCGGTGGCCTTGGCCGGGTCCAGTTCGCCCACCGCCACTTCGTCCAGGCGCAGGGTGGTCTGCGCGCCGGCCGCCATCGGCAGCAGGGCGGTGGCGCCGGCAAGGGCCAGGGCCGAAACGCTGGTCTTCACATCGATCATGTCGGGTCTCCCGATCCGGTTGTTCGTGATGCCTCTGTTCTGGGTTCATGCGCCGGCTTGGCTGCCGGACTGTTGTCACCAAGGACGTCGCCGGTGATGCCGCCCCCCAGCGGGGCGCCGTCGGCGAACAACTGCAACGTGCCGACCCACAGCACATGCGCCGGCGTGTCCTCCGGATTGCTGGTGCAGTGGTTCAGTTTCGACGGGAAATGGACGGAGTCACCAGGGCTCAGGCTCCGGGTCACGCCGTCGATGGTACACTGTACGTGTCCGTCGATGACGTACATCAGCTCCTCCCCGTCATGGCTGATGGCTTCCGCCGTGTACCGCGGCGGCAGGGTGATGATGACGGAGCTGAGTTGCCGGCCGGGGAAATCGTCGCTGACCCGCTCATAAGCCGGGGCATTGGCGCCGGTCGTACCCCCGGTGGTGTAGGTGGCGCGCTGGCGGTGCCGGCTGATCGGTCCGGGCGTGTCCGGCGACCGGACAAATTCCTCGACGCGCGCGCCAAGCGCCCCGGCCAGGCCGATCAACGACGACAGCGACGGCGCGGACAGGTCGCGTTCGACCTGGGAGACGAAACCGATCGAAAGGCTGGCCTTGGCGGCGACCTCCTGCAACGTCATCCCGGCCTGCTTGCGGCGTTGCCGCAGCTTCATGCCCAAGGTCGATGCCGCAGCCTGCGCCTCCGACACCGGTCACATCCGACGCCTGTTCATGGGCAGAATTTCACCATAGGTAAAATTCTGCTGCAAGGGGCTGGCGTGTCCTGACCGTCCGTCATGTCCCAAAACACCATGACATTGGACGCGACCGGTGCCCGGCCTCTGATAAGGATGTCGGTCTTACGAACAGGCATACTCAACTGAGTTGGCCGTAGCTGCTCTATGGACCCTTTCGCCACAAATCAGGATAGATGTCGACGCAGAGCACTCTCCATTTCTGCAAGAAACGGATCACCTCTCTGGGAGCTATGGGTCGGATGCGAACGCGAGTGTGCGCGAGGCCGCCGCACGGTCGGCATCTTCAGGCGGCAGCTTTTGTGGCGGTTGCCGCGATCATTGCGGCCTTCGCCTTTGTGCCCGTCATGGCGATAGCAGATTCACTGGTCGACGCCGAAGGGGACGCGCCGAAATCCGCTGAAATATGCCTTGATGAGAAGCTGATCCTTGCAGATCGGTTGGTGAACTGTACGGCGTGGATCGAAGATGAAGATGCGCCAATCGAAGTGCGTGCGATCGGCATGTCTGTCCGTGCCGGTCTCCTGATGGATCTTGCCGCGTTGGAGACGGCGCAGGCGAATGACGGGCGAGCCGCGGAGTTGAGGTCGATGGCCTTCGACCAGATCGACGCGGTGGTCGAGATGGAACTCGACAACATGCTGGATGCTCTTGTGCGGCGCGCCGGCCTGCACGCGGCGGTCGGGAACTGGGATCGGGCGATCGGGGACCTTGATCACGGTTTGGCCATCGAGCCGGAAAGCTACGGTACGCTCGTGGCGCGCGCGGACCTGAACATGCAAATCGGCCGGTACCGGGAAGCGCTTGAAGACTACAGGACGGCGCTTCGGCTTGAGCCGCCGTTCGATATTGACCTTGCGATACGTTTCCGAAGGTTCACCGCCGTATGCCGCGCCATGGAGGTCATGGGCCTGGCAGAGGCTGCGGACCTGTTTGCCTCCGTTGACTGGGGCTTTCGGGACTGGGGTCTGCTTGCCACCGTCCGTGTGGACGACGATCGTCTCGACAGCCCGGCCGATGGCCACCCTTCGCGGCAGTTTGCAGGGACCTTTCTGCGCTGGTTACACCGGAACTGCCCGATGGCAAAAGAGGACCGGTACAGGTTCGAGTTTCCCTAGCTAGGCGGCCTCCGTCCGACGCCTACCATTCGACAGGCAATAGTAGGGGGATGTTGGGCCGTGATCGGTCGATCAGTTGCCGTCCGGCAGTGCGCGGGCGGTTTCTTCGAAAGTCGGCAGCCCAGGGTTTCCAGCCGCACGTTGTTCGGCCACCCAGAGGTCGTCCAAGCAACGATCGAAGAAGGGCATGTTGATGGTGTTTAACGACTCCCGCAACCATTCGCTAACCTGCGGGGATCGGTGGGTCTGCCAGGTACTGGCCCACTCGCCGATGCTGGGTTCGTGGCCAAGTTCCCGGACAAGCCTGGTGTTCAGGGCCATGAGCTCTTCATTGCTCGCGACGAATTCCAGCCATTCATACACACACCGGCACATTTCCGGCTCTGCTTGACAGGCAGACTGAAACTCCGTTGGCAAGTTCTCGACAACAACGACGACGCCGTCTTGATCTGTTACGAGTTTGTACGCGAAGAATACAATGAGCGCGACCAGCGCTGCGGACACCACAAAGCGTATGTCCATCGGGGTCTATCCCTCTGCATTGGAACGATGAAGCAAAGCGGTCTTGCCAGCGGACTTACACAGTTATCGAGACCAACCCCTAAAGAGTGGTAAAGGTACGTTAGAAAAGACAACCATTTCGTGTTGCGGGCTCGCCGGCGATCAGCGTGGACGGCCACACAAGCAAGACGGGACAAGGCTTGCTGGCTGTTCGACATCCGGTGCAGCTTATGCGGGTGACTCGTCGCTTCATTGCTAAGCCCAGAGCCGATAGGGCTCCGCTGGAGTAGCCGAATTGATAGCAACCGCCTCGCAACAACCTCGGTTCCAGGGGACATGTCGGCTTGGTGAAACACTCCGCTTTGTCGGCCTGATCGGTTTGTTCCTGTTGCCGATCGTGATCGTGATGGACTGGCAGGTTCTGACCAGTGGTCTGGTGGATGCCATCCGCATCAGCCTTATTGGATACGGCACCCATGCCGTTGCCAGCCTTCTGGTAATGGCGGTTGGTCAGGCGTTGATCTACATGCGTCACATCGCATGCGCGCTTCCCGACCGATCGCGTTCGGCAGTGGGGCCAGACAACTCGGATACCGCCAGCGGATCCCGCTAACGGTCAACCTGCGATCATCATCCGGGGTTGCAAGGCCGACGCTGCATCACGACCGCACCCCTTGGGTGTTCTGCCGTTCGGCCGGATCGTTGTCGCGATCAGGATGTCAGGCGGGCGTTTCGTTCGAGCAGTCCAGACGGCATCTTGACATAGATACCGACCGATTGGTATCAAAATCGCATGCCGAGACCGACCAAGCATGAACCGGAACGGGGCGATGCGCGGATCCGCCTGTTGGAGGCGGCGCGCAGCGTCATCCGGTCCAAGGGCTTTGCGGCGACGACGGTCGACGATCTGTGCACCGCCGCCAATGTCACCAAGGGCGCGTTCTTTCATCACTTTCCGACCAAGGAATCCCTCGGCGTCGCCGCGGCCCGGTTCTGGGCCGAAACGACGTCTGCGTTCTTCAACACCGCCCCCTATCACGAGCCGGAAGACCCGCTGGCGCGCGTGCTGGCCTATGTCGATTTCCGCAGGGCGTTGATCGAGGGCGAACTGGCCGAGTTCACCTGCCTGGTGGGCACCATGGTGCAGGAGGCGTACGGATCGCATCCGGCCATTCGCGACGCCTGCGCCGACAGCATCTTCGGTCATGCCGCCACGTTGGAACCCGATATTGCCGCCGCCATGCAGGCGCATGGCGTCGCCGCCGATTGGACCCCGGCCAGCCTGGCACAGCACACCCAGGCCGTTCTGCAGGGGGCCTTCATCCTGGCCAAGGCGACGGGCGACCCGGCCGTCGCGCTGGAGAGTGTCGACCACCTCAAACGCTACATCGCATTGCTGTTTCAACGGTCTGCGACACCGTCGGATCACTAGACCATCCTGCGTCCAAGTCGGCGCGGGACAACTGATCTGGGAAGAAGTCATGGACGGCGAACCGAGGGTCAGGACTTGTCTGTGGTTCGAGAAGGATGGCGAGGCAGCCGCGACCTTCTACGTCTCCCTGCTACCCGACAGCCGGGTCGAGACGGTCATGCGGCCGGAACCAGACGGTCCGGCCCTGACCATCGATTTCACCCTCGGCGGTGCCCCTTACCAGATCATCAACGGAGGCCAGCATTACCGTTTGAGCCCGGCCGCGTCGATTTCCGTCCTGACGGTGGATCAAACCGAAACCGACCGGCTGTGGAACACGCTGACCGCCGATGGCGGTCAGGAAAGCCAATGCGGCTGGCTGGTCGACCGGTACGGCCTCTCCTGGCAGATCGTGCCGAAGCGGTTGATCCGCCTGTTGGGCGACGCCGACCGACCGGCCGCCGAGCGGGCGCAAGCGGCGATGCTGCAGATGCGCAAGATCGACATCGCAACGCTTGAGGCGGCCTTCGCCGGAGCGCACGGGTGACCTGGCAGGAAAGGACGGCGGGATGACGGACACGCTCGACAAGAAACGACTGATGACCGGCGTCATACCCTATCTGGGCATCGACAGGGCCGGTGATGCGGTCGCGTTCTACAAGACGGCGTTCGGCGCGGTGGTCGTCGACGAGGCCGTCCGGGATGACCAGGGGCGGATCATGAATGTCGGCCTGGCGATCAACGAACCGGCCGAGGAGAAAATTGAGACAAATCCGCGATAGTCAGCCGGCCCGGCGCTTCTCCGGTGCAGGGGCGGCCGTCCGGTCGACGCCCGGCCACAGAACCTCCACGCCCTTTTCCTCCAGCAGCTCCCGGAAGGCCGGGGACGGCGCCCGATCGGTGATCAGGATGTCGATCATCGACAGCGGCGTACTGGTGAAGTTGCCCGTTTGGCCGAACTTGTCCGCCGTGGCCATGACCACATAGGTCCGCGTGCGCCGGACGATCTCCCGCTGCAACTGGATCTGGAACTGGCCCATTTCGACCACCCCCAGATCGGCGTGGACGCCTTGCACGCTGACGAAGGCCAGGTCGAAGATCCGCTCGGTTACCGACTGGATCACGTCCGGGCCCAGGAAGGTCATGAACGCCGCGTCGTAGTGGCCGCCCGTCCCCTCGACATCGTGTCCGGCCCCGCCGAGGATTTCCAGGATCGGGACGAAGGTCGTAAGGGCACGGATCTTCGGTCCGCCGGCAAGCGCGCGGGCAACGGCGAGGTTGGTGCTGCCGGACCCGATGAAGAGGCGCTGCTGTTCCTGGACCAAACCGGCCGCGACGCGCGCGATGGCTGCCTTCTCGTCCGTGTTGACCTGGGACCGGTCCATGACCGGGGCCTGGCGCGGCAGCGCGGTCGGCAGCGCGCCGCCGTAGACCCGTTTGATGATCCCTTCGCGCTCCAGCGCCGTCAGGTCGCGCCGGATGGTCTGCGGCGACACGCGCAGCGCCGCGGCCAGGGAGGCCACGTGCATCTCCTTGCCACTGCGGATATAGGCCAGGATCTCCTGCTTGCGCGATCCTGGGATCTTGTAAGCCGCCACGCGTCGCGGTCCTTGCCTCAGTCGGGGAGCTTGCGTGCCTAGACTGGGCCAATCATCCCGGGATTGTCACGCATCAGCGGCGGCAAAGCAGCTATTCTTCCGTGACCACAGGCGCCGGTCGGCGCCGTCCCATCCACTGTTGCCAAGCAGCTGGCCGGTCCGGCCCGGGAGCGTCGTTGATGCGCGTCGTTACCTACAACGTCCAGTTCTGCCGCGGGCGGGACGGGCAGACCGATGCCGGCCGGATCGCCGATGCGATCGCGTCCGCCGACATCGTCGGGCTGCAGGAGGTCGACCGGTTCGCCCGCCGCTCCGGCGATTTCGACCAGGCGGCGGCGATCGGGGAACGGTTGCCGGATCATGACTGGGTTTACGGGCCGACGGTCGACGTGCTGGCCGCCGGGCGGCCGCCTGGAAACCGGCGCCGGCAGTTCGGCAACATGATCCTGTCGCGCTGGCCGATCCTGTCCTCCCGGCTGCTGCTCTACGTGCCGAAGACCGGCGGTGCCAACCACCTGTCGCTGCAGCTCGGCGCGCTGGAGACGGTGATTGCCGTGCCGGAACGGCCCGTCCGGGTCTATTGCACCCACCTTCATCACCTGTCGCCGACCTTGCGGGCCCGGCAGATCGACCAGCTTCTGGCATGGGTGCGGGGCGCCCCGGCGGAAGGCCCGGTGATCTCGGGCGATGGCCCGGACGGCCACTGGGACGACGGCGGCAACCTGCCGCCGGTACCGGCGGACGCCATCCTGCTGGGCGACTTCAACCTGACGCCGGACAGCGACAACTATACCCAGATCGTCGGGCCGCGGGCGCCGCACGCGCGTGCTTTGCACGGTCCGTTGCCGGCAACCGTCCAGCGGCTGCTTGCGGTTGACGGTTTCGCCGACGCCTGGGTGGCGGCCGGCCATGAGGAAACCGGCGGCGTCACGTTCTTCGACGACGTGGCCAGCGGCCTGGGCCGGCGGCTCGACTACGGCTTCGTCACGCCGGCCCTGGCGACGGCGGTCACCGGTGCCTGGATCGACGCGGACGCCGACGGGTCCGACCACCAGCCTGCCTGGTTCGAGCTCCGCCTGTGACGCCGGTGCGCTGCGAAAGCGACTTTGGGCAACGGCTACTTGATGCCCGACGACATGAAGCCTTGGACGATGTAGCGCTGCGCGGCCAGGTACACGAGCACCATCGGCAGGATCGACAACACCGCTCCGGCCATCAGCAGCGTCCAGGCGGATTCGTACTCGCCCTGGAACGACATCAGCGCCAGCGGCACGGTGCGCAGGTCCGGGTTGGTGATGTAGAGGACCGGGCGCAGCAGCTCGTTCCAGTTGGTGATGAAGGCGACGACGAACAGGCTGGCCAGCGCCGGCCGGGACAGTGGCAGGAACACGTGCCAGTAGACCTGGAAGGCGTTGGCGCCCTCGACCGCCGCCGCTTCCTCGTAGTCGCGCGGGATGGTCTTGAAGAACTCGGTCAACAGGAAGGTGCCGAAGGCGCCGACCATTAGCGACGGCACGATCAGCGGCAGATAGGTGTCCAGCCAGCCAAGCTGGATCATCAACAGGAACTCCGGGATGATCGTCACCTCCACCGGCACGAACAGGGTCGCCAGCAGGCCGATGAACAGCCAGCGCTTGGCGGGGAAGTCCATCCGGGCGAAAGCGAAGCCGGCCAGCGAGCAGGTCACGCACTGCCCGATGGCGCAGGTGGTGGCCACGAAGGCCGAGTTGAACAGATAGCGGGCGAAGTTCAGCTCGGTGAAGATGGTCTGGTAGTTGGCCAGCGGCTGGTCGGTGAACAGCAGCCCCGGCACCAGGCTTGGCGGGATACGGAAGACGTCCCGCGGGTCCTTCAGCGAGGTGATCACCATCCAGGCGAAGGGAAACACGGTGATCGCGGCGAAGGCGATCAGGAACACGTAGATCAGCGTCTGCGTGGCCATCCGGTCCCGGCGCAGCGACCCGCTCCGAACGGCCGGCAGTGTCAGCGTGCCGGCGCGATCAACCATAATGCACCCACCGGCGGCGCAGGGTGAAGTTCAGCAGCGTCAGAGTGCCGACCAGGGCGAACAGCGTGTAGGCCAGCGCCGAGGCATAGCCCATCCGGTAGAAGACGAAGGCGTTCTGGAAAACGCTGTAGGCCAGGGTGGTCGAGGCGCCGTTGGGGCCGCCTCGGGTCAGGGCGTAGGTCACCTCGAAGGTCTGGGACGAGGTGATCAGGCTGATGATCATCACGAAAAACACCACCGGCGACAGCAGCGGCAGCGTGACGTAACGGAAGCTCTGCCAGGCGGTGGCGCCGTCCAGCCGGGCGGCGTCGTGCAGGGTGCGGTCGATGCTCTGCAACCCGGCCAGGAACAGCAACATCACGAAACCGGCCGACTGCCAGATATAGACGATCGCCACCGACGGCAGCGCCCAGATCGGATCGGACAGCCAGGCCGGCGGGTTGGTGATCCCGAACACCTCGATCAGCGCGTTGTTCAGCAGGCCGAACCGGGTGGAGAACACCCAGCGCCAGGCCAGCGCCACCGCCACCAGCGAGGTGATGTAGGGCATGAAGAACAGACCGCGGAAGAAGGTGATCCCCCGCAGCTTGCGGTTGACCAACACGGCCAGTGCCAGCCCGATGATCATGACGCCGGGCACATACATGGCCGCGAACAGGCTGGTGTTGCCCAGGACCCGCCAGAAATCGGCGGACCCCAGCATCTCCCGGTAGTTGGCCAGCCCCGCCCATTGCGGCGGGGCGATCACGTTCCAATGGGTGAAGCTGGCGAAGAACGACACGCCGATGGGAATGACGCGGAAGACCAGCAGGCCCACCACCATCGGCGCCAGGAACAGATACGGGGTAATCGGTGCGCGGCGCATGACCGGGAGAAGGGGGGCGCCATCGACGGCACCCCCTCCCTTGCCGTCCGGGTTACGGGTAGTACCGGGTCAGCACGCTGTTGCCGAAGTCGACGAAGGCGGCCATCGCCTCATCCAGGGTCTTGCGGCCGTTGAACACCTCGTCCAGCTCGCCGTTCATGCCGCCGCTGTCGGCCGGGCCATAGCCGCGCCATTCGCTCCAGCCCTGGGTGAAGCTGGTGGTGCCGGGCATGGCGCCGAGCTGCAGGATCACCTCCTTGTTGCCCGGCTGCTGGTCGCGTTCCAGCCAGGCGTCGGATTCGGCGGTGACCCGGTTGGACGGCACCATGCCGCCGGCGAAGTCGGTGGCGTCCCGCTCACCGCTGGTCATGAACTGGATGAAGTCCCAGACCTGCTCGGGATGCTCGGTGTCCGGGGACATCGCCAGCATGTCGATCCAGGTATAGGCGCGCATGGTGTCCGGGGTGGCGCTCGGCCCCTGGGGCACCAGGGCGATGCCCCAGTTGAAGTCGTCGCCGGCCACGGTGCGGGTGTTGGCGACGTTCCAGCTGCCGTCCACCCACATGGCGGCCAGGCCCATGGGGAACACGTCCTGCTGGCGGATGCCTTCCATCTCCGCCGGGGTCGGCGCCACGCCGTGCTCGCGGGTCAGGTCGGTCACGAACCGCAGGGCCTCCACGGCTTCCGGCGTCGGGTCCAGGCGGGTGCCCGCCGGGTTCAGCAGCCGGCCACCGTTGCGATAGACCCAGGGCTCGATCTGGGCGTAGCGGCCATAGGCCCAGAAGCCGTACTGCTCCGCGCGGCCGTCCCCGTTCTCGTCGACGGTCAGCGCCTGGGCGGCGGCCAGGAACTCGTCCCAGGTCCAATCGTCGGACGGGTAGTCCAGGCCGGCCGCGTCGAAGGCATCCTGATTGTAGAAGAGCACCGGCCCGACCCAGTTGACCGGGAAGGCGTACATGTCGCCGGTGTCGCTGTCGGGGAAGCGGGCCGGGCCGAAGGTGCCGGTGTAGTAGTCGGACAGATCCAACTGGTCGACGTAAGGCTGGAGGTTGGCCAGCAGGCCGTTGCCCTGCCACTCCTCGATGAAGCCGCTGGACATGTAGAACACGTCCGGCAGGTCGCCGGCGGCGGCCAGCGCCGACATGCGCGGCCAGTAATCGCTCGGCGGCTGCGCCTGGACGTTGATGGTCACGCCGGGATTGGCGGCCATGTAGGCATCGATCAGCCGCTGTTCCAACTCCATCCGGTCGGGGCTCCAGAAGAAGTAGTCGATCTCGATCGTCTCCTGCGCGGCGGCGCCGGCGGCGAGCGTGCAGCCGACAGCGGCAGCGAGCCCGGACGCAATGATGCGGTTCATGGCCGTATTCCCAGTTGATGCTGTGAGGCGCAGGCGAATGCCTGCCGGACGGCACAGCGTAACCGGGCAACAAAACAGGCACGTTGCCGAGATATGACCGTCCCGTGACAGTTCCGCGCAAGCTGGAGAATGTCGTGGTGGGGTCAGCCCCGCTCTTTCCGCGGGCGGCCCAACCGTCGAATGGCGGACGAGGCGATGACCGCCCCGTCATTGGCGTAGGCCTCGTGGTTCCGCTCGATGCTGGCGAAGTCGTAGAGGTAGTTCACCATCACGCCCCAGGACCGGGCCCAGCCGCGCCGGCCGGTATCGGCGCCCGGATTGATCGCCTCCAGCCGGGCGCCGTTGCCCAGGTGGAAATGCGCCACCGGATCGCGGGCACCGCCTTCCGACCGGGTCGCCCGGGTCAGGTAGATCGCCGCGATCTCGCTCAGCGCCGGGCTGCGCGCTTCCTCCGGCAGGCCCTCGCCGGCCCAATTGGTGTCCAGGGCGGCGATCGCCGCCACATGTCGCGGCGCCAGCAGGCCGTCCGCGTTGGCCGGGTCCTCGGCCCAGGCGCGAAGCCCCGGCACCGGCGACAGGGTGACGAACCGCTCCAGCCCCTCCAGTTCGAAGCGCAGTTGCTCGACCACCTGCTTGATCAGGAAGCTGCCGAAGGCGATGCCGCGCAATCCCTCCTGGCAGTTTGTGATGGAGTAGAAAACGGCCGTGTTCGCCTCCTGCGGCGGCAGGGTCGCCCGGTCCTCGGCCAGGATCGGGGCGATGGCCCGGGGGATGTCCCGGGTCAGCGCGACCTGGACGAAGATCAACGGTTCGGCCGGCATGGAGGGATGGAAGAAGGCGTACAGGCGCCGGTCGGGCGCACCGACCCGCCGCCGCAGATCCTCCCAGCCGCGGAACTCGTGGACCGCCTCGTAGGTGATGAACTTCTCCAGGATCTCGGCCGGGACCGACCAGTCGATCCGCCGCATCTCCAGAAAGCCGAGATTGAACCACGACCCGAACAGGTGACGGAAATCGCGGTCCAGGGCCTCTAGTTCGGCATTGTCCCGCTTCAGCCGCAGGACGTCGGTGCGCATGGACAGAAGATCGGCCGTGGCACCGGGTGCGCGGTTCAACCGCCGGATGACCTCGACCCCGCCCGGCTCCGATACCTGGTGCAGGTCGCGCATGCCGGCCGGCGAATGCCCGGACAGATAGCTGTCGATGCAGGCACCCAGCGCTTCGGCGTCGGGGCCGAACTGGGTGGCCAGCCCGGTCAGGAAGGCGAGCTTCCGATCGTCGTTGGCGGCGGCGTACTGGTCGAGCACGTCACGCGCCCGGGCCAGCCCCGAGGCCTGGCCGGCGGTCGAAACGATCGTCTTGCATTCGGCGATCAGGTCGGCATTCCGGCGCGACTGGCCGATCAGCGAGCGGCCCTGGGCGGTAATCCGGCGCAGCACCCCTTCGATCATCGATGATGGCGGCATGGTCGTCCGTGCCTTTCGGTCAGGACAAGGTCCGCAACCGGGTCGACGCAGCCACGCTCAGGATCCATCGGATCGCTGGCATGCTCCGGGACGTTATCGGCCCGGGTCGCTTCCGGCGCGCGCCCTACGATAGACGATCGGGTGGGCTGCCGCCATCGGGTCACCGCCTGCCAGTCCGCTTCGGTGTTGACGTTGACCAGGGGATCCTGCTCGCCTTGCCCCGGTAACGGCGTGTGCGCTGCCAAAGCTGACAGAAGCGCTTGTCGCGGCCCATGCGTCGGGACCGGCCACCGGCCAGGACGATTCCGGCGATCCTGTCCGGGTTTCCGGTCAGGGGTCGCTTTGAAGCGTGCCGCTACTGGTCGGCGCCGGTTCGGCTTCCTCCAAGGCAAGACTGAGCCGCATCAGCACCCGCGGGATCGCCTGGGCCAGCGCGTCCGGCGGGATTTGCAGGCAGCCGATCAGGTCCGAATGCAGGATGCTGACCAGCCCGTGGATGGTCGACCAGACGAACAGGGCATCCAACTCGGCCGCGCCCGGCGCGTCCGGATCGCCGTGCTGCAGCGGCAGGTCGGCGATCGCATCCCGCAACAGGGAAAAGGCGTGGCGCGCCTGGTCCATCATCTCCGGATGGGCCGCCGGATCGGGCGGCGGCGTGTTGAACATCAGGCGGTAATGCAGCGGGTGCGCCCGGGCATACTCGAAGTACCGCAGGCCCATGGCGCCCAGATCGGTGTAGCTGTCGCCCGTCTTCGGCCGGTCGTCCAGGAACGCGGCGAAGTCGCCATAGGCCCGGGACAGGACCTCGGCCAGGATGTGGTCGCGGCTGGGGAAATGCTTGTACGGCGCCTGGTGCGAGGTGCCGAGGCGCCGCGCCACCTCGCGCAGGCTCAGGCTCTCCACGCCGGTTTCGTCGATGATCTTCAGCGCCTCGTCGACGATGGCGTCGCGCAAGTTCTTGCGCTTCTGTGCAGGCATACCGGTGTATCGCCGCTCCCCGATCGGTTCGCGGCAGTATCGGTCTCCGCCGGCCAAGGCGCAAACCGGCGTCGCTTACCGGTTCTGGGTGTTCACGGACTCTCGGCCCTGCGCGTCCAGGATCGCTACGGCCCGGTCCCAGGAGATCGGCATGTCCGACCGCGGCAGGGTCACCCGGGCGAAGCGGGCGCGGGCCAGGGCCGGCCAGCCTTCGCGGATGGCGGTCTGGTGAACGTCGCTCTGGACGAATGCTTCCAGGCTGGCTTCGTCGGCCCAGGCGGTCATGGTCCAGGAGTTCCGGCCCAGCAACTGCCGGCGCAGCCGGTAACCGACGAACCCGGGACGCCCGTCCAACGAGTCCGCGACGGCCGACACGTTCGACCAGAAATCCGATTCGCTGTCGGTGCCTTCGGCCAGTTCACTGTGGGTGATCACCACCAGAACCGTGTCGTTCGCCGGCGGCACTGTCCCGTCGTCACTGGTTCGGTACGGTGTCGAGATCGCGCAGCCATTCAGGCTGAGCATCGGCAGCACCGCGAGCGCCAGCACCGCACCCCCGACCAGCCAGCGCCGGCTTCGCTTGCGCCGCTCAGGCATGACCCGTCTCCCGGCTTGCGCCCGGCGCCGCCTGCGGCCGGGTCATGCCCTTCATCACCAGCCCCAGGATGCGGGATCGCATCCATCGGGGCTGGCCGATGAACGAGGCCTCCAGCAGCTTCGACAGCCAGCCGGGCCGGACGGTCACCCGCCGTCCCAGGGCATCGAGGGTGGCGCGGCCGATCTGCTCCGGGCGCAGGCCCATGCCCATCGTCATGCCGGCGCGATCGGCGAAGCCGGTGTGGACCGGCCCGGGCGCGGCGGCCAGGACGTCGACGCCGTAGGGCTTGAGTTCCCGGTGCAGGCCCTCGGCAAGGGTCTGCACATAGGCCTTGGTCGCGGCGTAGTTGGCGGCCCGTGCCACGCCCTGGAATGCCAGCAGCGAGCCCATCAGGACGATGCCGCCGCGACGGCGTTCGGCGAACCGCCGGGCGAAGGGATGGGTCAGCGCCAGTACCGCCCGGCAGTTGACGTCGACCATGTCTAGTTCCTGGTCGAGGTCGCCGTCGATGAATGCGCCGGAGGTGCCGAATCCCGCGCAGGCGACCAGCAGACCGATGTCTAGATCCCCGGTAGCCCTAAGGATCTCCGTTGCCGCGCCAGGTTCACCGAGGTCGGCGTCGATCACCCGTGCACCGACGTGGTAGCGGGTCGACAGATCACCGGCGACACGCTCCAGCCGGTCCCGCTGCCGGGCCACCAGGACGAGGTTGATGCCGGACGCGGCGGCACAGTCGGCGATATCCCGGCCGATCCCGTCCGAAGCGCCGGTGATCAGCGCCCAGGGGCCGTATCGCTTGGCAAGGCGGGTCAGTGGGCGGTTGTGCATGGCGGTTCCATTCGGTTGACGGCGTCTACTTAAGTCGTTTGTAGACGGCGTCAACCACTCTCGGGTGCGACATCGTGCGAAGACCGGTGGACGGTGACACACGCCGAGACATCGCTGCCCGTCGCCCCCGACCGGCACCTTGTCGGAGACCTGTACGTTTCGATCCGCGCAGGCTATGGCTGGAACGTCCCGAGAAGCGGACCCTGTGCACATTTGGCGGCCCGATGACGCCCGACGCCCTTCTGGACCATTTGAAGCAGCAGATCGCCGACGACGGCACCGGGCGTCCCCTGCACCGGCGACTGGAACGCGCGCTGGAGGCTGCGATTACCGGCAGGCTGCTGGCCCGCGGGGCGGTCCTGCCCAGCGAGCGGGCGATGTCGGATGCGCTTTCAGTGTCGCGGGTGACGGTGCGCAAAGCTTTGGAGGGGCTGGTCACCGGCGGCCTGTTGAACCGTCGTCGCGGGTCCCGCACCGAAGTCGGGCCGCGGGTGGAGAAGTCGCTGGCGCGCCTGACCAGCTTCTCGGAGGACATGCTGAGCCGCGGCCTGGAACCCGGCGGCATCTGGCTGTCCAAAGACGTCACGCGCCCGGGACCGTCGGAGATGATGGCCCTGGGGCTGTCCAGCACCGAGGAGATCGTGCGGCT
>JANQIU010000277.1 GCA_028281985.1 Alphaproteobacteria bacterium | reverse complement strand
GCAGGCGTCGATCCGGTCGACGCCGGCAGCCACCCGATACCCGAAGACTGGGGAACCTCTCTGGTCCCCCGGCAGCGTCTGGAAACCGTCCGGCTCGGCGTCCCGGAAGCAATCGTCCATTCGGACATCGAACCGGATGTCGCATCCGATTTCGACCGCGCCCTGGATGCCGCGCAGTCGCTGGGCGCTGAAATCGTCGACTTCCGGATCCCCGGGTGGGACCCCAGCCGGGGCCGGCGCGACGGGCTGGTCATCGCCGAAGTCGAGGGCTTTAGCCACTACGCCGCCGATCTGGACCGATCACCCGACGGGTTCTCCGACGCGTTTCGCGAGCTTCTGCGCTATGGCCGGGATGTGGGGGCACCGCGGCTGGCCGGCGCCTATCGGCGCAAACGGGATCTGGCGCAGGCGCTAAGCCAGTCGGTTGCCGCGATGGGGGTTCACGCCGTGATCATGCCGACGGCACCGCAGCGGGCGATCGCGCACGATGTGCCGGTTCCGGTCAATCAGGCCGACCTGACGGCCCTGGCCAACCTGACCGGCCGACCGGCCGTGTCCATTCCGGTGCCCTGGGCGCGCGACGGGCTGCCGTCGGGCGTACAGCTGGTGGGGCCGTATTTCGGCGAGGCCCAGATCCTGTCTATCGCCGACAGCCTGATGCGCGCCATGGAACCGGTCAGCGAAAGCTGAACGACGGGGGCCGCTTGTCCAGGAACGCCCGATAGCCTTCGCGAAAGTCCTGGCCCTGGAAGCTGGCCTCGAACTGCTCGACGAGGTCCGGGGTGGCGACGTCCGCACCGCGGGCGATGGCGTTGATCGTCGCCTTGGCCGTCCGCAGCGAGTACTGCGATACGGAGCAAAGCTGGTCGGTGTAGGCCGTTACGGCGTCGGCCAGCTGGGCCGTCGGCACGACCCGGTCGACCAGGCCGAGGGTCATCGCCTCGGTGGCCGCAACCAGCCTGCCGGAGAACAGGATGTCCTTGGCCCGGGCGGGGCCGACGATATCCACAAGCTGACGGGTATCGGCGAAGCTGTAGGCGAGCCCCAGTTTCGCCGGCGTGATGCCGAACCGGGCCGTATCGGCGGCGAACCGCAGGTCGCAGCTCAATGCCACGCCGCAGCCGCCGCCCACGCAGGGACCGTAGACCATGGCCAGTACCGGTTTCGGGCAATCGGCCAGGGCCTGCTGCCCGGCCCGGACGGCGGTGTTGTAGGCTGCGGCCGATTCCGGCGTGGCGAAGACTTCCTTGAATTCCTGGATGTCGGCGCCGGCGCTGAACACCCGGTCGCCGGCCCCGCGGACCACCAGCACCTTCACGTCCTGGTCCCCGGTCACCGTCTGAACCAGATCGGGTATCGCCCGCCACATGTCCAGCGACAGCGCGTTGGCTTTGTCCGGCCGGTTCAAGGTCAACGTGGCGACCGAACCGGTTGTCGTCAGCAGGATGGGCTCCACGGGCAGCGCTCCTTTCGGCGGGACCGGCGTCAGGCCTGTGCGACCGTTTCCAACGCCGCGCGGTCGATGGTCACCAGTCGACCCTTGGCCGGTTTGATCAGGCCGTTGCGGCGGAATTCGACGACGATCCGGCTGGCGGTTTCCAGGGTGGTCGACAGCATCGCCGCCATGTCTTCGCGCGTCGGCAGGACGGCAGCTTCCCCGCCGAATTCCGGCGCCGGTTCCGCCACGTGCAGCAACAGTCGCGCCACCCGGCTGCGGGCCGGTCCGGTGACGATATGGGCGATCCAATCGTCGGCTTGGGTGACAAGGTGATGCCAGGCGTGCATGACCCGTTCGCTCACCTCCGGGGCGGTTTCCGACAGGCGGCGGATCGTCGAAACCGGAATCCGGCAGACCTGGGTCCTCCACAGGGCCTGGGCCTCGTGCCCGTAGGGTTCGCCGACCATCGCTTCAAGGCCCGTGACGTCGCCGGGCCGCAGCAGCCGAACAATCCGTGCCTGCCCGTCGGCCGAAGGAGCCAGCAGCTTGATGGCGCCGGCGCGCACCGTCAGGATCGCGTCGCCGGCGTCCCCGCCGCGATAGATGACCGAACCGGCAGCATACTCGATGCGGTCGATCTCGCGTTCGTAACGGGCCAGCGCATCGGCATCCAGATCGCCGAACAGGCCGAGTTCCCGGACCGGGCAATGCGAGCATTTCGGGTGCCCGCACCACAATGCGCTGGCCGTCCGCGGCGGCATGGATCCGGTTTCCCCTGACCGGGGCTCCAGACGGCCGATTGTCCGGCGTCCGATATGCCCTGTGCTCTCCCCGGCGCCAGTCTGCCTGAACGATCGGTCCAGTCCAACCGGTTCCCGATGCCCGGCAGCGTCAACGCTTGATGGGCCAGGTGTTCATCTTCTCCAGCGTGTCTTCGAAGCTGACGATGCCGGCATCCGATCCCAATCCTGTGGCGACCAGACCCGAGGCCGCTGTCGCGAAGCGGGCACAGGTCTCAAGGTCGTAGCCCGCATGCAGGCCGGCCAGGAACCCGGCGTCGTAGGCGTCACCGCAGCCGGTGGTATCGACCACCTGGATGTCGAAGGCCGGCACCTGCACCCGGACCCCCTCGCTGGCCACATAGCTGCCGGCTGCCCCCATGGTGAACACGCAGGTTTTGGCCCCCCGGTCCAGATAGAAGCTGGCGATGTCGTGGGGATCGGTACGCCCCGACATGTCGGTGGCTTCCTCGATGCTGGGCATGAAGTAGTCGATATACGGCAGCAGCGGTTCGACGATGCTCAGCGTTTCCGCGGTGGCTGCGATCAGGTCGAACGTCGTGGTCCGGCCGCGTTCCTTGGCCGCGGCCAGCAGGCGCCGGGTCGGTTCGCCATCCATCCGGCGCAGCAGGCCGGTGCCGCCCACATGCACGAAGGGCGGGGCGAGCACGGCATCGTCCGTCTCCGGCGCCACATCGAAATGGTCGGAAGCACCGCGGACGTGCAGCGCCGGGCGTTCGCCGTTGGGCCGGATGTTCAGGATCGTGGCCGAGGTCGGCACGCCGGGCAGGCGCTGCATAAGCTCGGTATCGATACCGAAGCCCTGGAGCGTTGCCAGGACGAAATCCGCCTTCTCATCGGCGCCGACGGCGCCGACGGCGCGTGCCTTGAGGCCCAGCTTGGCGCAATCGACGACCGTGCCGCCCGCCGTGCCCGCCACCGTCAGCCGGATCTGATCGATGAATTCGACATTTCCTTTGTCGGGAATGCGTTCGACCGGCCGACCAAGAACATCGAGGATGTAAAGACCGACTACACTGACATCGAAGTCCATTGTGGCACCGCCTCTTTGTCTTCGGGCTGGTTTTCCGACCAGGGGATCCGGTTGCCGTCCCGGAACAGGACCAGGGCGTCGTACGGGGCTTCCAGATGCATGTGTTCGGCCGGTTTTTCGCTGCGCCCCGCCTTCACCTTCACTTCGACGTCACCAGCCCGCACCTTCAGGAGGTAGCGGCCGCCGATGGTGATCACCCGG
>JANQIU010000215.1 GCA_028281985.1 Alphaproteobacteria bacterium | reverse complement strand
GCGACGGATGCGGGCGGTCAGCAGGTGTTCGGGCGACAGCCCGAAAGCCGCCAGGCCGGGCGGATACAGGCTGTCATCCGGGGCGATCCACAAGACCGGCCGCGATCGGTGGCGGGCGATGCGCGCCAGCAGCACAGCGGCAAAGGCGGTGGCTGCGCCGTCGGCGGGCGGCCCGGCCGCCTCTCCGACGCGGGCTTCGATCTCGTGCAGGCAGCCCAGCGGCAGACCGCCGTCGGGCAGGGCGGCGTCCATCATCGGCAGGCCCAGCGGCAAGACGCCGGCGGTGCTGCCGGCGCCGATGCCTTCGATCGCCCGCACACGCGCCGCCAAGGTGGCCAGGCGGGCCGCCTTGTCGGCAGTCGGGGCGGGATCGGGCAACGCAGTCATCACTAATGTTCTATATTTGTTCTTTTCAGGGGAGTCAATGGGAGTCCCCTGCCGGGCGGTAGGGCAGGATCCCTGTAGAAGACCTGGAAGAACCCGATCCAGCGGCCGGCCAACCGACCGCCACGGCGACCGAAGCGGCGGCGGTCAGCCCGTCGGGATCTGCATCATGCAGGTATCCCTAATCGGTTAGTCCCGTGGATAGCGGTCGCCCGCCTGGAAGGTCACCATCCAGCCCGGGTATTCCGGCGGCAGGGCGGAGACGGCGTCGAGCGCCTCGATATCCTCCGCGGTCAGGGCCAGGTCGGCGGCCGCCAGATTGTCCTCCAGCTGCTCGGCCGTGCGGGCGCCGATGATCACGCTGGTGACGTGCCGGCGCGACAGCACCCAGGCCAGCGCCACCCGGGCCACCGACACCCCGTGCCGGTCGCTGATCGCCCGCATGGCATCCACACAGGCAAAGGTCCGGTCCCGGTCCACCGGCGGGAAGTCGAAGCCCGACCGGCGGGCGCCGTCCGGCCCTTCGGCGTCGCGGCTGAACTTGCCGGACAAGAGGCCGCCGGCCAGGGGGCTCCACACCAGGATGCCCAGCTCCTGGTGTTCGGCCAGCGGCACCACTTCGCGCTCCAGGTCGCGGCCGGCGATCGAGTAGTAGGCCTGGATGCTTTCGAACCGGGCCAGGTCCCGCCGTTCCGACAGGCCCAGCGCCCGCATGATCTCCCAGGCCGGGAAGTTGCACAGACCCACATGCCGGACCTTGCCGGACCGCACCAGGGCGTCGAGCGCCGCCACGGTTTCGTCCAACGGCGTGATCGGGTCGATCCCGTGCACCTGGTAGAGGTCGATATGGTCCACCCCCAGCCGGGACAGGCTGGCATCCACCGCATACATCAGGTGGCTCCGGGTCAGGCCGACCTGGTTGACGCCCTCGCCGGTGCGGCCGCGGGCCTTGGTGGCGATCACCAGGCTTTCGCGCGACAGGCCCAGATCCTTGATCGCCTGGCCCAGGATCTGTTCCGACCGGCCGGAAGAGTAGACATCCGCCGTGTCGATCAGATTGACCCCGGCATCGACGGCGGCCTTGAGCTGGCCTTTGGCCGCGTCGAGCTGCAGGTCGCCGATCGACTGCCAGAAGCCTTCGCCACCCCAGGTCATGGTGCCGAGCGCGATTTCGGAAACGTACAGGCCGGTCCGGCCGAGAAGTCGAAATCTCATCTTGGTGCTCCGATGGTGGGGGCTACCTGCCGAAGCGGACGAGCCGGTATCATTGAGGCTGGACCTTCACCACATGGGCGCCGCGCATCACCGGAAGCCGCACATCCATCTGTACCAACAGCGGTTGGGGGCCGTCGACCAGACGCCAGAAGTCGACGGTCGTTTCCTCGATCGGCCGGCCGGGATTGGCGTGCGCGAAGTTCGCCACCGCGAGGAACCGGCCGGAAGCATCGAAGGTGATCCCCTCCGGCAGGATACCTTCGAACGGGAACGTCCCATGCGTGACCAACCGCTCGCCGTCCGCATCCCATGACATCAGGGTCAGGGAGGAATGGTAGGTCAGCCGCGGATCGTCGGGGGTCAGAAACGAGCGCTCCATATTCAGCGTCACGAGGGCGCTTCCGTCCGGGGAAATGGCGAACTCTTCCGCCGACGCGCCCATCGCCGCCGCGGCGACGATGACGTGGCGCGGCTCGGCCTCCGCCGCCGGAGCGACGCGGATCGCCATCAGCGTGCTGATCTGCGACCCCGCCGCGCCATCCAGCACGTCGCTGCCCCAGTGCAGGTTGGTGACGAAGAAATGCCGGCCATCCGGCGTCCAGTGGCCGACGCCGGCCAGCTTCCCCGTCACCACCGGGTTGCCGTGCGCGGCGAGTACACCGTCGTCGAGACGATAGAACCGGGCGGCATTCGCCTCCGGTATGGTGATGGCAAGAACCGTCCCGTTCGGGTTCCATTTGAGATCGGCCGGATCGCCTTCCGCGTCGGGCAGGTCGACGATGCGCGGCGCGCCGAGCCGCCCGTCCGCGGCGATCGGCAGGAGGGCGACCTGCGGCGTGCCGGTGCGCGTGGTGGCCACGGCCAGCAAGTCGCCCTGTGGCCGCACGGCAGCGGCAATGGCGCGGCCGGTGGTAGCGACTTCCTGCACCACCTCGGCCGCCAGGTCATCGGCGATGGCGACGACCCGGACGGTCGGACTGGCCTGCAGTTCGGATCGGCGCTGCATACCATCGGCCGCCGGTAGATCCGTTTCGGCCACATAGGCAAACCGCCCGTCCGGCGACAGGGCCAGAAGCGAGGGCCACGCCGTCACCGCATTGGACACCGGCACGCGGACCGGTTCGCCGGGCATGCCGTCGGTCAGCGGAATCAGGGTCAACTCATCCCGCATTGCCGCGCTGCGCGGCCCCAGGTCGTCATCCATGTAAGCCGAAGCCACCATGTCCGCGTCCGAAAGCACCGCGAGAAAGCGGCCTTCGAAGTCCATATAGCCGGGGAAGTCCTGGGGCGCGGTGGGCACGGCATCCTCGGCGAGAAGACTTGTGGTCGACGCGGATACGACCAGTAGCGGTGCCATGAGGGCGCGGCCTGTGGTCTTCAGAAGTTGCATCATGTGGATGGTTTCCTTCGCGGCTCGGAGCGCGGTAGCGTCGAGCCGACGTCGATTGCCGTGGCGGAAGGCAGGAGGGAGCCCTCCTTTGCGATCAGGTCGGGTCCGTGGACGGCGGCCCTGGTCGGCCGCCATCCCGAAGGCCCTCATGTCGTTCCAGCCCTGAGAAAATCCAATTGACAGAACGATAAGTTTGATCAATTTCCTTTATCGAACATGCTTGCTCTTGCCGACTACCGCTGTGCCCTCGTTCTCCTTGAGGAGCGGCACTTTCGACGGGCCGCGCATCGCCTCGGCGTGACGCAGCCGGCGCTGACGGCCCGTCTTCGGCGGATCGAAGACCTGCTTGGCGCCCGGCTGTTCGAACGGGGGCGCGGCGGTGTGGAGCCGACCGCCGCCGGACTGGCATTCGTCGACGGTGCCAGGCGTGTCCTGGATACGGCCGAAGAAACCGCCGACGCGGTCCGGGGCGCCCGGGACGGTCTCGGTCAGACCTTGCGCATCGGCATGACGCAGGTGGCCGCCTATCAGGTCGTCGGCGCATGCCTAATGCGCTTCAGGAAGCAACACCCGTTGGCCCGCATACGGCTCTTCGAGGGCACCACGGCCGGACTGGAGGCGAGGCTGGAACAGCGGCAGACGGATGTGGCATTCCTGCATCCCCCGCTGCATTCATCGGATCTCTCGGAGAAGGTTCTGAAGGTGGTTCCGATCGGCCGCTTCGCCCCGGACGGGAGCGATGACCGAAGGCTGGTTCGCTTCCCCCGGGACGAGGCCCCGGTGCTGATGGGCGCCATCACCCGCAAGGAGGACCATGCGCCGGGGACGACCGAGAGCCTGGCCGAGGCCGACACGATCCTGGGAGCGGCGCTGTTGTCGGAAGCCGGATACGGGCCGTTTGCCGCGCCGGTCGACTTCCCGCATCCGATCGTTCGCGACGCGGCGGCAACATCCCGCGCGCACGCCTATCAGTCGTTCGAGACCAGCATTGCCTGGCGCACCCTGGACCGGCGGTCCATTGTCCGATCGTTCATCGAGCAGTCCCTGAGTACGGTTTCAACCGACGGTGACTGACGTTCCGCCGATGCGTGCGCCCCGCGTTCCCTTTGGCGGGCGGCCTGGGCCGCTCCGGGATCCGGCGAACGCAAGGCGCCCCGTCGCCAACACCGCCGGTTCGGAAGGACGGGGAGCGAAACAGGGCATGATTAAGTTAGAGAAAACTAATATAAAGGGCGGTATCCGGTTCATGCCAGAAGGACGCATACGAGGATCATGACCACAGCCGAGACCGCCGAAACGAAACCGGCCGCATCCCCCGACTGGCTGGCCCATGTCCCGGTACCGCTGTTTGCCGTGGCGATGGGGTTGGGCGGCCTGGGCCTGGCCTGGCGGCGGGCGCATGAGGTGCTGGGCTGGCCGGGCGCCATCGGCGAGGCCGTGCTGGCGCTGGCGGCGGCCGCCTTCCTGGCCGTCCTGTCGCTCTATGCGACCAAGCTGGCGCGCCGGCCGGCGGCGGTGCGCGCGGAGTTTCGCCACCCGATCCGGGTCAACTTCTTCCCGGCGATATCGATCAGCATCCTGCTGATGGCCGGCGCCCTGCTGCCGCATGCGCCGGCGGTCGCCGAGGCGCTGTTCCTGGTCGGGGCGGCCGGGCACCTGGCGCTGGCCCTGGTCATCATCAAGCGCTGGATCACCCACAATATCGAGATCCAGCATTCCAACCCGGCCTGGTTCATCCCGGTGGTGGGCAACATCCTGGTGCCGGTGTTCGGCGTCCGCCTGGGCTGGCCGGAGCTGTCCTGGTTCTTCTTCTCCGTCGGGCTGGTGTTCTGGCTGTTGCTGTTCACCATCGTGCTCTACCGCATCATCTTCCACGACCAGCTTCCGCAGAAGTTCCTGCCGACCCTGTTCATCCTGATGGCGCCGCCGGCCATCGGCTTGGCCGCCTATCTGCAGCTCAACGGCGGCGCGTTCGACGGGTTCGCCCGGGTGCTGCTGTTCTCCGGCCTGTTCATCGCCCTGCTGCTGGTCACCATGGCGCCGCTGTTCATGCGCCTGTCGTTCTTCGTCAGCTGGTGGGCCTACACCTTCCCCAGCGCAGCGCTGGCGATCGCCTGTCTGGCCTATCACGAGCATCTGGCCAGCGCCGGCAGCCAGGTTTTGGCGATCGTGGTGCTGCTGGCCGCATCGGCGATCATTACCCTGGTCGCGGTCCGCACTGCGGCCGTGCTGATCGCCGGGAAACTGTTCGTGCCCGATTAGGGCCGCGAAACCGTGACAGGCGGGCTCGACAGCCGGCCCGGGTCGGCCTATGAGCCGTCAGCCAGCCCGTCCCCATGCCGCTTGACCCGAGGCCCATGACCGACCCTGCACTCGCCGCGGATGCCGCCCGCATCCTGCTGAGCACCCATGCCGTGCTCGTGCGCCCCGAGGCGCCGTTCACCCTGACCTCGGGCCGCGTCAGCCCGGTCTATGTGGATTGCCGTCGACTGATTTCCTTCCCGGTCGAGCGGCGGCGGCTGATGGACATGGCGGTGGCGCGGTTGAGCGAGGTCGGCGCCGACTCGGTCGATGCGGTGGCCGGCGGGGAGACCGCCGGCATCCCCTATGCCGCCTGGCTGGCCGAGCGGCTGGACCGGCCGATGCTGTATGTCCGCAAGAAGCCCAAGGGCTTCGGCCGCGACGCCCGGATCGAAGGCACGCTGGAGCCGCTGGGCGGCTTCGACGGGCGCCGGGTACTGCTGGTCGAGGACATGGCCACCGACGGCGGCTCGAAACTGTCCTTCGTCGCCGCCCTGCGCGAGGCTGGCGCCGTCGTCCAGGACTGTTTCGTGATCTTCCGCTACGGCGTGTTCCCCGAGGGCGAAGCGGCGCTGGCCGAGGCCGGCGTGCGCCTGCACGGGCTGGCCGCCTGGGCCGATGTGCTGTCGGTGGCGGCGGTCGACGGGTCGCTGTCGGCCGATGCGGTGACCCAGGCGCGCGCCTTCCTAGACGATCCCGACAGCTGGTCGCGGGCCCACGGCGGCGCTTGACCCCAAGGGGCCGGCCCGGCGATACCGCTGTCATGCAGTCCTGGCATAACCGGTTGATCGCGCTGGTCGACTCCCGGCCGTTTCAGATCGCGATCATCACCGTGATCGCCATCAACGGCGCGGTGCTGGGCGCCCTGTCGACCCCGGCGCTGGATCCTACGCTGGAGCGATGGCTGCGCCGGGCCGACGACCTGTGCATGGCGATCTTCGTGGCCGAGATCGCCTTGAAGCTGGTCGCCTATCGCCGCCGGTTCTTCCGCGACGGCTGGAACATCTTCGACTTCCTGGTGATCGCGTTCGCGCTGTTGCCGGCCACCGGCGAGCTGTCGGTGCTGCGCGCGTTCCGCATCCTGCGGGCCCTGCGGCTGATGTCGGCGCTCAACTCCATGCGCCGGGTGATCACCGGGCTGCTGCGGGCCATCCCCGGGGTCAGCGCCACGGCCGGGGTGCTGCTGCTGACCTTCTATATCTTCTCGGTCCTGGCCACGAGCTTCTTCGGCGCCCGCTTCCCCGACTGGTTCGGCCATGTGGGCGAGTCCATGTACACGCTGTTCCAGATCATGACCCTGGAAAGCTGGTCGATGGGCATCGTCCGCCCGGTGATGGAGGTCTATCCCCTGGCCTGGGCGTTCTTCGTGCCGTTCATCTTCGTCACCGCCTTTGCCGTGCTGAACCTGTTCATCGGCATCGTCGTCAACGCCCTGCAGTCGGTCGACCATGACGAGCACGCCGCCGAGGAGGCCGAGCGCGAGCGCCGGCGCGAGCAGGCCAGCCAGGCCATGGCCGACCGCCTGGCGCATCTGGAGGCGCAGTCGAGCCGGATCGAGGCGCTGCTGACCGACCTGCACGCCGACCGGACACGGGAAGTCCGCGGTGGAGATTGACAAGCCCTGCCCGGGCGCCGTATAAGCCGCGCCCGTTGCCCGAGGGTCGGGCATCCCGGCGGTCCGAGCGACCGCCTTTTTCGATCCGGACCGAAGAGACTGCCATGCGCGTCGCCAATTCGCTGAAGACGCTGAAGGCCCGCCACCGGGCGTGCCGCGTGATCCGCCGCAAGGGACGGGTCTATGTGATCAACAAGTCCAACCCGCGCTTCAAGGTGCGCCAGGGCTGACCCCGCCGATCCGGCTCCGAATGGCCGCACGCCGCGCCCTTGTCGGCGCGGCGTTTTCGATTCTGCGTCAACGGTGTAAGCGGCGCATGGCGGCCCGAGAAGGGAGCCGAGCATGCCCAGCAAACGCAAGCCACCAGCCCATGCGGGCCGGCGCAACCCGATCGCCAAGGCGCTGCCCCGCCTGGGCCACCGGGTGAAGCCCAGCGCCAAGACCTACACAAGAAAAGGCCGGTCCGCCTTCCGCGACCGGCCTTTTTGCTGGGAGAATCGCCGCTCCACCCGGGTTACGACGGGGTTGCGGCCATCTCGGGCTATCCTCTTCTCACTGCCCAACACGGTGCGACTCAGCGCCGACGGGACGAGAGGCTCGCGTTCAGGCAGCGATTGCAGGACGGAGTTCCTCTTCGCACCATTGTCGGAAGGTCGTCGGCGTCTCGCCGCGCGCCCGGGGTATGGCCATCGTGTCCATACCCTCGTTCTTGGCGGTTAGCATCTCGACGTAGGATCGGGCCATGCCTTCGCTCGCTCCTATCGCCAGCATCATCTCTTCGAACTGTTCCATCGGCATCTCCCGGAACGCGACCGGCCGGTCGAGAACCGCCGACATGATCGCGGCCATCTCGGCGAAGGACAGGTCCTCGGGTCCGTAGAGCGAAACCTCCGCCACGCCCCGCCAGTCAGGTGCGAGGAGGAGACTTGCCGCCACGGCAGCCACGTCCGCCTTCGCCACATGGGGCAGTTTCAGATCGCCCGGCGTCGGCTGGTCGAAGACGCCGTCGTCGCGGATCGGTCCCGCCTGGCGCAGGATGTTGTCCATCAACGAGGCACAGGCCAGGGAACAGTAGTTCACCCCAGTGTCGGCGATCATGTCGTCCATCTGCAGGCTTGCCGTGACGAGGCCGGCGGGCTTCGGCCATCCGCGGCCAAGCGCCGAGACACCGACGACATGAGTCACGCTTGAGGATCCGAGGGCTTCACAGAAGGCCAGCGAGAACTCGATGTAAGCCGCCTCGGCGCTTGGGCTGTCGGGGTTGCCCGGCGGCAGCCAGAAGACGCGCTCCGCCCCGGGCAGGGCACGGCCGATCACCTCGGGATCGGCGTGGGAACCCTCAACCACCTCCACGCGCCGGCTGAGACCGTCCGGCAGGCTCGAGGGGTTGCGGGCGATCAACCGCACGTCTCTTCCGGCCTCCAGCACGTGGTCCAGAACGCGCGCTCCAATGTCGCCCGTGGGTGTGGTGATGACGATCACAGCGCATCTCCTCTTCTGCCGTCACGGGAGATGTACGGCGCCAGGTGGAACGACCTATATGTTCAAGTACAGGATTCTTCCGTGAGCGTTCAGAAAGCCGTTGATGGACCCCTTGTCTGACATCGTCTCACTGCTCCGCCCGCATGATTGCGTGGCGGCCGGACTGGATGCGGGCGGCGACTGGTCGATCCGGTTCGACCGCCATGCCGGGCTGAAGTGCAACGCCGTGCTGAAGGGCGACTGCTGGCTCTCCGTCGAAGGCGTGGCAGGGCCGATGCGGCTTCAGGCAGGGGACTGCGTCATCCTTCCCAAGGGGCTGCCCTTCCTGCTGTCGGCCCGCATTGCGCCCTTCGGCGAGGATGCCGAGGCGATCTATGCCCCCGTTCGGCATGGCGGCACGGCGGTCTATGGCGGCGGCGGCGACTTCTTCATGGCCGGCAGCCGCTTCCTGTTGTCGGGTCCGGCCGCCGGAATGCTGCTGCGCACGCTGCCGCCGGTCGTGGTCGTCCGCCCGGGCCCGCAGCAGGAGGCCGTGCAATGGTCGCTGAACCGGATCGCCGAGGAGTTGCGTGATCCGCGCCCGGGCGGCGCACTCTCGATCGCCCATCTGTCGCATTTCGTGCTCGTGCAAGTCATGCGCTGCTATTTGGAAGACGCGCCGCCCGAGACGGGTGGATGGCTGGCGGCGATCGCCGACCGCCACATCTCTCGGGCGGTGGCGGCCATACATGACGACCCGGCCCGGCCGTGGACCGTGCAGGACCTCGCATCGCGGGCCGGCCTCTCCAGGACGTCTTTCGCGGTTCGGTTCCGGCGGATCGCGGGCCTGACGCCGATGGGCTACCTCACGCAATGGCGCATGCTCTTTGCCGCGGAACGACTGCGCCGGACGGAGGCCTCGGTTGCTCGGATCGCGGCGGAAGTCGGCTATGCCTCGGAGAGCGCTTTCGCTGTCGCGTTCAAGCGTGTGACGGGCCATCCCCCGCGCCGCTACGCACACGCGTCGGAACCGCCGCTCTTCCATACGGAAGGGGGCGACGCGCACCGACAGACCGCGTGATCCGCCGTCCAACGCGCTACGCTGTCGCCGAAGAAACCCGACGAGCGTTCATGCCGTCCGGGATGTGTTCAGCAACTCCCCGAGCCGCAACGGTCGATTGGCGCATTACGGGCGTTCAGCGGCCTGACGAACCCGTCGGCACCCCGCACCCCGGCAATCCGGCTCCAGGAGCGCGTCGACGTCCAGCGGGCGGAGGGCCATGATCAGGTGCCCCTTGGTATCGCGTGGCCACTCCGTGGGCGCGCGGTCGCGATAGAGTTCCAGACCGTTGCCGTCGGGATCGTCCAGATAGACCGCCTCGGAGATGCCGTGATCGGTTGCGCCGGTCAGCTCGACGCCCGCACCGACCACGCGACGCACAGCGTCCGCGAGGTCCGCGCGGCTCGGGTAGAGTATCGCGGCGTGGTAAAGGCCGGTATGCCCGCGGGGGGCCGGCGTCCCGTCCCTGCTGTCCCATGTGTTGAGGCCGATATGGTGGTGGTAGACGGTCGCGTCGTCATCGGCGAGGGGGGCGCCGAGGAAGGCGGCCCTGTCACCGATCCGGGTTTGCATGCGGAAGCCCAGAACGCCTTCGTAGAAGGCGATCGCCCGGTCGAGATCGGCCACCCGCAGATGCACGTGGCCGATCCTCGTGCCGGCGGGGGCTGCGTAGTCGCCCCCTGCGGTACCCTTTGTCATGCGGCCGCCGCCTTGATCTCGCCGTCCAGCCTGCCGACGAAATCGGACATCGTCGTCTCACCCAAATCGACCGCTTTGGCGCCGCCACCGGCCACGAAGGTGACGTCCTTGATCCCGATCACGTTGAGGATCAGCCGCAGATACGGCGTGGCCATGTCGCGCGTGGCGATCGGTGAGCCCTCCGTATAGACGCCGCCCGATGCGAGCAGGACGGTCGCCTTTTTGCCCGTCACGAGGCCGGACCCGTCGTGACCGAGTGTCAGTCCCTTGCGCACGATGTGATCGATCCACGCCTTGAGGAGGGCAGGTACGTTGTAGTTGTAGACCGGCGTGCTGATGGCGATCTCATCGGCGTTCAGAAGCTCGGCGACCAGCTCGTCCGACAGGGCGAGCGCCTCCTTCATCTCTGGCGTGTGGTGTTCGGGCGGCGTGAAATAGGCCTGAAGCCAGGGCGCGCTGACGAAGGCAAGGTTGGTCTCCATGAGGTCGCGTTCGACCACCTCCCCACCCGGGTGCGTGGCGCGCCAGTCGGCCAAGAAGCGGCGGGCCATGTTCCGGGAGACGGAGGCGTCGCCCCGTGGGCTGGTCTCGACGATCAGGAGGCGGGTCATGCGGCTTTTCCTTTGAATGATGGGCTTGTCGGGCGCGGGTCGCTTTGCGTCGGACCGCGGCGTCGCCGCCATCGAGCCCGTTTTTCTTCTTCATCGATAGAGATAAAATTGTGATCATATTCATCAGTTTAGGAGATGGAGTATGATCGGCAGCCTCACGCTCGACCAGTTGCGCGTCCTCGTGGCGATCGCGGATACCGGCAGCTTCTCGGCCGCCGGCCGCGCGCTCGGTCGGGTGCAGTCGGCCATAAGCCAATCGGTCGCCTCGCTCGAGGCGATGCAGGGCGTGGAGATCTTCGATCGCGCCGGCTATCGTCCGCGTCTCACCGATACGGGGCGCGTGCTCGTCGATCAGGCGCGGCTGGTGCTCGCCGGCGCCGCACGGTTCGAGGCGGTGGCGTCGAACGCTAGCGGCGGGCTGGAAGCGGAACTGACGCTGGCGATCGACCCGCTCGTGCCGAGTGCGCCGTTCACGGGGGCCTTGCGGGATTTGAGCGAGACCTTCCCCGACCTGCCCATCTCGTTCTCGACGGAGGGGCTGGGCGGATCACTCCGGCGCCTTCGTGACGGTTCGGCGTCGCTCGGCATCTGCACCTTGCTGCCCGGCGTTCCAGAGGACGTCGTCGCCTTTCCGCTCTTCCGCACGGTGATGCGACCGGTGGTGGCGCCCGGCCATCCCCTGGTGTCCGTGGGCCGTGCGGTACGGTCCAGTGATCTCGAACCCCACGTCCGGCTCGTCCTGTCCGACCCGGTGGAGCCCTTGGGCGCGAACTACGGCCTGGTCAGTGCCCGGCTCTGGCGCTTCGCGGACCTGAACCGACGGCTCGACTTTCTTCTGGCCGGCTTCGGCTGGTGCCGCATGCCTGAACACATCATCCGCGATGCCCTGGCGGACGGCCGGCTGGTGGAGCTGGAGATCGAGAACGACACGGCGCCGCCCGACGGTCTGACCATCTACGCTGCGCGCCGCCGCGACAGCGCACTCGGACCCACCGGCCGGTGGCTGCTGGATACACTCCGTGAGCGGCTGGCGGCTTAGCCGTGCCGGGGAGATCAGTTCGCCCTCCGAGAGGGGCAGGAGAGCGTGTCCGCAAACCCGGCCCGGGCGCCGCATAAGCCGCGCCCGTTGCCCGGGGGTTGGGCATCCCGGCGGCTCGAGAAGGGAGCCGACCGTGCCCAGCAAACGCAAGCCACCCGCAAATGCGGGCCGGCGCAACCGGATCGCTAAGGCGCTGCCCCGCCTGGGCCACTTGGTCGAACCCAGTGCTAAGGCCTACACGAGAAAAGGCCGGTCTGCCCCCCGCGACCGGCCTTCCTACTTTGGGGAAGGATGCGGCTGGGTTGATGCCGACGCCGCGCTCCCAAGCGATACGAGGCTCTGTGCGAGTTCGGCAAAGAGCCGCGGTTGACCTCAAAGGCTTGTTGTATCTTAGCATGATAAATGATCATAATACTCGACAGTGTCGGAAGAGAGTGGCGTTCTGCAAGAGAAAAGAAAAATCCTTCAGAAAATCCTGTCTGAGCTTAATTGTCAGCCACGGTTACATCATGAATTATTCGGACAGAATAAGATGATGCAATGTCCCGTCTGCCATAGCACGGCATCAAGAGATTCGGTCTGGCGCGATAGCTTGCCGACAATGCAGAATTATGTGCATCGCACCTATGAAAGCTCCATGGCTGCTTTCAGGGGTGAGTTTCGATTGGCCGTGTGCCAGTCTTGTGGCTTTGCTTGGAATCGAACATTTGACCGAAAGAAAATCCTGTATGATGAGAACTATGACAACGCTGTACCCTCGACAGTCATGGGTATGTACTATCAAGAGATTTCAGAATATCTTAATGAGAAATACAACCTGCATGGTGGTCTGATTGTAGATATCGGCTGCGGCAATGGCGAGTTTTTGAGGGCGCTCTGTGACGTTCAACCGGATTGTAGGGGGCTGGGCATAGATCCAGCACTTGACCATAGTAAAGAAGAACTTGACGGCCGGTTGGCCTTGGTCAGAAGTGAATTCAGCTCTGACCTATTGATGGAACAACCGACGCTTGTTGTGTGTCGTCATGTCCTCGAGCACATCCCAGAACCGGTGGCGTTCTTGAGATGTATCAATAACGCACTAACCGCTTACGGTTCATGTCATTGTTTCTTTGAGGTGCCTGACCTTAGCTGGATTGTCGAAAACCGCGCTTTTTGGGACTTCTGTTACGAACACTGCAATTACTTCACTAGCGGGAGCCTCTCCGAGACACTTCGGCGCGCGGGATTTGAGCCGAGAGCAACTCGATTGGGATTTGGCTCCCAGTATCGATGGATGGAAGCGCGGAGCGAGCAGGTCAAAGCACTGCCGTGGGGGCCAGCGGGTGAACACGGGTTGGTCGATCAAGTTCTCCGATATGCCGATGACGAATCAGTAGATATCGCGGCGATCAGAGATCAAATAAAACAAGCCAAGACTGAGGGTCAGGAAATCGCAATCTGGGGTATGGCGACAAAAGGGGTCATATTTTCACTGCTCATCGATCCTGACGCGACATTGATTGACTTCTGCATCGATATGAACCCGAACAAGCAAGGCTGCTTCGTTCCTATTGCAGGGCACAGTATCGAGGCTCCGGAGGTACTTTTGAAGGCGTCCAAAGAGAAATTGATTATAATAGTTATGAATGAGAACTATGGAGAGGAGATTTTCAGAAAATGCCGCGAGATGGGTCTCGATCCTATTCTCGTCAATGCAAATGGAACGCCGATTTGAGTTGCCATAGACGATTCATTTAAACTGGGCATTTGGAGGAAATGATGAGCATATAAAACGTATTATGCAGGCGCTCAGTTACTTAGGGGGAATAAGGGTTCAGAACCCAAATAGTCTTTCGAAAACTCAGTCTTGAGATTCGACCAATAGTCTAGTGTGGAAGATGTCGACGCAACCAGCGCCGGGTTGGAGGATTGCTGTGTAAAGCTCCTCGATAGCCATTCCGACAGCCAATGGGGGGCGCTGCGCCGCATCTTCAGCCGGCTCTTCGTGCCATCTCTGGTAAACTCGCCAAATCACCGCTGACCATGGAGGCACAATATGAGCTCAGGCGCGCCTCGCTGGCTAAGCGGCGGATGCAATTGTGGGGCGGTGACGTATCGGGTCACTGATGCGTTCGAATACGCCCAGAACTGCCATTGCTCGGGGTGCCGGAAGGCGACCGGCTCTGCCTTCAAGCCCTTTGGCGGGATCGTGCACGACCAGTTCGAGCTGCTTACGGGGGGCGACGCGCTTCTGTTGGTCGGCGACGCGGTCGATCATGACGTTCGGTGTGGTCGCTGCGGCGCCTACCTGTACTCCGTGGTCCGCGACGGGACCTATATTCACGTGGCGTTGGGGTCGCTGGACGATGCGCCGACCCGGCGTCCCGACAGCCATATCTTCGTCGGGTCGAAAGCCCCCTGGTACGACATCACGGACGATCTGCCCCAATTCGAGGCGTTCCCCCCGTAGCTGATGGCCCCCCGTAGCTGATGGCGCCCCTTAGCTGATGGCGCCCCTTAGCTGGGACGCCGTGGCGCGTTGCCATGCCGTGCCGCCGACACGTCCGTCGTGCTTACGACGTCGACAGCGCCGCCGTTGCGCCGCCGGCGCCGATCAGCGCCGTGCCGCCGGTGCGGTTCAGCCGGCGGCGCCAAACCGGGGCGGTCAGCAGGCGGCGGGCCTGGGCGGCCAGCAGGGCGTAAAGGGCGGCGTTGAAGGCGGCCAGGGCGACGAAGGTCGCCTCCAGGATCGCCAGGTCCAGCAGGCTGGCCGTGTGCGGATTGACGAATTGCGGGACGAAGGCGACGAAGAACGCGATGCTCTTCGGGTTCAGCATGGTGACCACGAAGGCCTGGCGGAAGGCGCGGCGGCCGGTGGCGGCGTCGACGGGCGCATCTGCCGTGTCCGGGGTTTCCGGCACCGGGGTTCGCCACAGGCGGATGCCCAGATAGACCAGATAGGCCGCCCCGACCCATTTCAGCACGGTGAACAGGGTGGCCGAGGTGGCCAGCAGCGCGCCCAGGCCGGCCAGCGACACCGTCATCGCCACCAGGTCGCCCAGCGCGACGCCGGCCACGGTCGACGCCGCCACCCGGCGGCCGTGGCTCAGGCTGTAGCCGACTACCAGCAGGACCGTAGGCCCGGGGATCGCCAGGACGATGGTGGCGGCCAGGCTGAAGGCCAGCCAGGTTTCCAGGGACATGGCTGTCCTACCTCGCGTTGCGCCCGTCCACCGTCCACCGGCCACCCTTGGGCCGGTGCGGCAACCGGAAGCGATTCCACCGGAGCGGGCAATCGTTTACGGTGTGTGAAACGGGAGGAAAGCGCAATGAAAATGCCGGAGCTGGATGCCGACGTGCTGGCGCGGCGGCGCGAGATCGTCCAGGCGCTGCGCCGCATCGTCCCCGGCGAGGGGGTGATCGATTCAGAAGACGAAATGCGGGTCTTTGAATCCGACGGGTTGACCGCCTATCGCACCGTGCCGATGGTCGTGGTGCTGCCGGAAAACACCGGCCAGATCAGCCGCGTCCTGCGCTACTGCCACGAACACAAGATCAAGGTGGTGCCGCGCGGGGCCGGCACGTCGCTGAGCGGCGGCGCCCTGCCGCTGGGCGACGGCGTCCTGCTGGGCCTGGCCAAGCTGAACCGGATCCTGGAAATCGACCACGACAACCGCTGTGCGCGGGTGCAGCCGGGGGTGACCAATCTGGGCATCACCCAGGCGGTGGCCCATGACGGCTGGTACTACGCCCCGGACCCGTCCAGCCAGATCGCCTGCACCATCGGCGGCAATGTGGCGGAGAATTCCGGCGGCGTGCACTGCCTGAAATACGGGTTGACGACCAACAACCTGCTGGGCGTCGAGATGGTGCTGATGGACGGCGAGGTGGTCCGCCTGGGCGGCAAGCACCTGGATGCCGACGGCTACGACCTGCTGGGCGTGATCACTGGCTCCGAAGGCCTGCTGGGCGTGGTCACCGAGGTGACGGTGCGGCTGCTGCGCACGCCCGAGGCGACCCGGGCGATGCTGCTGGGCTTTCCCAGCGTCGAGGCCGGCGGCGACTGCGTGGCGCGCATCATCGCCGCCGGGATCGTGCCCGCCGGCCTGGAGATGATGGACCGGCCGGCGATCCATGCGGCGGAGGATTTCGTCCAGGCCGGCTACCCGCGCGATGTGGAATCCCTGCTGATCGTCGAAGTCGACGGCCCCCCGGCGGAAATCGACGCGCTGATCCCGCGCCTGCAGGAGATCGCCCGGGAAGCCGGCGCCGTGACCATGCGGGTCAGCGAGGACGACGACGAGCGGGCGCGGTTCTGGGCCGGTCGCAAGGCGGCGTTTCCGGCGGTCGGGCGCATCTCGCCGGACTACTACTGCATGGACGGCACCATCCCGCGCGGGCGCCTGCCGGAGGTGCTGACCCGGACGACCGAGCTGTCCGCCCAGTTCGGCCTGCGCGTCGCCAATGTGTTCCATGCCGGCGACGGCAACCTGCATCCGCTGATCCTCTACGATGCCAACAACCCGGGCGAACTGGAGAAGGCGGAGGAATTCGGCGCCGAGATCCTGAAGCTCTGTGTCGAGGTCGGCGGCGTGCTGACCGGCGAGCACGGGGTGGGCGTGGAAAAGCGCGACCTGATGGAGGTGCAGTTCGGCGAGGACGACCTGAAGCAGCAGCAGCGGCTGAAATGCGCGTTCGATCCCGAGGGCCTGCTGAACCCCGGCAAGATGTTCCCGCGGCTGCACCGCTGCGCCGAGCTGGGCCGCATGCATATCCATCACGGACAGATGCCGTTTCCGGACATCCCCCGGTTCTGAAGCGGACGGCCAATGACAACGGAAAGGGGGCCCGCATGTGCACCACCCTGGCCCGGGCAGCCATCCTGACGGCCACCCGATGAGCGGCGCCCAGGCCTTCCGGCCCGAGACCGACGACCAGCTTCTGGAGGCGGTTCGCTGGCTGGTCTCCGAGGATGCCCCGGCGGAACTGGTCGGGCGCGGCACCAAGCGGCGGTTCGGCCGACCCATGCAGACCGAGCACACGCTGGACCTGTCGGCGCTGGCCGGCATCCGCCTTTATGAACCCGACGAGCTGGTGCTGTCGGCCGGGCCGGGCACGCCCATGGCCGACATCGAGGCCGCCCTGGCCGAGGCCCGGCAGATGCTGGCCTTCGAGCCGCCGGACCTGTCGGCCCTGCTGGCCGGCGGCGACCCTGATGCTGCGGGCGGGCAGCGGCGCGACAGCCTGGGCGGGGTGATCGCCTGCAACCTGGCCGGGCCGCGGCGGGTGACCGCCGGTGCGGCCCGCGACCATGTCCTGGGCGTCGAAGGCGTCGGCGGGCATGCCATGGTGTTCAAGACCGGCGGCCGGGTGGTCAAGAACGTCACCGGCTACGACCTGAGCAAGCTGCTGACCGGCAGCCACGGAACCCTGGCGGCGATGACCCACCTGACGGTCAAGGTTCTGCCGGCCCCGGAAACCGAAGCTACCCTGGTCCTGTCGGACACCGACCTGGCCGACGCCGGGCGGCTGCTGACCACCGGCATGGCGGAACCGGCGGCGGTCAGCGGTGCCGCCTGGCTGCCGGGCCGGCTGGCGGCCGGGTCCTTTGGCGATGTCGGGGCCGGGGTGGTCCTGCTGCGGCTCGAGGGCTTCGCCGCCTCGGTCGCCGACCGGCAGGCCGCGCTGGCGGGCCGGCTGGGGGCGGGCCGGTTGGGGGCGGAGCGGTCGCTGACGGTCCTGGACGCCGAAGCGCCGGCCGACCGCTGGCGCGGGCTGCGCGACGCGCTGCCGCTGACCGTGCTCAACGCCGACGCGCCTCTGTGGCGCATTTCGGTGCCGCCATCGGCCGGCGCCTGGATCCTGCAGGCGCTGCTGCGGCCGGAAACCGACGATATCGGGCTCCTCGACTGGGGGGGCGGGCTGATCTGGCTGGCGGTGGATGTCGCGGCGCCGGAGGGCGATGCCGGCGAAACCCGGGTTCGCGCCGCGCTGGCTGCGGTCGGCGGCCATGCCACCCTGGTCCGGGCGCCCGATCCCATCCGCGCGGCGGCACCGGTGTTCCAGCCGCAGCCGTCGGCGCTGGCGGCCCTGACCGCCCGGGTCAAGGAAAGCTTCGATCCCAAACACTTGCTGAACCCGGGCCGGATGTACGCAGGGATCTGATCCTTCGCTTCCGCGGCGCCCGACGCCCTGGGCGCGATCGGCGAGGACTGACGGCCGGCCGCATCTAAAAACGATAGTTTCTAATGATTTAGGGTATGGTTTCTTTGCACTGGTCCGGGCCGCCGCCGCACATTAGCTTCGGCAGGATACGCTACATCTGACCGAGCCATGCTGGACCTGACGACCCGCCCCGAATTGAACGCCCTGGATGTGCATCCCGCGTTGCGGGACCTGGGCGATCCGGCCGAACATCCCGACATCGTCGGCGACCTGGCCGCCAGACTGGCCGACGGCCTGCGCCGCTATCCGCATTTCGTCGTCCTGACCGGACTGCCGCCGACCCGGGAAAGGGTGCTGACCGTCGCCCTTGGCCGGACCATCGCCGACATGGCGCCGGCGGACCGCGTGCTGACGCCCGACGGCCGGATCAAGGTGTCGTTCACCCGGGTCCAGATCGACCCGGAGAAGGTCGGGTCGGAGAACGCCGTCACCCGCTACAGCCGGACCAACCGGCCGCTGGAGCTGCATACGGATTCCTCCTATCTGCGCCGCCCGCACGAATTCGTCGCGTTTCAGATGGTGCGATCCGACCCCGACGGCGGCGACACGCTGTTGGTGCCGGTCGAGCACGTCGTGTCGGCCCTGGGGCCGGCGATGGTGCGCACGCTGAAACGATCCCGGGTGCCGTTCGGGCGCGGCGACTATCCGATCCTGTGGGAGCGCAACGGGGCGCCGAACATCCGCTACTATCGCAGTCAGATCGACACGGCGCTGGAGGAGGGCGGCCGGGTGCGCGAAAGCGACCTGTCCGGCATGGCGGTCCTGGACGCCGCGCTGGAGCGGCCCGACAACCAGTTCCGGTTCCATCTGAAGGCGGGCGAGACGGTGTTCCTGCACAACACCAAGGTGCTCCACGGCCGGACCGGATTTGCGCCCGTCAGCACCCGGCTGATGTACCGGGTCCGGGTGCACGCCGGCTGTCTCGGCTGACGCCGCCCGCTACAGGCCCAAGGTATCGACATGCCCGCAGAACAGGATTTCCCCGGCGACCGGGAACTGCTTTCCAAGCTGTATGCCGCCGCGCGCCGGAATCGGACGGATGTTGAGGCCCGCCTGGCCCTGTCCAAGGTCCTGCACGCGGCCAAGCGCCCGGCGCCGGCCCGGCGGCACGCGCTGCGGGCCGGGGAGTTGGTACCGGCCGACAGCCCGGCGGCGGTCGCCATCGGCGAATGGCTGTTCCATGTCGGTGAGTTCGCTGCCGCCCGCCGGCTTCTGGAGGGGGCGCTGGACCGGGTGCAGACCGATGCCGATGCGCTGTGCACCCTGTCGGCGCTGCGCCATCGCGACGGCGAGACCGAGGCGGCGCGACGGATCCTGCTGCGGTCGGCGGAGATCAAGCCCATCAGCCCGCCGCGGCGGATACAGCCCCGCCGGCCGACCGTCATGCGGATCCGGTCGGTGGAGCACAGCTTCTATGGGATCCTGCGGGATCCCAAGACCGACCGGTACAAGCGGCGGCTGAAGGATGGCCATTTCTCGATCAAGAACCTGGTCAACAAGCTGCGCCTCAACATCTACGTGGCCAGCGTTTCCGGCGACAACCTGCTCGCCTGCGAGGACCTGCCGCCGTTCCGGCTGGTCATCAACTCGGTCAGCTGTGCCGACCTGAACCCCGGGGCGTTGCAGCGGATCGACCAGTTCCTGGCCCGTTTTCCCGGCATCCCGGTGATCAACCCGCCCAGCAAGGTCCTGGCGACGACGCGGGCCCAGAACGCGCGCCGGCTAGGCGCGCTGAAGGATGTTCGGTTCCCGCGGACGGAGATCTTCTGCAATGACGGGCTGCCGGGGGAGGTGGCGGATCGCCTGGAAGCGCGCGGCTTCGGCTACCCGCTGATCGTTCGCCTGCCGGGGACGCAGACCGGCGATTCCATGAGCAAGGAGGATACCCGCGAAGCGCTGATGCAGCGTCTGGCCGAAACGCCGGCGGGCGTGCACCTGTACGCGATCGAGTACATCGATTGCCGCGACCGCAAGGGGTTCTTCCACAAGACGCGGGCCTTCTTCATCGACGGCGTCTTCTTTCCGGTGGCCAACCTGACCAGCGATCACTGGCAGATCCACTCCGCCGATCGCTACCGGGTGATGTCGGAAAACCTGCCCTCGCGGCGGGCCGAGATGCGCTACCTGCGCGATCCGGAGGCGCATCTGGGGACCCGGGTATACAGCGCCCTGCACGAAATCGCCCGGACCATCGATCTGGATTTCTTCGGCATCGATTTCACCGTGGGGCCTGACGGCCGGCTCCTGGTCTTCGAGGTCAACGCCGCCATGCGGCATAACTTCGACCATGCGCAGACCTTTCCCTACACCCGTCCGCATCTCGACCGGATTTCCAGCGCCTTCGACCTGTTGGTGCACCGGCGCCTGGCCGAAACGCCCGGCGACTACTGGTCAACCATCCACCGTCGGGCGTCGGAAGACCGGCAGGCGCGGGCCCGCCTGTTTCCATAGCCTGGTCCACGCACGCCTGATGCGCTGGAGAAGTCGGCGGGGGCCGGTCCCTCGGTCGGGGTCGGCCAGGCTGGCTGTGCTGTCCCGGCACAGCTGCTTTTCCAGTTCGAACCCCGAGGCCGGTTCGGCCCATTCCGGGTAGAAGGCCGACAGGTCCTGGGGGCCCCTGGGGCGGCCGACGACAAACGGTGTGGTCATCTTGGTGTCTCTTTGCCGGTTCGACGGCATCTGCGGCCCCGAAACAATCGGGATGAACGCTTGTAGAATCGCGCTGAAACGGCGATAAGCACCAGAAATGAAAGCGGAAAATGAATTTCAGAAATGAAATGGACGTTTGACTGGCAGGACCTGCGCCTGTTCCTGGCTGTGGCCCGCGGCGCCGGACTGGCCCGGGCCGCCCAGGAAACCGGCTTGAGCCCGGCCACCCTCGGCCGGCGGATGACGGCCCTTGAACAGGCGCTGAAAGAGCGGCTGTTCGTCCGTGGCGCCCGGGGCTATGCGCTGACCGAAGCCGGCCGGTCGCTGCTGGATCGGGCCGCCGACATGGAAACGGCCGCCGTCGACATTGCCCGTTGGCGGGACGGCTTCACCCCGTCCCGGCGGGTGCGGATTTCGGCCGGTGACTGGACCGCGCAGCTGCTGGCCGACAACGTGCGCCG
>JANQIU010000202.1 GCA_028281985.1 Alphaproteobacteria bacterium | reverse complement strand
CCGGCGCGTCGTTCAGGCGGCCGTCGAAGGTCTCCGCCACCACCGGCTCATGCCAGCGGTCCGGCCGACCCCGCTCCGCGCCGAGGGCGATCAGGGTGTCGCGCGCCAGGCCGACGGAATAGGTCCCGGTCAGCAGGATCGGCGTGGCCAGCACCCCGGCCTCCTCGACCCAGTGGATGCCGGTCATCTCGCCATAGCCATTGAACCGGTGGAAGCCGGCGAACAAGTCCCGATCCAGGATGTCCGGATGCGGCAGAATGGCGGTGACGCCGGTGCGGGCGACCCGCGGTCCGTCGGCGATGATCGTGGCATGGCCCACCTTCACCGGCGCCACGTCGGTGATGGCGTTGTGCGGCCCGCGCTCCAGGTCGCCGAAGCGCAGCCCCAGATCCGCGGCGCGGCATCGCCCCGGCGCGGCCATCGCTAGGGCGTCCGCTCCGCCGCCAGCCGGGCGCCCAGGCCGACAAGCAGCGTCCCGCCGACCATCCGCGCCACCCGTTCCCAGACCCCGCTGCGGCGCGCCCGCGCCATCACCGTCGACGCGAACAGCACCACCACCACATCGGCGGAGGAGAAGGCCAGATTGACCACCGTGCCCAGGATCAGGAACTGCGCCCACAACGGAAAGGCCGCCGTCGGATCGACGAATTGCGGCAGGAAGGCGATGAAGAAGATCGCCACCTTCGGGTTCAGGATCTCCACCAGCATGCTCTGGAGCAGCGCGCTGCGCCGTGCCCGCGGCGGCGGCACATCGCCGGTCGGGCGCCGCCGCTGCACGATCAACCCGATGCCGAGATAGATCAGGTAGGCCGCACCCGCGAGCTTCAGGGCCAGATAGGCAGCCGGGACAAGCTGGAAGACCGCCGACAGGCCGAAGGCCGCGCCCGCCACATGGGCATAGCAGCCCAGATGGATGCCCAGAACCGCCCAGAACCCGGCGGCCCGGCCGCGCGCGATCGTCTGGGCCGCCGTGTAGAGCATGGCCGGCCCCGGCAGATAGGCGAACGCCAATGTCGCCGCCAGAAACGGGATCAGATACTCCAGGCCCGGCATCGGAACGGCTCCCGGTCGCGTGGGGTAGGCTGCGTGGCCGGCGATCAGACCATCGCCGATGTCAGCCTAGCGGGCGTCCCCACCGTCGTCGATTGCCCGATAGACGGCGGACCAGAAATCGGCCTCGATACCGCCAGGTTCGGGCAGACCGTGCCGCTGCGTCATCAGGATTGCCACCAGATCCTCGGTCGGGTCCGACGCCCATGCGGTCCCGTAGCTGCCGCCCCAGCCGAAGCTGCCGGGTCGCGCAGCCCCGCGTGTCTGCTTCGTGATGACGGACAGCCCGAAACCCCAGCCACGGCTGTCCCAGAAGCCGGGCCCGAAATCCGATGCCGCTTTTTGGGCCGGTGTGATCTGGTCGCTGACCATCAAGGCGACGGATGACGGCGAGAGAACCGGCCCGCCCGGACCGCGCCCCCGGTCGAGCAGCATCCGGCCGAACGCCAGATAGTCATCGACGGTCGACACCAGGCCGCTGCTGGCCGACGGAAAGATCGGGTCGCGGCTCCACAGGCTGTCTTCGGGATCGTCGAGCAGCGTCGGCCCGCCGGTCGACGGATCGATGCGATAGCAGGCCGCCAGGCGATCGCGTTTGGCCGCCGGGACGGTGAAGCCGGTGTCCTTCATGCCCAGCCGATCGAACAAGCGCGTCCGCAGAACCGTCTCCAGCGGCTGTCCGGCCGCGCGGGCGATCAGGACGCCCAAGACCTGGAAAGCATCGCGGTACAGCCACCGCTCGCCCGGCTGATACATCAGCGGCAGTTGCCCGATCCGGCGAAGCCATGCGTCCGGGGCCAAGGTGATCGGCGGCTTTGGGTGGCCGGCGGTCACGCCGAGCTCGCGGATCGCTTTCTGGATCGGATAGTCGGCCGCGTCGGCAAGGAGCCCGAGGCCCATGCGCATGGTCAGCAGGTCGCGCAGCGTGATCGGCCGGTCAGCGGGGACCGTGTCGTCTACCATCCCGTCGATCCGCCGCAGAACCCGGCGGCCCGCAAGCTCCGGCAGCAGGCGGTCGACCGGTTCGTCCAGCGTCATGCGGCCTTCCTCGACCAGCGTCATCGCCGCCGCGGCGGCAATGGGTTTGGTCATGGAGGCGATCCGGAAGATGGTATCGCGCCGCATCGGCGGGCCACCGATCACCCGGTTGCCGATAGCATCCGCGTAAACCTGTCCCTTGCGGCTGATCAGCGTGACGGCACCGGGAACGGCGCCCATTGCGACATGCCGGGCCACCGCATCATGAACCCATTCCAGGCGGGGCCCCGTCGGCCCGGAACCGGTCACGGGCCGAACCTGCCCGGCGCCGGAGGCCGCGATGCAGCCCCGCCGGTCAGGCGAAGACGAAGGTGCCGCCGCCTTTCTCCAGCGCGTCCAGCATGGCGGTGGTGGCGTTGTTGATCAGGCCTTCGGGGCTGACCGCGCCGGTGGGATACATGGAGATGCCGACGCTGGCCTGGATGGGAACGGTCTTGCCATCCACCGTAAACGGCTCATCGATCGCAGCGATGATCTTCTCCGCCACCGTCTGGATCCCGTCCGCCCGCGGCATGCCTTCGACCAGCACCGCAAGCTGGTTGGCCTCGAACCGCGAGGCCGTGTCGCTGGCCCGGATCAGGCCGATCATGCGCGAGGCGACATCGGCCGCGATCACCGGCGACGCCTCCGCCAGGCCCGGCAGATAGATCATCATCACCGCCAGGTAGTCGCTGTTCCGGCGCGCCCGGTTCACCGCCAGGGACAGGATCTCCCAGAACAGCGGCTGGCGGGCCAGCCCGGTATCGCTGTCGAACAAGGCAAGCGCCGCCAGCTGCCGCTCGGACTGGCGGCTGGCAAAACCGTAGCGGATGGCGCGCTGCAGCAGCGGCGGCACGAGTTCGGGCCACGGCAATGCGTCGGCCGCGCCCGCTTCGACCGATACGCGCTGAAGATCCGGATCGCTGCTGTCGAGCAGCGTCAGGAACGGCCCTTGCAGGTCCTCGTGGGCGACGGCGCGGACCAGCAGGTCGGGCGCAGCGCCACTGGGCGACGGCTGGCCCGAACAATCCAGCAGGCAGATGTCGAAATTGGATCGGCGGGACAGGGCGGCCGCCGCATCAAGGTCCGGCGCCTGCTCCAGATGCAGGCTTTCCACCGGATCGGTATCCAGCATCGCGCGAACCGACGCCGCTCGGTCGGCATCCGCCATAACGGCCAGGATGCGGATCATCGTGTAGCCTCCTCGCTGAAGCCGATGGCGCCCGGATCTTCGGCGCCCTCGCTTTGCAGTTCCCGGACCTGGGCAAGACCGGGACCTTGCCTGCATTTTGTTATCATTGCGTCAATAGACGCGGTCGGACCGGCAACCAAGGCTTCGACCGACCGATCGGTGCGGTTGCGCACCCATCCGTCCAGGCCCAGCGCCCGCGCCTGCCAGACCATCCACTGCCGATAGCCGACCCCCTGAACCCGCCCGACGATCCGCAACCGTCGGGCGATACGGACATCATCCGACATCGCGCCCCTCCCCGCCCGACCGGCGTACCACAGGCGCCGGCGCAGTCAACACACCGCTGAGACCGGCTGCTGCGCAGGCAGCGGGAGAAACGCCTTGAACGCCATCCGAAGCGGGCAATATGCCCAAGTATCTGTCGTGCACCTCACGGCCGGGGGCGCGCCGATCACGGTGAATCGCGTTGTCCGCAATCATTGAGCGGTGTTAACAACGGTAGTCCTAAGGCGCGAAACCGCCACACCAATAGGAGGAAACGGCGCGCAGCGCGTCTGCGCGACGTTGACCGAAATGACCACATCCGCCCTGCACACGTCGTTCCTGGCCGCCCACAATGCGGAGTTCATTGCCAACCTCTACACCCGGTTTCGCCAAGACCCTGGATCGGTAGACGCTTCCTGGAGCCAGTTCTTTGCCGATCTGGACGACGATGCCAAGTCGATCCTGGCCGAGCTGACGGGGGCCAGCTGGGCGCCGACCAACGGCGGAAACGGCACAGCCGCAGGCGATCTGGCGGACGCGCTGCTCCTGGACGCGCCACCGCCGACGGGCACGACGGCGACCGACCGGCGCCCGGCCGCAGGTCCGCTGGACGAAGAGCAACTGCGACGCGCCGTGCTGGACAGCATCCGGGCTCTGATGCTGATCCGCTCGCACCGGGTGCGCGGTCACCTGGAGGCGGAACTCGATCCCCTGGGCCTGCAGAAGCCGGTCCCGCATCCCGAACTGGACCCGAAGACCTACGGCTTCACCGATCAGGATTGGGACCGGCCGATCTTCATCGACAATGTTCTGGGTCTGAATCGGCCGACGTTGCGGCAGATCTTCACCCGCCTGAAAGCGACCTATTGCGGGTCGATCGGCGTGGAGTTCATGCACATCCAGGACCCGGAACAGAAGGCGTGGATCCAGGAGCGCATCGAGCAGGTCGAAAACCGGACCCAGTTCACGGACCGGGGCAAGCTGGCGATCTACGAACGGCTGACGGAGGCCGAATCCTTCGAGCGGTTCCTGCACCTGAAATATGTCGGCACCAAGCGCTTCGGCCTGGACGGCGCGGAAGTCCTGGTGCCGGCGCTGGAGCAGATCCTGAAGCGCGGCGGCCAGTTGGGCGTGAAGGAAATCGTCATCGGCATGCCGCATCGCGGCCGCCTGAACGTTCTGGCCAATGTCTTGGGCAAGCCGTTCGCCGCCATCTTCAGCGAATTCCAAGGAACCCCGGCGCATCCGGAGGATGTCCAGGGATCCGGCGACGTGAAGTACCATCTGGGCACTTCGGCGGACCGGGATTTCGACGGCAACGTGATCCATCTGTCGCTGACGGCGAACCCATCGCATCTTGAAGCCGTCAATCCGGTGGTGATCGGCAAGGTCCGTGCCAAACAGATGCAGCTTGCCGACACCGAGCGGACGCAGGTCATGCCCGTGCTGATGCACGGCGATGCCGCCTTCGCCGGCCAGGGCATCGTCGCCGAAACGCTGGCCCTGGCCGACCTTAAGGGCTACCGCGTCGGCGGCACCGTCCACTTCATCGTCAACAACCAGATCGGCTTCACCACCTCCCCAGGGTTCGCCCGCTCCGGCCCCTACCCGACCGATGTGGCCAAGGGCGTGCAGGCGCCGATCTTCCACGTCAACGGCGACGATGCAGAAGCGGTCATCCATGTCAGCCGCATCGCCGTGGAGTTCCGCGAGCGGTTCAAGACCGATGTCGTGGTCGACATCTTCTGCTACCGCCGCTTCGGCCATAACGAGGGGGACGAGCCCGCCTTCACCCAGCCGCTGATGTACAAGGCGATCGCCGGGCACCGGTCGGTGCGGGAGATCTATGCCGAGAAGCTGGCGGCGGAGTCGCTTCTGTCGGTGGAGGAATCCAAGGCGATCGTCGACCGGTTCTACCAGCGCCTGGATCGGGAATACGAAGCCGCCACCAGCTATCGCCCGAACCAGGCCGACTGGCTGGGCGGCGCCTGGTCGGGACTGACCCTGGCCAAGCCGGGGCCGCGGCGCGGCCATACCGGCGTGACCGCCGATCTGTTGCGCGAAGTCGGCGAGGGACTGGTGCGGTACCCGGACGGGTTCGCCCTCAACTCGAAGATCGTCCGCCAGCTCAAGGCCAAGCATAAGGCCATCCAGGAGGGCAAGGGCATCGACTGGGCAACCGCGGAGGCCCTGGCGTTCGGCACACTGGTCCGGGAAGGGATCCCGGTTCGCCTGTCCGGCCAGGACAGCGGCCGCGGCACCTTCTCCCAGCGGCATTCGGTGCTGGTCGATCAGGCGACGGAAGAGCGGTACGTGCCGCTGAACGCACTGGCCCCGGACCAGGCGACGTTCGAAGTCCACGACAGCCCGCTGTCGGAATTCGGCGTGCTGGGCTTCGAGTACGGCTTTACCCTGGCGGAGCCCCAAGCGCTGGTGCTGTGGGTAGCCCAGTTCGGCGACTTCACCAACGGCGCCCAGGTGATGATCGACCAGTTCATCTCCTCTGGCGAGGCCAAGTGGCTGCGGATGTCCGGCCTGGTGATGCTGCTGCCGCATGGCTACGAAGGGCAGGGGCCGGAACATTCCTCGGCAAGGCTGGAACGGTTCCTGACCATGTCCGGCGAAGACAACTGGCAGGTGGTCAACTGCACCACCCCGGCCAACTATTTCCACGCGCTGCGGCGGCAGATCCACCGCGACTTCCGCAAACCGCTGGTGGTGATGACGCCGAAGTCCCTGCTGCGGCACAAGGACTGCGTCTCCAACATCGACATGTTCATCGACGACGCCACCTTCCACCGGGTGCTTTACGAGGATGTCGAACTGGCCCCGAAGGCGGAGGTCAAGCGCGTGGTGCTGTGCAGCGGCAAAGTCTACTACGACCTGCGAAAGGTGCGGGACGAGCGCGGCATCAAGGACATCACCATGCTGCGCCTGGAACAGCTCTACCCCTTCCCCGACGATGTTCTGCGCGAGGAACTGGCCGGGTATCCGAATGCCGATGTGGTGTGGTGCCAGGAGGAACCGGCCAACATGGGGGCCTGGTTCTTCGTCGACCGCCGGATCGAGCGCATCCTGCGCGATATCGATCACAAGGCCGGCCGGCCGATCTATTCCGGCCGGGAAGAGGCCGCGGCGACGGCGACCGGGCTGTTGCGCCGGCACCTGGCGGAACAGGACCTGCTGGTGAACCGGGCGTTGGACCTGACGTTTAAGGGGTAGCGGAACCGGTGCCGGACGATCCCGCGGGTCGGCCGGCAATCCGACAAAGCAAACGGGGATGAAGATGAGCGTCGAGATCGTGGTGCCCGCGTTGGGTGAGTCGGTAACCGAAGCGACGGTGGCCCAGTGGCTGAAGTCCGTCGGCGACAGCGTCGACCAGGACGAGCCCATCGTCGAGCTGGAGACCGACAAGGTGACGCTCGAAGTGAATGCCTCGGAGGCCGGCACGATCGAGCAGATCGTCGCGGAAACCGGCGCCAATGTCGCCGTCGGCGCCGTCCTTGGGTTGATCGGTGCCGGCGATGGCGCGGCCGCCAAACCGGCCAAGGCGCCTGCCGCACCGGTGGCGAAAGAGACACCCGC
>JANQIU010000178.1 GCA_028281985.1 Alphaproteobacteria bacterium | reverse complement strand
CCGACGGCGCCGTCTTCTGGGGCCGCGGTCTGGGGGCGGCGGGGCATGCGGTCGGCGAGGTCTGTCTCAACACCTCCATGACCGGGTATCAGGAAATCCTGACGGACCCGTCCTACGCCGGCCAGATCATCACCTTCACCTTCCCGCATATAGGCAATGTCGGCGCCAATTCCGAGGATATGGAGACGCGGTCGCCGGGCGCTCGCGGTCTTGTGTCGCGCGCGGCGGTGACCGAGCCGTCGAACTGGCGGGCGGCCCGGCATCTGGACGACTGGCTGAAGTCCATGGGCCTGGTCGGCGTCACCGGTGTCGATACCCGGCGGCTGACCCGGCGCATCCGCGACGGTGGCGCGCCCAGCGGGGTGATCGTCCACGCCGCCGACGGCCGGTTCGACATCCCCGACTTGGTCGGCCGGGCGGCGGCCTGGCCGGGCCTGGAAGGCATGGACCTGGCCCGGGAAGTCAGCCGGCGCCAGACCGAAACCTGGACCCAGACGCGGTGGCGCTGGGGCAGCGGCTACGGGGATCTGGGCCAGGCCAGCCGACATGTGGTGGCCGTCGATTACGGCGCCAAGCACAACATCCTTCGCAGCCTGGCCGATCTGGGGTGCCGGTTGACCGTGGTCCCGGCGACGGCCACCGCGGAGGACATTCTGGGCCACCGCCCCGACGGCATCTTCCTGTCCAACGGCCCCGGCGATCCGGCGGCGACGGGCAGCTATGCGGTCCCGACGGTGCAGGCCCTGCTGGCGTCCGGCACGCCGCTGTTCGGCATCTGCCTGGGCCACCAGATCCTGTCGCTGGCGCTGGGCGCCCGGACGGAGAAGATGCATCGCGGCCATCGCGGCGCCAATCATCCGGTCAAGGATCTGGCCACCGGCCGGGTGGAGATCACCTCCCAGAACCATGGTTTCGCCGTCGTGCCGGAAAGCCTGCCGGACGGCGTCGAAACCACCCATGTCAGCCTGTTCGACGGCTCCAACGAGGGGATCCGGGTCACCGACCGGCCGGTTTTCTCGGTGCAGTACCATCCGGAGGCCTCGCCCGGTCCGCAGGACAGCCACTATCTGTTCGAACGGTTCGTCGACCTGATCGACCGGGCGCGGTGAACGGGCCGGCCGCATATCCCCACTGCCTGCCGGAAGGCCGGCCCTGATGCGCGGCGCAGATGCCGATCGCGGCTATCCCGGCGCCGGGCCGTCGACCGTACCGCAATTGCAGGGTGCGCGGGTCCTGGTCGCCCTGGCCGAAGAAGCCGATGCCCGGGGCCTGTTGGACTTCCACACCCGCAATGCCGACCATCTGCGGCCGTGGATGCCACCGATCCCGGCCGACATGTTCACCATCGGCTATTGGCAGCGCTGGGTGCGGGCGGCCCGTCAGCTCTATCTGAAGGACCAGGCGGTGCGGCTGGTGATGCGCCTGGCCAGCCAGTCGGACGGGCCGGTGCTGGGGCAGATCAACCTGTCGAACATCGTCCGCGGCGCGTTCCAGGCGGCGCATATGGGCTATCACGTGGACGCGCAGGTGGAAGGCCGCGGGCTGATGCGCGAAGCGCTGGAGCTGGTGGTCGGCTGGGCCTTCGACGACCTGCGCCTGCACCGGATCATGGCCAACCATATCCCGGGCAACGACCGGAGCGCCGGTCTGCTGCGGCGCCTGGGTTTCGAAATCGAAGGCCAGGCCAAGGCCTATCTGTTCATTGACGGCGCCTGGCGCGACCATGTCTTGACGGCCAAGATCAATCCGAACCCCCAGCCGCCCGGGCCGCGTCCGCAACCGGCATCGCCCGCTTCCGGCCTGTTCCGCCGCCGCAGTTAGCCTGCAGGCCCCGAGGGTTACCCGGCGGGAAGTCCTGGCGCGACCCGCTTCTCGTTTCATCGCCCTAGACAAGACGAGACGTCTCGTCTAGTTTCCCCGCCATGCTCGCCGCAGCCCCCCAGCCGCAACCGGCCCGCCGCTCCCAGGCCAAGCACCGCGCCATCCTCCGGGCCGCGGTTGCCGCCGTTGCCGATGGCCGGTTTGCCGACGTGACCATCGATGCCATCGCGCTCAGGGCCGGTGTCGGCAAGCAGACGATCTACCGCTGGTGGCCGTCGAAACCGGCCCTCTACGTCGAGGTTTATGCCGATCTGGTGCCGCCGGACCTGCTGTCGGTGGATTGCGGCTCGGCCCGCGCCAACCTTGAGGAGGTGCTGGGCCGGCTGTTCCGTCGCCTGACCGAAACCCCCGCCGGGGCCATCCTGGCCGGTCTGCTGGCGCTGGCCCAGACCGACCCGGCTGCCAAGGCGGCGATCACCGACGGCCTCGTCATCGGCCGGCGGCACCTGATCCAAGACCCCCTGCGCAGCGCCGTTGCCCGTGGCGAGATCGACCCGGCGTTCGATGCCGATTGGGCCGCCGAGACGATCACCGCGCGGACCTGGCATGCGGTGTTGCTGGCACCCGACAGGTTGACGCCCGAATTCGCCCGGCGGCTGGTGGCGGAGACCCTGCGGTGACGGCGCCGGCCGGGGTGGAGGACGGGTTGCGCCGCGTGACGGGCTACTGCCCCGGCCTGCTGGCGCGGATCGTCGGGGCGCATATGGACTACTACGCCCCCGCCTGGGGGTTTGGCGCGCCGTTCGAAACCAGGATCGCCGCGGAGATGTCGGAGTTCCTGACCCGCTACGATCCGGATCGGGATTTCCTGGAAAGCCGCTTCGACGCCGCCGGCCTGCTGGCCGGCAGCCTGACCATCGACGGCATCGGCGGCCATGACCCCCAGGCCGGCGCGCATCTGCGCTGGTTCATCACGACCGCGACGGCGCGCGGCCGCGGCGTCGGCCGCAGCCTGATGCAGCGGGCGATGGCCTTCTGCGACGACCGCGGCTACCAGCGGATCGTGCTGACAACCTTCGCCGGCCTGGATGCCGCCCGGCACTTGTATGAAGCCTACGGGTTCCGGCTGGTCCGGGAAGTGCCGGTCGACCGGTGGGGCGGCGGCGTCCGCGAACAGCATTTCGCCCGTATTCGGGGACAGTTTACTTAACTAAGCAAGTTAAGTAAACTGTCCCCAACGATGCTGCATCATGCTTGCTCTTTCGCCGGGGGCGTCGGCACCCTATAACCCGCCGCGCCCGCCGGCTGCCGGCCGGGCTTCCGTTCGCCGCCGGTCACCGCCGCCATGCCCAAACGCACCGACATCCAAAGCATCTGCATCATCGGCGCCGGCCCCATCATCATCGGCCAGGCCTGCGAGTTCGACTATTCCGGCGCCCAGGCGGTCAAGGCGCTGAAGCAGGAGGGGTACCGGGTCATCCTGGTCAACTCCAACCCGGCGACGGTCATGACCGATCCCGAGCTGGCCGACGCCACCTATGTGGAGCCGATCACGCCGGACACGGTGGCCCGGGTGCTGGAGCGCGAGCGGCCCGACGCGCTGTTGCCGACCATGGGCGGCCAGACCGGCCTGAACACTGCCATGGCGCTGGCCGAGGACGGGCGGCTGGAAGCCCTGGGCGTGGAGTTGATCGGTGCCAAGCGCGACGTGATCGCCAAGGCGGAAGACCGCCAGCTGTTCCGCCAGGCGATGGACGCCATCGGCCTGGAAAGCCCGAAATCCCGCCTCGTCGACGGGTTCGAGGCGGCGATGGACGCGCTGGAGGTCGTCGGCCTGCCGGCCATCATCCGGCCGTCCTTTACCCTGGGCGGCACCGGCGGCGGCATCGCCTACAACCGAACCGAATACGAGGACATCATCCGCAGCGGCCTGCGCGCCAGCCCGCGGGGCGAGGTGCTGGTCGAAGAATCGGTCCTGGGCTGGAAGGAGTACGAGATGGAGGTGGTCCGCGACGCCGCGGACAACTGCATCATCGTGTGTTCCATCGAGAACGTCGATCCGATGGGCATCCATACCGGCGACAGCGTCACCGTGGCGCCGGCGCTGACGCTGACCGACAAGGAATACCAGGTCATGCGCAACGCCTCGATCGCGGTGCTGCGCGAGATCGGGGTCGATACCGGCGGGTCCAACGTGCAGTTCGCCGTCGACCCGGCCACCGGCCGGCTGGTGGTGATCGAGATGAACCCGCGGGTCAGCCGGTCGTCGGCGCTGGCCTCCAAGGCGACCGGTTTCCCGATCGCCAAGATCGCCGCCAAGCTGGCGGTCGGCTACACGCTGGACGAGCTGGACAACGACATCACCAAGGTGACCCCGGCCAGCTTCGAACCGACGATCGACTACGTCGTCGTCAAGATGCCCCGGTTCACCTTCGAGAAGTTCCCCGGCGCCGATCCGATGCTGACCACATCGATGAAATCGGTGGGCGAGGCCATGGCGATCGGCCGGTCGTTTCCCGAAGCGCTGCAGAAGGCCCTGCGGTCGATGGAGACCGGCCTGACCGGGCTGAACCCGGTGGAGATCCCGGGCTACAAGGACAAGCAGGACCCCGACGTCCTGCGCGCGGCGCTGTCGCGGCCGGCCCACGACCGGTTGCTGGTCATCGCCCAGGCCATGCGCCACGGCGTGCCGCTGGACGAAATCCAGTCTGCCTGCCGTTTCGACCCCTGGTTCCTGGAGCAGATCGCCGACATCGTCTCCGCGGAAACCGGGGTGCGGAAGGACGGGCTGCCCCGCGACCCGCAGGGCTGGCTGGGGCTGAAGCGGCTCGGTTTCTCCGATGCGCATCTGGGCCAGCTCGTCGGCTGGTCGGAAGTGGAGGTCGCCGACCGCCGCATCGCCCACGGCGTCCGCCCGGTCTACAAGCGGATCGACACCTGCGCGGCCGAGTTCGCGTCCGACACGCCGTATATGTACTCCTGCTACGAAGGCGACGGGCTGGAACCGGCGGAGTGCGAGTCGCGGCCGACCGACCGGGACAAGATCGTCATTCTGGGCGGCGGCCCGAACCGGATCGGCCAGGGCATCGAATTCGACTACTGCTGCGTTCACGCCGCCTACGCGCTGAAGGACGCCGGGTTCGAGACCATCATGGTCAATTGCAACCCGGAAACCGTGTCCACCGACTACGACACCTCCGACCGCCTGTATTTCGAGCCGCTGACCGCCGAAGACGTGATCGAGGTGGTCCGGGTCGAGGAACGTCGCGGCCGCCTGTTGGGCGTCATCGTGCAGTTCGGCGGCCAGACGCCGCTGAAGCTGGCCCACGATCTGGAGGCGGCCGGCATCCCGATCCTGGGAACCCGCAAGGACGCCATTGATCTGGCGGAAGATCGCGAGCGTTTCTCCGGCCTGCTGGAGCGGCTGGGCCTGCGCCAGCCGGACAACGGCATCGCCTGGTCGGGCCAGGAGGCCGAGCTGGTGGCCGAGCGCATCGGCTACCCGGTCCTGATGCGGCCCTCCTATGTTCTGGGCGGCCGGGCGATGGAGATCGTCCACGACCGGGCGGAACTCCAGCGCTACATCCAGACGGCGGTCAACGTGTCGGGGCGCAACCCGGTGCTGGTCGACCGCTATCTGCAGGATGCGGTGGAGCTGGACGTGGATGCGGTGGCCGACGGCGACGCGGTCTATGTCGCCGGGATCATGCAGCATATCGAGGAGGCGGGCATCCATTCCGGCGACAGCGCCTGTGCCCTGCCGCCGTTTTCCCTGGACGCCGACGTTCTGGACCAGGTGGTCCAGCAGACCGAGCAGTTGGCACGTGCGCTGGAGGTGGTCGGCCTGATGAACGTGCAGTTCGCCGTTCGCGACGGCGAGGTCTACATCCTGGAGGTCAATCCCCGGGCCAGCCGGACGGTGCCCTTCGTCGCCAAGGCCACCGGCACGCCGATCGCCAAGATTGCCGCCCGGGTCATGGCCGGCGACCGGCTGTCCGACTTTCCGTTGAGCGGCTTCCACCCGCCGCATACCGCGGTGAAGGAAGCCGTATTCCCGTTCAACCGGTTCCCCGGCGTGGACACGCTGCTGGGTCCGGAAATGAAGTCGACCGGCGAGGTGATGGGGCTGGATGCCAGCTTCGCCCGGGCCTTCGCCAAGGCGCAGTTGGGCGCCGGGGTCGACCTGCCGACCGAAGGCACCGTATTCCTGTCGGTGCGCGACGACGACAAGGCGGCGATCACCGATGCCGCCCGGTCGCTGCACCAGCTCGGCTTCTCGCTGATCGCCACCCGCGGGACCGCGCGGCATCTCGAGGCGGTCGGGCTGCCGGTGTCGCTGGTCAACAAGGTGCTGGAAGGCCAGCCGCACGTGGTCGATGCGATGATCAACGGCGACGTGCAACTGGTGTTCAACACCACGGACGGCGCCCAGGCGATCCGCGACAGCGCCTCCTTGCGCCGCACCGCCCTGGTCAATAACATTCCCTATTACACGACGGTCGCGGGGGCCCGGGCGGCGGTAGAAGCCATCGCCCAGCTAAAGTCGGGCCGTCTTGAAGTGGCCCCCCTGCAGTCTTACCTAGGCGGGGCGGCGCCATAGGGGCTGGTCTGCCGGCGCACGTGCATCCGGATTTCAGGGTGCGGGCGGCGGCGGACGACGCGACGCAACGGGCTTCGTCCCGAAACCCGAAGGCTCTCCCCACGAGGCAGGACGGTGATGCAGAAAGTGCCGATGACTGCGGCAGGCTACAGCCAGTTGCAGGATGAACTGAAGACGTTGAAGACGGTGGAACGACCGGCGGTGATCAAAGCGCTGTCGGAAGCCCGCGAGCACGGCGACCTTTCGGAGAACGCCGAGTATCACGCGGCGCGCGAGCGGCAGAGCTTCATCGAAGGGCGTGTTCTCGAGCTGGAAGATATGATTTCCCGGGCCGACGTGATCGACGTGTCGAAACTGTCCGGCGATGCGATCAAGTTCGGGGCGACGGTCACACTGGCCGACGAAGACACCGACGAGAAGACGACCTATCAGATCGTCGGCGCGAACGAGGGCGATGTCCGGGCCGGCCGCCTGTCGATCACCGCGCCTTTGGCGCGGGTGCTGATCGGCAAGAGCGTCGGCGACAGTGTCGAGGTGACGACCCCCAGCGGGTCGCGGTCCTACGAGGTCATGGACGTCAAGTTCGTCTGACCACCGTCCGCGCCGCGCGCGCCGACGAACCACGGCCGACGCCAAGGGGGCCTCCGGTGCTCCAGGGTTTGCAGGGACTGCTGCGCGGGATCGAGCGGGCCGGCCTGGACGAAGGCGATGTCTACCGCCAGGAACGCCTGTACCGGGCGGCCCCGGCGCGGGGTCATCGTCGGGGCCTGCTTGAGTGCCCGATCTGCGGATACAGCGCGACACGGTTCCGGCGCTTCGGTTTGGCCGGGCGGCGCAATGCCCAGTGTCCCCGGTGCGGCTCGCTGGAACGGCACCGCTTCCTATGGATGTATCTGACGGCCCACGGGCGGCTGTTGAACCGGCGCCTGCGGGTACTGCACACGGCGCCGGAGCCGTGCCTGGAACCCCGCCTGCGCGGCCGGCCCAATCTTCGCTACCGGTCCATCGACCGGTTCAATCCGTTCGCTGACCTGTCGGCCGACCTGACCGCCATTCCCTTGCCGGACGCCTCGGTCGACCTGGTGATCAGCTGTCACGTCCTGGAGCATATCCCCGACCACCGGGCGGCCATGCGGGAGTTGGCGCGGGTTCTGCGGCCCGGTGGGCAGGCGATCGTGATGGTGCCGAACGACGACCGGCCGGTGACCGAGGAGGGGGCCGATGTCGCCTCCCCGGCGGAGCGCATGCGCCGGTTCGGACATCCCTATCACTATCGGAATTACGGGCTCGATATCCTCGACTTCCTTGCCGAGGCCGGGCTTCCGGCGCACCGCGTCAGCAGCAAACGGTTCCTGACCGGGCACAAGCGACGCCGGTTCCGCATCAACCGAAACGACCTGTTTCACTGCTGCCGTCCGCGCTAGGGCGCGGTCAGGTCAGGCGGAAACAGGTCTGTTTCCGCCTGCCCGGTGCATCGCGCTCTGATGATGGATGAGGGCAGGGGCCACGCCGGCGGACGGGGACCTTGCGCCACGATTGTTGTCGGGGCCTGCGACATTCGCGTCTGACGCGAACAAAACCGATTAAGCGAGCCCTGATCCACTTGAAAAACCCTACAAACTACCCATCTATCTCCGTAGCATATATCGGTACGTTATATGATTGTTCGAGAGGCATCCCGCCTTCGGGCAATGCGATGATGGAGGAGAAAGATGGTCCGGTCATGGACAGGCGAACTGGCCGTGACGGTCCTGGTATGGGCGACGCTGTTGATGGGGCTGTGGGTCGCAGGCCCCGCACCGGCGCACACGATGCCGCCGCACGAACCAGTTGAGATTTTGCCGGAAGCGATCGAAGGAAATGAGCGATACCTCGAGCGTGGACTGATCGGCATCGCGTCCGATCCCAGCGCCGCAGAGGCCGCCATCGACGTTTTTGACGAAACGATCCCGGGACCCGCGGTCGGGACCTGAGACGCGATCGATCCGGTAGCAGCCCTTCCTGAGCCCTCGGGCGTCCGCCGTTCATTGCCAGGCGGACGCCCGCTTCTTGCCGGACGGGTTGCCGCTGACCGCGCCTGAGCCCGGATCGACCATGGCGGGTTATCGGCTGCCGCCCGCTTCCACGAACGTCGACATCAACGAAAAGCAGACGTCGACCATGCGGCCATCCGTGTCGTAGCTGGGATCGAACGCGGTGATCGCCGCAACCCGGACGGGCAAAGTGTCGGCCACGGCGTGGACCGCCGCGCGCACCTCGTCCGGGCTCAACCCGTCCTTGGGCGCGTAGTGATTGGATCCGCCATAACCCGGATCGTGCACGTCCACGTCCACATGCACGTAGGCGACATCGGCGGCCGCCCGAAGGCCGTCCAGTGACGTCGCCAGGGAGTCCGGCACGTTACCATGCCGGAGTTCGGCAATACCGGCCTGGGCGATCTCCGATCGATCCAGGTCGACCCGCTCCTGCGCCTCCAGGTCGCGGGCGCCGATCAACATCACCTGGCGTTCGCTCACCGCCCGGAAGCCGGGCAGGGCCGCGGTCATCGGCGTCCAGCATCGGCCGGTGGCCATCGCCAGACCCATGCCGTCCAGATATCCCGTCTCGGTCGTCTCCGGCGTGTTGTAATCGGCATGCGCGTCGAACCAGACCACGGCCGGCCGAACCGCCCCTTGGGTCGCCTTGCCGATGCCGGCAATCGTGCCGATCGCCGCGGTGTTGCAGTTGCCCGACAGGATCAGCGGAAAGGCGCCATCGGCCATGGCGGCGGCCACCGCCTCTCCAACCAGGGCATGCAGCCGGAATGCCGTACCTCCCTCCATGGAGAAGGGCTCATCGACATCGATCCGCTGCATGCTGACCGGGTTCCCGCCTCGGCGCAGATGATCGGCGGCCCCACGGTCGATCAGATGCAAGGGGCCGCGCCCCATCCGCTGTTCGCGATGCCCGGAATCGTAGGGCACCACAATCAACCGAACCTCGGTCGTCATCGATTCGCGACCCTTCCGTCAGCGTCCTTCCCGCCGCCAGGCCGCCAGCAGCGTCGCCAGCGCCAGAAGGGCGACGGCGGCGGCGGGCAGAAGCGGCACCTCGTCGATGCCCACCACGACATAATCGCCATTGCGGCGCAGCCCCAGCCAGTTACGCCCCTCGGCCGGCCGGTCAGGCGCGACCCGCCGGATATCGGGAATGGTGTCGACGTCGTCGAGCCAGAACACCCCCCCGCCGGACGCAGCCGCAAGGGGCGCCATCAGGGCGTCCGATGCCCGCATATCGGCCAACTCCGGCGGGTTCGGCGTGCCGACGACGGCCAGCGCGACACGCTCCCCGTCGTTGACCCGGATGATCCCCGGCTCCTCCACCGACACCGTCGCGGCGGCGCGGCCCGGTGCCGTTTCCCGCAAGGGGACGACCGACTCGGCGCCCGACGGCGCGGTGACCGTCACGGATTGCGGCAATTCGCCCAGACGGCGGGCCTCGATGGTCACCGTCGTGCCGTCCACCCGGGCCGTCAGGCCTTCCTCCTCCAGCTCCGGCTCTTGCATCAGCCAATGGGCCAGCCGGCGCAGCAATTCGGCCTGGGGGCCGCCGCCTTCGAAGCCGCGGGCCCAGAGCCAGATCTGGTCGGACGTCAACTGGGCGACCCGGCCTTCGCCGACCCGGTCCAGGACCAGCAGCGGGCTGCCGTTCAGGCCCGTCATCACCGTGGCCCCGTCGTTGGCCGAGACCTCCACCAGCCGGAACCAGCGGCCCCAGTCGTCGGCGCGGTCCGCCATGTCGGCGGTGACCGGATGCCGGCGGCCAATCTCGGTCACCGCCGGCCGGAACCCGGATTCCAGAATGTCGCCGGTCGGCTCGCCGGGCAGGATCTGCCCCAGCGGTGTCCGGTACAGGGAGAATGTCGAGGCGAATTGCGGGCCGCTGGCTTCCAGCAGGGCGCCGCCCGCGGCCACGTAGTTGGCGATGTTGGTCAGGTACTGCAGGGGCAGCACGCCACGCCGCCGGTAGCGGTCGAAGATGATCAGGTCGAATTCGCTCAGGGTCAGTTCGAACAGCTCGCGGATCGGAAACGAGATCAGCGACAACTCGTTGATCGGCGTGCCGTCCTGCTTCTCCGGCGGGCGCAGGATAGTGAAATGGATCAGGTCGACCCCGGGGTCGGATTTCAGGATGTTGCGCCAGGTCCGCTCGCCCTGGTGCGGTTCGCCGGACACCAGCAGCACCCGCAACCGGTCCCGCACCCCGTTGACCACCACGACGGCCCGGTTGTTGGTCAGGCTCAATTCGCCATCAAGCGCCGGGACCTCCGCTTCGATCACCGTCGATCCGCCATGGTCGATGGGAATGGTGATCTCGGTTTCCACACCGACGGGCACCCGCCGCTGGACCGGTACCCCGTCATCCCAGCGCAGGGTCAAATCGACCAGACGGCCACCCGGCGGCTGCGGCAGGTCGTCCACCCGAAGCGACAGCGTGATGTCTTCGCCCACCACGCCGAAGGAGGGGGCCTGAACCACCGTGATCCGCCGATCCAACTCGTCCGGGGTGCCGGTCAGCAGGGTGTGGACCGGGCCGATGCCGCCCAGCGCCTCTGCCGATGCCACGTCGTGCACCTGCCCGTCGGTGACGGCGACGATACCGGCCATCCGCCGCCGCGGGACGTCGGCGATGGCATCCGCCAGGGGGCCGAACAGGCGGGTCTCGTCAATCGTGCCGGACCGGTTGCGGTCGACGCGCACGACCCGAACCTCCAGCCCGGGTTCACCGTCCAGGGCCGTGCGCAGGGCATCCAGGGCGGCTTCGGTCTGCGCGCGACGGTCCGGGGCCGCTTGGCTGGGGCTGTCGTCCACCAGGAGCACGGCAACATCGTCGATCGGCTCGCGTTCCTCGCGGACGAAGGATGGGTTGGCCAGCGCCACCACCAGGACGGCAACGGCGGTGATGCGCCAAAGCGTGCCGCGGGCGCGTCGCCACGCCGCCAGGGCCAGGAACACCGCCGCAAGCCCGATCAGGGGCGCCAGCACGATCCAGGGCAGCAATGGGGACAGGGCGATCGTCATTGGCCCAGGCGCTCCAGGATGGCCGGGACGTGGACCTGGTCGGCCTTGTAGTTGCCGGTCAGCGTGTACATCACCAGGTTGACGCCGAACCGCCGGGCCATCTCCCGCTGCCGCTCGCCGCCGGGCACCACCGGATACAGCGCCTCGCCGCTCGGGCTGGCGGCCCAGCCGGCCGCATAGTCGTTGGCGCCGATGATGACGGAGGAGACACCGTCATGGATCAGCGTGTCCTCCGCCTCGACCCAAAGCTGGCCGCCGGCATACCGGCCGGGAAAGTCCTGCATCAGGTAGAAGGCCTTGGTCAGGACGTGGTCCGGCGGGACCGGAAGCAGCGGCGGGATCTCCAGCCCCTCCAGCAGCGTCTGCAGCCGCTGTCCGCCGGGGCCGCCCCCCAGCGGGCTGCTCATCGCGTGGTCGCGGGTGTCGAACAGGATCGTACCGCCGTTTCGAAGGTATCCGTTGATCCGGCTGCGGGCGGTTGGCGACAGCGGCGGATGGTCCTGGGTGATCGGCCAGTAGAGCAGCGGGAAGAAGGCCAGTTCGTCCCGTGCCGGGTCGATCCCGATGGCGCCGGCTGCTTCCACGGCGGTGCGCCGGCTCAACACCTGGGCCAGTGTTTCCAGACCGGCCCGGCTGGTCTCGTCCACCGTCGCGTTGCCGGTCCGCACATAGGCGAGCCAGACGTCGGTACTGGCCCTCAGCGCGAAATCGTCCGGCCCCATGTCCTGTGCCTGGGCCGGCGATCCGAAGGTCGGGATGGTCAGGGCCAGCATGGCAACCATGGCTGCGGTGGCAGCGCGCGGACGCAGGCCCGGCAGCAGCCCCCGCAGCATCAGGGTTACCAGCAGGTCGAACAGCAGCAGGGCCAGCGCCACGGCCAGCAGCGGCGGCATCAGGTCGACTTCCGCCGCCGCGACATAACCGCGGGAAACGACGCCAGAGGGCAGGCCCGCCAGGGGTTCCGGCGGCGGCACGGTCGGGCCGAGGTTCAGGGCCTGGCCCTGATCGCCGGTCCCGTAGTAGCCGGGCGGATGGGTCGGGCCGACCGGCGTTTCGTCCAGGGCGCCGCCGGGGATCGGCAGCGCGGTCGCCGGCGCCGGCCCCGGCACGCCGCGGGCATCCAATGTCCGGACCGGTTGCAGGGCCACGCCTTCGGCCGCACCGGGGACGCCTTCGCTCAGCGCCACCATCCGGCGCAGCATCTGCACGAACAGGCCCGACAGGGACAGGTTGGACCATTCCGGCCGGGCGCTGGTGTGCACCAGCACCAGCCAGCCGCTGCCCAGCCGGTCGGCGGTGATCAGCGGTGTCCCGTCGGCCAGCGCCGCCCAGGTCTTTTCCGGCAGGTCGATGGTCGGTTCAGCCAGGACCTGGCGGCTGACCTGCACATCCTCGGGGATGGCCAGGCCGAAGAAGGGCGAGCCCTCGGGGAACGGCGCCAGCCCCATCGGCTCCGTCCAGCTCAGCGCGCCGGTCAGCGCCCGGTCGCCGAACCGGATCGGGGTGGGCAGCAGCGTGTCCGGGTTGGCGGCCAGCAGCGGCCCGGCAAACCGAACCAGCACGCCGCCGTCGGTTGTCCAGGTCTCCAGCCGCTCCCGGTCATCCTCCGACAGGGTGCCGGTGTCCGGCACCAGCAGCACGGCGAAGCCCGACGGGATCAGGGCCGCCAGGTCATCGGCGCGCACTTCGGCGTAAGGGGCCAGCGCCTGTTGCAGGTAGTGAACGTCCGACAGCAGCGGTTGCGCGGGATGGCCGCTGCCCGTTCGGGCGATCCCGACCGGACGCCGCCGCCAGCGCTCGTCCAGCAGCGCGACAGCGGCGGCCGTCGACTGGTCGGCGATGATCACCCGCCCGGCGGCGTTGCGCTGCTCAGGCTGCAGGTCCAGCGTCATCGTCAGGGTCCGGTCACCATCGGTGAACCAGGCTTCGCGGCGGTCCAGGACCCGCCCGTCATCTGACAAAACCCGGAGTTCCAGGGTCCGTTCGCCGCTG
>JANQIU010000171.1 GCA_028281985.1 Alphaproteobacteria bacterium | reverse complement strand
CATGTCCAGACCCTCGGCCAGAGGATCGATGCACGCCGCCTTCTCCGGCCCGCCGATCTGCACCAGGCAGAGCTTCGGCCAGTAGGTGCTTTCGCGCATGAACTCGGTGTCGATGGTCAGGAAGGCGGCTTTGGACTTGCGCGCGCAGAAGGCCGCCAAGTCGTCGGTCTCGGTGATGGGTGTCATGGCCGCGTTCTATCGAACCGATTTGCCCGGGCCAAGGCTGGTCCTTGACAAGCGCGGGTCCGCCGGTCTTTGTCCCCGCCGCCCGTACGTTCCCGCGCATCAAGACATGGCTGATTCGGTGTCCGCGGCCCGGATCCTTGGCCGACCGGAGGATGGGACCATGCACCCCTACCGTTCGCATACCTGTGGCGCCCTGCGCGGCGAAAGCACCGGCGAGACGGTGCGTCTTTCGGGGTGGGTGCACCGGAAACGCGACCATGGCGGTCTGCTGTTCCTGGACCTCCGGGACCACTACGGGATCACGCAATGCGTCGTCGACGCCGACAGCCCCTATCTGTCCGCGGCCGAGGCGGTCCGGCTGGAAAGCGTCGTCCGGGTGACCGGCCGGGTGAAGCGCCGGACGCCGGAAACGGTCAACGACAAGCTGCCGACGGGCGAGGTCGAAATCTATATCGACGAATTCGAAGTGCTTTCGGCGGCCGATACCCTGCCGCTGCAGGTGAACTCGGACGAAGACTACGGCGAAGATGTGCGCCTGCGGCACCGCTTTCTGGATCTGCGGCGGCTGAAGATGCAGCGCAACATCAGCCTGCGCGCCGATGTGATCGCGTCGATCCGCCGGCGGATGCAGGAGCAGGGGTTCAGGGAGTTCCAGACCCCGATCCTGACCGCGTCCAGCCCGGAAGGGGCACGCGACTTTCTGGTGCCGGCTCGCCAGCACCCCGGCAAGTTCTACGCCCTGCCGCAGGCGCCGCAGCAGTTCAAGCAGCTGCTGATGATGGCGGGGTTCGACCGCTACTTCCAGATCGCCCCCTGTTTTCGCGACGAGGACGCCCGGGCCGACCGGTCCCCCGGCGAGTTCTACCAGCTCGACCTGGAGATGAGCTTCGTCACCCAGGAAGACGTGTTTGCCGCGTTGGAGCCGGTACTGTGCGGCGTGTTCGAGGAATTCAAGGGCTTCACCGGCGCGCAGAGGGCAGTCACCGCACCGCCGTTCCCGCGGATCGCCTTCGACGACGCGATGCTGCGCTACGGCTCGGACAAGCCGGACCTGCGCAACCCGCTGGTGATCTGCGACGTGACCGCGGTGTTCGCGCGCGACGACGTCACCTTCAAGGCCTTCAAAGGCGTCATCGCCAAGGGCGGCGTGGTCCGGGCGATCCGGGCACCCAGCGTTGCCGACCGGCCGCGCAGCTTCTTCGATAAGCTCAACGCCTGGGCGCAGGGGGAGGGGGCACCCGGCCTTGGCTACATCCTCTTCGCCGATGGCGCCGGCAAGGGGCCGATCGCCAAATTCGTCCCCGAGGCGGCGCAGGAGGAACTGCGGCGGGCTGCGGAGCTGGACGACGGGGACGCCGTCTTCTTCGTCTGCGACATGCCCGAGACCGCAGCCGCCTTCGCCGGCCGGGCCCGCACCCGGATCGCCGAGGACATGGATATCGTCGACCGCGACCGCTTTGCGTTCTGCTGGGTCGTCGACTACCCGATGTACGAGCGGAACGAGGAAACCGGCCAGATCGACTTCTCGCACAACCCGTTCTCGATGCCGCAGGGCGGGCTGGAAGCGTTGGAGACCCAGGATCCGCTGACCATCAAGGCCTACCAGTACGACATCGTGTGCAACGGCGTGGAACTGTCGTCCGGAGCGATCCGGAACCACCTGCCGGAGATCATGGTCAAGGCCTTTGCCATCGCCGGCTACGGGGCGGAGGAACTGGAGGCCCGGTTCGGCGGCATGCTGTCGGCATTGCGGTTCGGGGCGCCGCCCCATGGCGGTTCGGCGCCGGGCATCGATCGCATCGTCATGCTGCTGGCCGATGAGCCCAACCTCCGGGAGGTCATCGCGTTTCCGCTGACGCAGAGAGCCGAAGACCTGCTGATGGGGGCACCGGCCGAAGTGGAAGCCGCCCGGCTGAAGGAGCTGAACCTGAAGGTCGAGATCCCGAAGCCGCTCAAGCCGGCGACGGGAACCGGGTAGGCCGTGCGCCCGATCGGCGGAGTCGGATCCCTGCCGTCGATCAGCGCAGCGATTTGCGCCGCCGCTTGGCGGCGTAGAGGTTCCGATCGGCGGCCTGCATGAGCGTATCCGGCGTTTCGTTGCCGGAATAGGCCACGGCTCCGAAGCTGGCGAGCACGGGCCGCCCGGTGGCGTCGCAAACGGTCGTGCCGCGGTCCAGGATGGCGGACAGGGTCTCGACCCGGTGAAGCCCGCCGGGTGCATCCGAACAGGTCAGCGCGACGGCGAACTCGTCGCCGCCGATACGGCCGATCAGATCGGTTTCGCGCACCTGCCCCTTCAGGAACGAGAACAGCTTGATCAAGGTCAGGTCGCCGGCTTTGTGTCCGAACCGGTCATTGACCTTCTTCAGATCGTCCAGATCGCACAGCGCCAGCACGCCGGCATGGCCATAGCGGCGGGCCGCGGAGATCTGCAGGCGAAGCTGCTGCATGAAGCCGCGGCGGTTGAGGGCGCCGGTCAGTTCATCGGTTGTCGAAAGCCGCTCCAGCTCGGTAATCCGGCCGCGATGGGCGGCAATGATCTGTTCGGCTTCGTCCAGCAACTCCAGGGCCCGGTGCAGAACCGTGGACCCCGACGCGTCGGGGGCGTTGTGCAGCGCCGTCGTCAGGTTCACCAGCGCCGGCGAGATCGACTGAAGATCCAGTCCGGAGCGTCCGATGAACTCGGTAATCTGGGTATCTGACGGTGCCATCAACAACGGTCCTTCCTGTCCTGATCAATTGCGTGATCTCCGCGAATTGGATGGCCAGCAAGTCGTATGCCACGCAGATGACAATTCGGCGAAATGGCTGACCAAAGGCCCGACAAAGACGCAGTGTGTTCGAAGTATTTTTTTGGTAACCGATATTACCGGATCGTTTTAGGTAATTGTTGCCGGCCGGCGGCAAGAGCTGCCGAGCCGTTAGGGCAATCTGGCAATGATACGTCAACCATTTTGCGCCTTGGCACCGCCGCAATTGCAGCCTAATTCACGAATGCAATGGGCGACGTTCATTACTTGCAGTGCAGGGGAGCAGGGGCCGTGACGCAGCAATGCCGGCGGGGGCTTGGTTTCGCATTCGTCTTGGCGCTGGCAGTACCGCTGGTTGCCGTGCCGCTCGCAGCCCGGCCGGCGGCTGCCGTGCAGGTCCAGCCGCATCGCGCGATCTACGACCTGGAGCTGGCCACGCTGCGGTCCGGCGCCGCGGTTGCCGATGTCAGCGGGCAGATGCTGTTCGAGTGGGCCGACTCCTGCGATGGCTGGATCATCGGGCAACGCTACCAGTTGGACTTCCTCTATCCGGAAGCCGGCGAAGTGGCCGTCGACACGTCCTATACCAGCTGGGAGGCAAAGGACGGCAGCAGCTTTCAGTTCAACTTGCGCACCATGACCAACGGCGCCGTCGACGAGGAGATCCGCGGATCCGCCGAGTTCCCCGTCTCCGGCGGCGACGGGACCGCGGAGTTCCGGCTGCCGGAGGCGCAGGCCGAACCGTTGCCGGCCGGAACACTGTTTCCGACCGCCCACAGCCTTGCGCTGCTGGAGCGGGCCGCGGCCGGCGACCGGTTCTTCCTTGCCGTCATGTTCGACGGGACCGAACTGGCCGGGCCGATCGAGTTGAGCGCCGTCATCGGGCCGCAGGCGCCCGCGCCGGAAGCCGCGGCGGCGGCGTTCGATGTCATCCAGCGCCCATCCTGGCCGGTTCGACTGGCCTTCTTCGGGCAGGACGCCGGCGCCGCCGCGCCGGACTACGAGATGGAACTGCAGATCTATGACAACGGGGTGGTCGATCAGGTACTGATCGACTACGGCGATTTCGTCTTGCGCGGTGTGCTGCGGGATCTGGAACCGCTCGACGTCGTCTGCCCCTGATCCGATCGGTTGTCGGCGGCCAGCGCCAGGGCGCGTCCCCGCTGGATCGCCGTCTGGCCCAGTTTGGTGCGGACGGCATCGATGGCGCGCTCCACCTGGACCTGCCGGGCGCGACGCTGATCCAGCAGGTCGGGCGGATCTGCCCGCTCGCCCGGCGCAAGGTCCGAACAGCCGATGCCGATCAGGCGGTAGGCCGTGCCGTCGGTCAACGGCTGCAGCATCTCGACGCCGCATTGGAACAGGACGTCGGCGAGTTGTGTCGGCTCACCCAGCGTGCGGCTGCGGGTCAGGGTCCGGAACCGATCCGTCTTCAGCTTCAAAACGACGGTGCGACCGGCAAGATCGGCCTTCTTCAGGCGCGTGGCGACTTTCTCGCACAAACCCCAAAGCCGGGCCTGCAGGGCGGCGCCCTCGGTGATGTCGGTGTCGAATGTCGTTTCCGACGAGATGCTCTTGGCCGCGTGGTCGGGGGTGACCAGGCGATGGTCCAGCCCGCGGCAGAAGTTGAACAGCCGTCGCCCGATGACCCCGTAGGAGCGCATCAGGTCGGCCTCCTCATACGGATGCAGGTCGCCTATCGTATGGATGCCGTCTTTCTCCAGCCTTTCCAGCAGTTTCCTTCCGACGCCCCAGATGCGGTTCACCGGCATCGGTGCCAGCCGCCGTTCGGCCTCGGCCCGGCCGATAACGGCAAAGCCGCGGGGCTTGTCCAGGTCGGAGGCGAGTTTGGCGAGGAACTTGTTGTAGCTCAGGCCGATCGAGGCGGTGACACCCACCTCATGCTCGATTCGCCGAACCAGGGCCGCACAGGTCCGCGCGGCACTGCCGCCGTGCAAGACCTCGGTCCCCGACAGGTCCAGGAAGGCTTCGTCGATCGAGATCGGTTCTACTAGAGGTGTTGTTTCCTCCATCATTTTTCGTATTTGCCGGCCGACTCGACTGTACTTGGCCATGTCGGGTTTGATCACCACGGCGTCGGGACAGGCTTTGAGCGCCTTGAACATCGGCATCGCCGACCGGACCCCATAGAGGCGGGCGACGTAGCAGGCTGCGGAGACCACCCCGCGGCGGCCGCCGCCGACGATCACCGGCCGGTCGTTCAGTTCCGGCTGGTCGCGCTTCTCCACGGCCGCATAGAAGGCGTCGCAATCGAGATGGGCGATTGTCAGGTCGGGCAGCTCCGGATGGTCGACAAGCCTGGGGGAATTGCAGGCGCGGCAGCGACCCGCCGGTTCCTGGGGTTCCAGGCAATCCCGGCACAGGGCCCGGCCCGTCATGGCGTCGCCGGCATGGGGACCGGGCCTCGGGTCCATCCGATGGGAGTCCTACGCATAGCCGTCACCGCAATAATCCGAAACGGCTTCTTTGCCTTTGCCGTGCAATACCATCATGGTTCCTTAACAGAAGCCATGATAACGTCTGAATATCGCTGCTGCCGCCGAGGTTGTGTTGTCGCAACGTTCCGCGCGTCTTATCCTCAACCGATCTAGCGAACCGGGCCCAAACGGGGAAGCGTCGATGGCCAAGACTGTCCTGATCGTGGAGGACAATGAGCTGAACATGAAGCTCTTCCACGACCTGTTGGAAGCCCACGGATACGACACCCTCCAAACCAAGGACGGCATGGAGGCATTGCGGCTTGCGCGCCAGGAACGGCCGGACCTGATCCTGATGGACATTCAGCTGCCGGAAGTATCGGGACTGGAAGTGACCAAGTGGCTCAAGGAAGACGACGACCTGAAGGCTATCCCCGTGATCGCCGTCACCGCATTCGCCATGAAGGGGGACGAGGCCAAGATCCGCGAAGGCGGCTGCGAAGACTACATCGCGAAGCCGATTTCGGTCGGCAAGTTCTTGGACACGGTACAGCGCTACTTAGGCTAGGAGGCGATGTCAGCCCGCGTCCTCGTCGTTGATGACGTTCTGCCCAACGTCAAGCTTCTCGAGGCCAAACTGGCCCGGGAGTACTTCGAGGTATTGACGGCGAGCAACGGCCCGGAAGCCCTGGCGATGGCCGAAACCGGCGCGCCGGACATCATCCTGCTCGACATCATGATGCCCGGCATGGACGGGTTCGAGGTGTGCCGGTTGCTGAAGGCCAACCCGGCCACGGTCCACATTCCGGTCGTCATGGTTACGGCGCTGAGCGACACGGCCGACCGCGTTCGCGGCCTGGAAGCGGGGGCCGACGATTTCCTGACCAAGCCGGTCAGCGATGTCGCCCTGTTCGCAAGGGTCCGGTCCCTCGTCCGGCTGAAGATGACGATGGATGAGTGGCGCGTGCGCGAACACACATCCGACGAGTTGGGGGTCCTTGACCAGGATCGTTCGGAACTGGCCGAGTCGGCGGGCGATGCCGAGATCCTCGTGGTCGAGGACAACTCGGTCGACGGCAACAAGATCCTGGAGACCCTGACCTCGGAAGGGCACGAGGTCGAGATGACCGCCACCATCGCGGACGGGTTGCGGGCTGCCCTGCAGACCGATTTCGACCTCATCGTCGGCAGCCTGACCCTGATGCAGGAAGACGGCCTGCGGCTGTGCTCAAGCGTGCGCAGCCATGAGCGGACGCGCCAGTGCCCGATCCTTCTGCTGGGCGATGATCACGACCTGCAGACGGTGGCCAAGGGCCTGGAACTGGGGGCCAACGACTACCTGGTCAAGCCGATCGACCGGAACGAACTGCTGGCCCGGGTCCGGACCCAGATCCGTCGGCGGCGGTACCAGGAGCGGCTGCGCGCGAACTACGAGCGCAGCCTTGAGATGGCGTTGACCGACGACCTCACCGGGTTGTTCAACCGACGCTACCTGTCGGCGCATCTGGCGCGGGCTATCCGGCGGATCGGGGAGAGCCAGAAGCCGGTGGCCGCCGTCATGCTGGACATCGACCATTTCAAGCAGGTCAACGATCGGTACGGCCATCAGGCCGGCGACGAGGTGCTGAAGGAAGTGGCCGACCGGGTCACCCGGAACCTGCGGACCTTCGACACGGTCGCCCGGTACGGCGGCGAAGAAATGGTCGTGATCATGCCCGACTCGTCGGCCCACTCCGCCGGGGTCGTGGCCGAGCGGCTGCGCCGCAAGATTGCCTACAATCCCTTCATCGCATCCGGCCAGGCCGATCCGATCACGGTCACCGTCAGTCTGGGGGTCGCCGTAACCGACGATCCGGATTGCCCGCCGAAGGACCTGATCAAGCGGGCCGACGAAGCGCTGTACCAGGCAAAGGGCCTGGGCCGCGATTGCGTCTTCGTCTACGGCGTCGGACCGACGACCGATGATATGCGGGAAGATGCCAGCGCCGCCGTCGGCGGCTGACCGTAGATAACCGGCTCCTGCGCTAACGCGAGCGCGCGACGGATTACTTGATCTTGCCTTCCTTGAATTCGACGTGCTTGCGCGCGATGGGATCGTACTTGCGCATCGTCATCTTCTCGGTCTGGGTCTTCGGGTTCTTTTTGGTCACATAGAAGAACCCGGTATCCGCCGTGCTGTTCATGCGGATCTTGATCGTGGTCGGCTTGGCCATGGCGTTTCAGGCTTTCGGCAATAGTCTTTGGCGGGCGAAACCGTGCCCGACCCGGCCGGGCACCCTACTGCCGGCCGGCCGCAAGTCAAGCGCTTCCGACGATCGGTCGTTTGCCTTCCGCCTGATCAGCGCTGGGCGAGCGTCGCCGGCCGGGCGGCGGCCAGCGCCTGCCGGTACACCGTCGGCTGTTCGAGCAGGCGAAGGGCGACCTGCTCGTCCAGTTCCGGCTCGTGATCCTGGTAGGGGCAGGTCTCGCGCAGCATGTCCAGCGCGTCGTCGTTTTCGCTCGCGACCATCCGCCAGGGGGCCATGGTGATCGGCGTATCGAGTTCGCCGCGGGTCAACAGGGTGATGATCTGATTGGCGTCGTTGATGCCTTGGCTGGTGCAGATCGTCGGCAGCACGCCCTGGCGATGCAGGGTATAGCCAGAAGGCGCGTAGATCAGGCTCCAGGTCAGGAACAGCTCGCCGTCATTGGGAAGCCGGGTGACCGTCTGCACGCTGCCCTTGCCGAAGGTCGACGAGCCGACCACTACGGCGCGCCCGCTGTCCTGCAGGGCGGCGGCCACCACCTCCGACCCCGATGCGCTACGGCCGTCGACCAGCACCACCAGCGGCAGGCCCCGGATGAGGTCGCCCCGCTGGGTCACGAACTCCTGAACGCTGTCGGGATGGCGGCCGCTTGTCCGGATAATCTGACCGCGGGGCATGAACAGGTCGGCCACCGCGACGGACTGGTCCAGTAGGCCCCCCGGGTTGCCCCTCAGGTCCAGGACAACGCCGCGCAGTGGCGGGACGGACCGGTCGCGCAGTTCGACCAGCGCCTCTTCCAGATGATCGGCCGTGGCAGCGTTGAACCGGCTGACCCGGACCAGGCCGATCTGTCCCTCGACGACGGTCGAAACAGCGTTGGGGACGACCTTCTCGCGGGTCAGCGTCATGATACGAAGCTGCCCGTCGCCACCGAGGAGCGAGACGGTGACTTCGGTGTCGATCGGGCCGCGCAGGGTATCGCCGAGTGTCTCCAGGCTCCATCCGGTCGCGTCCACGCCGTCGACGGCAACAATGCGGTCCAGGATGGTGATCCCGGCGCGGAAGGCCGGGCCTTCGGGAAACACGTCGACGATGGTGACTTCGTCGGCGTCGTTGACGTCGATCAGCAGGCCGATGCCGCCATAGCCGTCGCGGTAGGCCCGATCCTGACGCGCCTGATCGGGATCCACATAGCGGGAATAGGGATCCAGGTCGGCGGCGACGGCGTCGAACACGGCTTCATAGATCGCCTCGGCATCCGCTTCCTGCAGCAGCGGCGACGCGGCCCGTCCCCGCCCGACGGTGGCGACCGCAAGTGCCGACCAGGCGCCGGTATCGTCCGGCTCCGGTGCCGGGAAAGTGGCGATAACCTGACCGTCCAGAAGCAGGCGCACGAGATCGCCCAAGCGGTCGGCGGAGATCCTGTCGTCGATGCTGCCCAGCCCGTCCAGTCCGTCGACGGTCAACTCGCCGATATCGACCGGGTCGACATAGACGTCGGCGATCCGCTCGAACCCGACGCCCAGGACCGATCGGGAAACCCGGTCAGCATTGGGAACCGCCGTCGTGGCCGTACCGTCGGCCGAGGTGCACCCGTAGGACGCCAGTGCCGCGCCCAAGACCGAGGCAATGATGAAGCGCATGGTCAATTGCCTGTTTTCAATCAGTCCTGACCGGACGACGGCGGACCTTAACGCAATTCGGTTGCCACCAAAATGCGCCTATTCGGACACCCCTCCAATAGCCGGGGGTGTTTTCCTTTCACGATCGACGGCAGGGGTTCGGTGGGGTTCGGGCCGGTCGCTATCGACGGCGGCCGCGCGGGCCGCGCGGCGTTGACCGGCCGGGCCGGCGGGGACCGGGGCGCCCCGGACGCCGGCCGGCCGGCGCCGGCGTCCCGCCGACGGACTCGAAGGATTCTGCCCCGTCATCGGCGTCGAGCAGCAGCAACACCGTGCTTCCGGTGATCGGGTCGGCTTCGGAAAGCCGGGTCCGGACGCGGGCGCCCAGCCGGAACACGCGCCCCCACCGGCGCCCGACCAAGGCATGGCTGGCCGCGTCGTGCTCGTAGAAATCCTCCGGCAGGGTCGACACCGGAACCAGGCCGCTGGCGCCGGTCTCGTCCAGGGTCACGAACAGCCCGAACCGGGTCACGCCGCCGATGCGTCCGGAGAAGATGCCGCCCACCCGGTCGGATAGGAAAGCCGCCAGATAGCGGTCCTGCGAGTCCCGTTCCGCCATCGCCGCCCGCCGTTCGGTGGCCGACACCTGCTGGCCGATGGCCTCAAGGCGTTGCAGTTCGTCGTCCGTCAGGCCGTCGGCGCCGCTTCCCAGCAGCCGGATCAACGCCCTGTGCACCACCAGATCGGCATAGCGCCGGATCGGCGAGGTGAAATGCGCGTAGCGGGCCAGCGACAGGCCGAAATGACCGATGTTCTCCGGGGCGTAGACCGCCTGGGCCTGGGATCGCAGGATCATCTCGCTGACCACCGCCGCCTCCGGACGGCCCGCCGCGCGCTGCAGGATGTGGCTGAACATCCGCGGCTTGTACACTTGGCCTTTGGCCAGACTGTAGCCCAGCGGCTCCAGGAACTCGGCCAGTGCATGCACACGGGCCGGGTCCGGCGCGTCGTGCACCCGGAACAGGCAGGGATGATTGCGGTCCTGAAGGGTACTGGCCGCGGCCACATTGGCGGCGATCATGAACTCTTCGATCAGGCGATGGCTGTCCAGCCGGGTCCGCTGGCCGATCTCGGCAACCCGGCCGTCGTCACCGATGCGGATCACCTTCTCCGGCAGGTCCAGTTCCAGGGTTCCCCGGCGCTCCCGCGCCCGGGCCAAGGCCGCATAGGCGCCGTAGAGGGGCGCAATGACCGGATCCATCAGCGGTTGCGTGATCTCATCCGGCCGGCCGTCGCGGGCCGCCTGCACCTGCTCGTAGGTCAGGCGGGCCGTCGACCGCATGATGCCGCGCACGAACCGGTGGCGGACAGGCTGACCGTCGGCATCGATCCACAAATGCACTGCGTGGCAGGCGCGATCCTGGCCGGGGACCAGCGAGCACAGCCCGTTCGACAGGGCCTCCGGCAACATCGGCACCACCCGGTCCGGGAAGTAGCAGGAGTTGCCTCGCTTGAAGGCCTCGCGATCGAGGGGCGAGCCCGGTGGGACCGACGCCGCGACATCGGCAATGGCGACAATGACATGCCACCCCGCGGGATTGGTCGGGCTGCTGTCGGGTTCAGCCCAGACTGCATCGTCGAAATCGCGGGCATCGGCGCCGTCGATGGTCACCAACGGGAACGACCGCAGATCCGTGCGGCTGCCGATATCAGGCAGGGTTGCCTGTTCCGCCTGTTCCAGGGCGGCTCGCGGGAAGTCCACCGGGATCCCGGCGGCATGGATGGCAATCAGGCTGATGTTGGCGGGATCGGCAGGATCGCCCAGCCGCTCCACCACCCGGCCGCGACGGGCACCCAGCCTGGCCCCGCCAGGCTCCGTCTCCACCACGACCAGCTCGCCGTCCCGCGCCGCATTCCGGCCGTCCTCGGCGACGAACAGTCCGTCCTTCTGGCGGCGGTCCGCCGGCACCAGATAGCCGCCGCCGCGACGCGACTCTATCGTGCCGACGATCCGGGTGACGCCGTCGCGCCGGTCGAGCTTGCGGATGACCTGGGCTTCATAGGTGTCGGGCGCTGTCCGCCGCAACCGGACCAGGGCACGGTCCCCCGGCGCCAGGGAGGGATGACCGGCCCGGCCGGGACCCAGGAAGATCCGGGGTGCCGGACCCGACCCGTCCCAGCGAACCGGTCGGGCGACGGTCTCACCGTCTTCGTCGATGTCCGACACGTCCACCACCGTGACCGTTGGCAGACTGCGCGGCGGCGCCAGCCGGCGTCCGGGTCCGCGTTCCACGGTGCCCTCCGCCTCAAGCTCCTTCAGCAGCGCCTTGAGCCCGATCCGCTGATCCCCGGTCATCTGGAAGGCGCGGGCAATTTCCTTCTTGCCCACGGGCACCGGGCTTTCGCGGATGAACGCGGCGATCTGCTCCTTGGTCGGGAAGGGCGCCTGTTTGGGTCCGGTCACCTTGTGTTTCCGATGCGATTTGCCGTCGGCCCAACGGCCGGAAGGCCAAGGCGAGCGCGTTGCCGCTCCGCCTAGCCGACCAAAGTCAATATGTTGCCGTCGGGATCGTAGAAATGCGCCAGGGTGCCGCCCCAGGGCTGGGCTTCCGGGGCACCGTCGAACCGGACGTCGGATGCCAGGAGCAGGCGGTACGCGTGTTCGATGTCGTCCACTGCGAAGGAGATGCCGGCAAACCGGCCGATCAGCGCTTCTTCTTCAGGGTCCTCCGGGTCCGCCGCTTCGACCACGATATCGGCGGCGCCCGCATCGAAGACCGCAAAGCCCGAATCCGCCACCTTCAGCGTCCAGCCCAGCGCCTGTTCGTAGAACGCGCGCGCACGATCCAGATCGGAGACGAACAGGCGAACCGCCGCAAGGCGCATGGTCTGGTGGCCGGTCATTCGCCGCCCTCACCGGCGCCGCTGGCCGAACTCCGCCGCTTGGTGGTGGTCTTTGTCGCGGTCTTGGCCTTTGCCTTGGCTTTGGGCTTCGCTTTGGACTTAGCGGTCGCTGACGCGCCGTTGCCCTTGGCCGAAGAGGTCTTGGCCGAGGACGCCTTGCCCGAAGCCGACTTGGTACCGGCGGCTTTACTGCCCGCCTTGGCGGCTTTGGCTTCCAGCAGCTCGACGGCGCGTTCCAGTGTGACCTCTTCCACCGTTTCCGACTTGGGCAGGGAGGCCATGATCTTGGTCTTCCCCAGCCGCACATACGGGCCGTAGCGGCCGCTGAAGATGGCGACCGGCTGCTTGCGCCCCGGGTGGTCGCCCAGAGACCGGAGCGGTTCGCTGGACCCGCCGCGACGGCGGGCGCCCTGGGCCAGCAGCTCGACCGCGCGGTTGCCGCCGATGGCCAGGATGTCCTCGTCATCGGGCACCGAGCAGTAGGCCCCATCGTGCTGCAGATACGGTCCGTACCGGCCGATGCCTGCGTGAACCGGCTTCTTGGTTTCCGGATGCTCGGTCACCAGGCGGGGCAGGGCCAGCAGGGCCAATGCCCGGTCCGGCGCCAGGTCGAGGGGCGATTCCCCCTTCGGCAGCGAGACCCGGCGCGGCTTCTCCGCCGCGTCGGCTTCGCCCGGCGGCGGGCCAAGCTGGACATAGTGGCCGAACGGCCCTTTTCGCACCGTGACCGGCAACTTGGTCTGTGGATCGGTGCCCAGGTCGCGCGGAAACACGGTTTCCGTCGCGGCGGCGTCGTCGCTGGGCACTTCCAGAGGCCGGGTGAACCGGCATTCGGGATAGTTCGAGCAGCCGATAAAGGCACCGCCGCGGCTGAACCGAAGGCCCAGCCGGCCGGTCTGACAGGCCGGGCAGGCGCGCGGATCCCGGCCATCGGATCGCTGGGGGAAGAAATGCGGCCCGACCTCCCGGTCCAGGGCGTCGATCACCTGGCTGATGGAAAGGCCGCGGGTTTCCTCCACGGCGCCGGAGAACGCGGTCCAGAACTCCCGCAACACACTCTTCCAGTCGATCCGGCCGCCGGAGATGTCATCGAGCTGGTCTTCCAGCTTGGCGGTGAAGTCGTACTCCACATAGCGCCGGAAGAAGTTGGTCAGAAAGGCGGTTACCAGGCGTCCCCGGTCCTCCGGCAGGAAGCGCCGCTTCTCCAGGCGGACATAGTCGCGATCCTGGAGAACCTGAAGGATCGACGCATAGGTCGATGGCCGGCCGATTCCCAGCTCTTCTAGGCTCTTGACCAGGCTGGCTTCGGAATAGCGCGGCGGCGGCTGGGTGAAGTGCTGGTCCGCCTTCGGGTTCGGCGCACCGTCCGGCAGCGGCGGGGCGGCCGGAGACAAGGGCTGCCCTTCGGCGAGCGCCGGCAGCCGCCGGCCGGCATGGGTATCGTCCCCACCCGCCGGATCGTCCCGGTCTTCGTCATAGACCTTCAGGAACCCGTCGAAGCGCACGACAGACCCCGTGGCGCGCAGCGTGGCGTTCCCGCTGCCGCCGTCGATATCGACGCTGACCTGGTCCAGGACTGCGCTGGCCATCTGGCAGGCCACCGTGCGCTTCCAGATCAGCTCGTAGAGGCGCAGCTCGTCGGAACCGAGGGTCGATCGCAGGCTCGCCGGCGTACGGCCGACATCGGTCGGCCGGATCGCCTCGTGGGCCTCCTGGGCGTTCTTGGCCTTGCTGCGATAGACGCGCGGCTGATCGGGGACATAGCTCGGGCCGAAGTCGCTGGCGATGCGGTCGCGCATCGCCGCGACCGCCTCCTGCGACAACTGGGTGCCGTCGGTCCGCATATAGGTGATCAAGCCGACGGTTTCGCCGCCGATATCGACCCCTTCATAGAGCCTCTGGGCGACCCGCATGGTCTTGGTGGCGCCGTTGCCCAGCTTGCGCGCCGCCTCCTGCTGCAGGGTCGAGGTGGTGAACGGGGGATAAGGGTTGCGCCGGACCTGTCGCCGCTCGACGGCAGCAACCCGATAGGGCAGGCCGGTCAGGCGGTTGACGATGGCTTCCGCCTGGTCGCGATCGGCAATGGCGAACTTGTCCAGCTTGCTTCCGTCCAGGTGGGTCAGCCGCGCCGGGAAGGTTCCCGCATCGGTCTCAAACACCACCTGAACCGTCCAGTACTCCCGGGGGCGGAAATCTTCGATCTCGGCTTCCCGCTCGCAGATCAGCCGAAGCGCCACCGATTGCACCCGCCCGGCGGACCGCGATCCCGGCAGCTTCCGCCACAGGACGGGCGACAGGGTGAAGCCGACGAGATAGTCCAGCGCCCGGCGGGCCAGGTAGGCCTCGACCAGCTCGCGGTTCACCTCCCGCGGGTTTTCCATGGCGTGACGCACGGCGGACTGGGTGATCTCGTTGAAGGTCACCCGCAGAAAGTCAGCCTTGGCGGCGCCACGCTTGTTCCGCAGGACCTCCTGCACATGCCAGGAGATCGCTTCGCCTTCGCGATCGGGGTCGGTGGCGAGGATGACCTGCTCGGAGGTCCGCGCCGCCCGGACGATCTCGTCGACATGCTTCTTGGCCCGGTCGCCCAGCTCCCAGTCCATGGCGAAGTCTTCGTCGGGTCGCACGGACCCGTCCCGGGCCGGCAGGTCCCGCACATGCCCATAGCTGGCCAGCACCTTGTAGGCGCCGCCGAGATATTTGCCGATGGTCTTGGCTTTGGCCGGCGACTCGACAATGACGAGTTTGTTGGCGGTCACGCGACCCCCTTGCGAATCTCGGTGGCTCCCTCAACCGGGGTCGGACACCAGACTGACGCGGTGGCCCGGATGCCGCTCCAAACGTCCCGCCAGCTCTAGTTCGAGCAAGACGGTCAGGACAGCCGACGCAGACAATTGGCAATCGCGGATCAGTTCGTCAACCTGGGTTGGAACGGGCGAGAGGGATTCGGCCAGTCGTTCACGTGCCGCCTGCAGCGACTGGGCATCCGGATCCGCCGTCGACGGGGGTCCGCTGTCGAAAGGTTCAGCGTCGTTTTCGCCCAGGCTGCCGCGGTCCATCGGTGCCAAGGCCTCCAGGATGTCTTCGACCGAGCGGACGAGGACCGCTCCGTTCCGGATCAGGCTGTTGGGGCCGTCGGCCCGTGGGTCGGCCGGCGATCCCGGGACGGCCAGGACGTCGCGCCCCTGCTCTGCGGCCATGCGCGCGGTGATCAGCGCCCCGGACCGGGACGCGGCTTCGACCACCACGGTGGCCAGGGACAGGCCGGAGATGATTCGATTCCGTCGCGGGAAATGCCGGGCGGTCGGATAGGTGCCGGGCGGCACCTCGGACACCACGGCCCCCGTCTCACGGACGCGACCGTGCAGATCGGCATGCTCCGGGGGATAGACGACGTCGACGCCGCCCGCGACCACCGCCGTCGTGCCGGTTTCCAGCGAGCCGGCATGGGCGGCACCGTCGATGCCGCGGGCCAGGCCGGAAACCACGCTCAGGCCCGCCTGCCCCAGTCCCCGGGCGAGCTTCTCGGCGAAACGGCGGCCGTTCAGCGAGGCGTTGCGCGCGCCGACCATGGCAACCGATCGCCGTGACAGGGCGGTGGCGTCCCCCAACACGGTCAGGACCGGGGGCGCATCCTCGATGGCGGCGAGCAGCCGGGGGTACTGGGCATCGCCCAGAGTCAGAAGCTCGCCACCCAGTCGGTCCAGGGCGGCCAGTTCGCCCGCCACGTCTTCGGGCCGGGCGCCAGTCAGGGGGCGTGCACGTCCGCCCCGCCTGGCCAGGTCGGGCAGGGCGGTCAGCGCGTCGGTGGCGCTGCCGAACCGCTGGATCAACTGGCGGAATGTCACCGGGCCGACCCCTTCGGATCTGGCCAGGCGCAGCCAGTTCAGCCTTTCGTCTGCCGACGCAGGCGCCGAAAACATCGCCATGGAACCCTGTATGTTGGCGTGGCGGGACGCGTGCCGGGCCTTTTGGCCGTATCAACCGCGCGTTGCCACCACAAAATTGCCCAGGAGTGGCCGCAGAAGCCAGGCCAACCACAACGAAGGAGAGCCGCATGCGTCCGGTATTCATCGCCTTTGCCGCCCTTACCCTGGCGGCCTGTCAGACAACCGATAGCCAAACCGGCGAGCGCAGCACCAGCAATACCCTGCTGGTTGCCGGCATTGGGGCGCTGAGCGGCGCTGGGATCGGCTTGCTGACCTCCGACACCGACGATGCGGTTGATATGCGCCAGCGTGCGGTCATCGGGGCCGGTATCGGAGCCGTTGCCGGCGCCGGGGTCGGCTTCTACCTGGACCAGCAGGCTGCGGCGCTGGAAGAGGATCTGGCCGGCACGGGAAGCGAGGTTTACCGGCAAGGGGACGCGGTCGTGGTCAACCTGCCGGGCGGCGTGACCTTCGACGTCGACTCCACTGCCATTCGCCAGGAATTCTACTCGCCGCTCAATCAGGTGGCGGCGACGCTGCGCGAGTACCCGCAGACCTACATCGATGTCATCGGCCATACCGACAGCACGGGATCGACCAGCTACAACCAGGACCTGTCGCAGCGCCGGGCCCTGTCGGTCGGCGAGTATCTGGTCGCGCAAGGCGTGGCGCAGCAGCGCTTCATCGTTGGCGGACGCGGCGAAACCCAGCCCATCGCCAGCAACGCGACGGCGGAAGGGCGTGCCCGCAACCGGCGCGTGGAGATCATCCTGACGCCGGTCGAAGGCTGACGACCCCCCGCGGGAAGCCGACCAGGCCTATGGGTCGTCCTGGTCGTCTTCCCGGGGGCGTCGCTTGCCGATCTTCGGTTCGGTTCCCGACAGCAGGCGCCGGATGTTGGCGTGGTGGCGGATGAACACCAGCACGGCGATGAACAGCGCCAGCCGGGTGGTTTGTGACGTCGACAGCAGCCACAACGGCCAGTCGATCGGCCCGTAGGTCGCCAACAGCCAGGAATACACCGGCGACAGGGCCATGGCGCCGAGCGATGCCAGGGACGAGAACCGGAACAGCACCGCGATCACCAGCCATGTCAGGCAAGCCAGGGCACCGACGGCCGGGGCGACGGCCAGCAGCGTGCCGAGGGTCGTCGCCATCCCTTTGCCGCCCCTGAACCCCAGCCATACGGGAAACAGATGGCCAAGGACCGCGCCGGCGCCCGCCAGGATCATCGTGTGCGGCCCGAACTGCGCGGCCAACAACGCGGCCGCGGCACCCTTGCCGCCGTCCAGGATCAGTGTCGCCAGCGCCAGCGGCCGGTTGCCGGTGCGCAGGACATTGGTGGCGCCGATGTTCCCCGAGCCGATCTTGCGAATGTCGCCGTAGCCGGCCGCGTAGCACAGCACCAGACCGAACGGGATCGATCCCAACAGGTACCCGCCGACCAGTGCGCCCAGCAGGTATGGGCCGGTCTGCACCCAGCTGATGATCCGGATGTCGAAGACCAGCCGGAACACGTCTGCCAGAAAAGCCAGTGCATCCATGGGCTAGATCATCCGCACGCGAACCGGGCCGGTCGTCGCGAAGGATCGGCAAGCGCCCCGTGGTTTCCTGCCGCCCTCCGGGATACCGGATCACCGCGGATCTTGCCGGGTGCGGCGGGCCGGTCAAGGCCCCCGCCTACTCGGCCGCTTTGATGGCGGAAAGGAGTGCGGCCGGTCCGATCTCCGCCTCGGGTTTGCCGGGCTGGGCCGGGGCAAGGGTGGGGACCAGATCGGGGTCCATCACCGGGGGGCGGATCGGCAGGATGACGCTGACCGTGGTGCCGCGGCCCTCGCAACTGGCGATGTCGATGTCGCCCCCATGCAGCTTTGCCAGGGCTCGGACCAGCGGCAGACCGAGACCACTGCCCCCGCGGCTTCGGGCATAGCTGTTTTCCATCTGTTCGAACGGTCGCAGGATCCGGTCGATCTCGCCGGCGGGGATGCCGCAGCCCGTGTCGCTGACGCTGAAACAAACCTGGCTTGCCGCCGTCTCGCGGGCGGCGATGGTGATCTGCCCGCCCTTCTCGGTAAACTTGATGGCATTGGACAGCAGGTTGAAAAGGATCTGCTTCAGCGCCCGCTTGTCCGCCCAGATGACCGGCGGCGCGGCGTCGGTATCCAGTGACAGTGACAGCCCATGCGCACCGGCGCGCTCGTCGCTCAACCGGCGACAGGCCGTCACGACGTCGGCGACGTCCACCGCTTCGATGTCCAACTGGGTTTTGCCGGCCTCGATCTTCGACAGATCGAGCACGTCGTTGATCAGGTCCAGCAGATGCCGGCCGCTGGCGTTGATGTCCTGGGCGTAGTCCCGGTACCGGTCGTTGTCGATCGGCCCGAACGCCCCGTCGGCAATCAGTTGGGAGAACCCGAGGATCGAATTCAGCGGCGTGCGAAGCTCGTGGCTCATCGCGGCCAGGAAGGCCGATTTAGCCTGGTTGGCACCCTCCGCATGCAGGCGGGCCTCCTCAAGGGCGCCCCGCTGCTCCAGCAACCGATGCTCGTGGTCGCGGCGTTGCTCGACGAACCGGCTCAGCGCGGCTCCCATGGCGCCGATCTCGTCGTTGCCGCGGATCGGAATCGGGACATCGACCCCTTTGGCCTGAAGTTCCATCGCCCGGTTCAGGGCCTGAAGCCGGCCCAGCACGTTTCGTCCAAGATACAGATAGCCGATCGCCAACAGGGCCAATGCGCCAAGCAGGGCGCCGGCCGCCTGCAGGTTGCGGGCCAGCGACAATCGACTTTCCACCGCCATGGCAATCCGGTTCGCATCTTCGCGGATGCGTCGAACCAGGTAGTCGACCTTGGTGCGGATCCCAAGGGCCACGTGGCTGTTGGTGTCGGCAAGGCTGCGGCCTGCAGCGCGGGCCGCCAGATCACGCGCGCGTAAGGCAAAGATACCGTCGCTGCCGGTGCCAAATCCGAGAACCGGCGTGGATGAATCGAGCAGGTCGCGGCTTTCGGGATTGGCAAGAGCCCGCATGGCGCGCTGTGGCTGAAGCGGTTCGACCAACTGTGCGAACCGGGTTTCCAGTGCCTCCAGCTCGCCGGCATCCGAGGTGCCGGCCGCTTCGCCCAGCACACTGACCGCCAGGTGCACGGTGGCCACCAACTGCTGGCTGGCCTGCATCTGGGCGGCCTCCAACGTCATCAGGGCGCCGATATCCTGCTGAACGCCGTCGAGGAGGCCGGAAAGGGTTTCTGCGGGCTCTTTGCCCGATTGGGCAACTTGGACGCGTTGGTCGATGTCCTCGATCAACGCGATGCCGTCCTCCTGTAACTGCCGGTATCCCTCATCGATCTGCGGTTCAGCAACGTTCCGGAAGGCCTCATGCGCGCGACCGAGCGAGGCGATTGCGCCCTCCAGCCTCCCGCGTGCCTCGATGGCCTCATCGGCCAGCGCGATCTGCCGGGTCAGGTTGTCTTCGAATTGGGCAAGGTCGTCTGCGATCTCGTCGAGAATGGCGGGTTCGAACCCGAGTTGCCGCAAGGCTGCGATCTGTTCGGAGATGGCGGCGAGACGCTGCTCCAGATCAATGCGGGTCAGGTCGACGTCGTGCCGGCGCTGGATCTCCGGCAGCCGGCGGCTGTCGCTGGCAAAGACCTCCGCCAGGGTCGCCAGCCGATGGGCAACCTGGGCCCGCGGCACACCGCCGTTGACGATCTGGTCCACCTGTCCCGTGGTCCAGGCAAAGATCCCCCAGGCCGCGATCGCCGAGCCGCTGGCAAGCGCAGCGAAGACGAACAGGGCCAGCCAGAACCGGCCCCGGATGCTCGTCGGCAGGATCGTTCGAAGGCCGGCGGTGACCCGGCGGTTGATGAGGGTCACCGCCGTCACAGCCCGGTCCCTCCCGGCCTGTGTCTCCGGCGCTGTCGTAGCGGCCATCGGGCAGTGGTCTCGACGAGGGGTTTTGACGGCCGGGCACGATGCCCCGGAAACCGGCAGCCTTGTCCATCAGGGGTTCTGGCAACGGCGGCGTTTCCGGTCCGTCTCATCGATTTGGCGATCCGACTGTGAAGGCGGTTCAGTTGCTCTTCTTCGGCTTACTTGAGCCGCCAACGTGTCGATGTTCCGTTGAAACGGTTTTAGTAACGGTTAACGGCCTCGAGTTCGGCGGGACCTGCTTGGCGTTTCGGTCACGCGGATTCGGGGTCGAAGAAGACCGTGCGCCCGTCCACCAGGGTTCGCCGGACCCGGCCCATCACCGGCCGGCGGTCGAATGCCGAGTTCTTGGATTTGCTGCGCAGGCGGTCGGACCCGACCCGCCAAGGGGCGTCGGGATCGAAGATCACGAGATCGGCCGGTTGTCCCCGGGCCAGCCGGCCCATCGGCAGTCGCAGCAGATCGGCCGGACCCACCGTCAGTCGACGCAGGATGTCGAGCAACGGCATGTGGCCGTTGTGCATGAGGTCCAGGGACACCGGAAGCAGCGTTTCCAGGCCGACGGACCCGAAGGCGGCAGCCGGGAAGGGAAGACGCTTGCTGTCCTGGTCCTGGGGATTGTGGTCGCTGGCGATCACGTCGATCGTCCCGTCGACCAGCCCGGCGATGATCGCCTGCCGGTCGGTATCGCTCCGCAGGGGCGGTGAGAGCTTGGCGAAGGTCCGGTATTCGCCAACGTCCAATTCGCTGAGCGCGAAGTAGGGCGGTGCCGTATCGCACGTCACGGGCAGTCCATGGCGCTTGGCCTGGCGGATGGCGTCGACGGCGGCTTCGGTTGAGATATGGGCGGCGTGGTACCGACAGCCGGTCATCTCGACCAGCCGCAGGTCCCGTTCGATCATGATCACTTCCGCCTGGGGCGGGATGCCGGTCAAGCCGAGACGGGTCGCCTCGGCCCCGGCATTCATCAGCCCGTTGGCGGCCAGACGGGGGTCTTCGGGGTGCTGGACGATCAGCAGGTCGAAGGCGCGCGCGTAGCTGAGCGCCCGCATCATCATCAGACTGTCGGCCACCGCCCTGTCGCCGTCGGTGAACGCAACGGCCCCCGCCTCCG
>JANQIU010000155.1 GCA_028281985.1 Alphaproteobacteria bacterium | reverse complement strand
TTTGGGATCAGCCGGGACGACGCCGGACAAGCGAAGGGGGCCGGCGAAGCGCCAACCCCCTTCCACCCATAGCGATCGACTGAACCGGGCTTCACGCTTTGGGCGGAAGCCAAATGCTTCCACCCAATTCGATCCGCCTTAGGCGTCGACTTCCCTTGCCTCCAACGCCGCCTGGGCAGCCGCCAGGCGCGCAATCGGCACGCGATAGGGCGAGCAGGACACGTAATCCAGCCCCGCGGTCTGGCAGAACCGCACCGAAGCCGGATCGCCGCCATGCTCGCCGCAGATCCCCAGCTTGATGTCGCTGCGGGCCCCGCGCCCCTTCTCGCAGGCGAACTTCACCAACTGCCCGACCCCGGACTGGTCCAGGGTCACGAACGGATCGGTCTCCAGCACGTTGGCGTTGATGTAGTCCGGCAGGAAATGCCCGGCGTCGTCCCGGCTGATCCCAAAGGTCGTCTGGGTCAGGTCGTTGGTCCCGAAGCTGAAGAACTGGGCGGTCTGCGCCAGTTCGTCGGCCAGCAGGGCGGCGCGCGGCAGCTCGATCATCGTGCCGACGAGGTAGTTCATGTCGAAGTCGGCCGACTGCTGAACCTCCTCGGCCACCTTGTCGATCAAGGCCTTCAGGATATCCAGCTCTTCCCGGGAGAAGGCCAGCGGGATCATGATCTCCGGCGTGACCGTGGCGCCGGTCTCCTTGTGGACCTGAACCACCGCTTCCAGGATGGCGCGGGCCTGCATCTCGTAGATCTCCGGGAAGGTGATCCCCAGACGACACCCGCGATGCCCCAGCATCGGGTTCATTTCCTCAAGCTGCGCGGCCCGCTGCTTGACCAGCTGCGGATCGACACCCGCCACCTCGGCGACCTTTTCCATGTCGGCTTCGGTCTTCGGCAGGAACTCGTGCAGCGGCGGGTCCAGCAGCCGGATGGTGACCGGATGGCCGGCCATGATCTGGAACAGGTCCACGAAGTCCTGGCGCTGCATCGGCAGCAGTTCGGCCAGGGCACTGCGGCGCTGGTCGACCGTGTCGGCGACGATCATCCGCCGCACGGCCGTGATCCGGTCGCCTTCGAAGAACATGTGCTCGGTCCGGCACAGGCCGATGCCTTCGGCACCGAAGCCGACGGCGGTGCGCGCGTCGGTCGGCGTCTCGGCGTTGGTCCGCACCTTCATCCGGCGGATCTCGTCGGCCCACTGCATCAAGGTGTTGAAATCGCCCGACAGTTCCGGTTCGACCGTCGGCACCTCACCGGCCATCACCTCGCCGGCGGACCCGTCGATGGTGATGGTGTCGCCGAGCTTCAGGGTCACCCCGCGGGCGGTCACCGTCCCGGCCCGCTGATCGATGTGGATTTCGCCGACACCGGACACGCAGGCCCGGCCCATGCCGCGGGCCACGACAGCGGCGTGGCTGGTCATGCCCCCACGGGTCGTCAGGATGCCCGCCGCGGCATGCATGCCGTGGATGTCTTCCGGGCTGGTCTCCTCACGCACCAGGATGACCCGCTCGCCGAGCGCGGCCTGGGCTTCGGCGTCGTCGGCCGTCATGACGATCTTGCCGGACGCGGCCCCCGGCGACGCCGGCAGGCCCTTGCCGATGACCGTCTTTTCGGCCTTCGGGTCCAGGGTCGGGTGAAGCAACTGGTCAAGCGAGGCCGCATCGACGCGGTTCACCGCTTCGGCCTTGGTGATCAGCCCTTCGTTGCACATGTCGACGGCGATCTTCAGCGCCGCCGCGGCGGTCCGTTTGCCGTTGCGGGTCTGGAGGATGTACAGGCGATCGCGTTCGATGGTGAACTCGAGGTCCTGCATCTCGCGATAGTGCTTCTCCAGCGTCTCGCGCACCCCGGCCAGTTCGGTGTAGAGCGCCGGCATGGTCTCTTCCATGGACGGCAAGTCGGACTTGTTCGCTTCCTTGGCGACCAGATTGATCGGCTGCGGCGTGCGAATGCCAGCGACCACGTCCTCGCCCTGGGCATTCACCAGATACTCGCCATAGAACACGTTGGTCCCGGTCGCCGGGTCGCGGGTGAAGGCGACGCCCGTGGCGCAGTCGTCGCCCATATTGCCGAACACCATGGTCTGGACGTTGACGGCCGTGCCCCAGGATGCGGGGATGCCGTGCAGCCGCCGGTAGGTGTTGGCGCGCTGGTTGTTCCACGACCCGAACACGGCGCCGACCGCCCCCCAAAGCTGGGCCTTCGGATCCTGGGGGAACGGCTCGCCCAGTTCGCGCTGGACGATTTGCTTGTATTCTTCGGCGATCGCCTTCCAGTCGTCGGCCGTCATCTGGACGTCGAGAGTGTAGCCCTTGGTCCGCTTGGTGCTGTCCAGAACGTCCTCGAAATTGTGCAGGTCGATCCCCAGCACGATATCGGAGAACATCTGAATGAAGCGGCGGTAGCTGTCGTAAGCGAACCGGGGATCTTCGGACTTGGCGATCAGGCCCTTGATGGTGGTGTCGTTCAGGCCGAGGTTCAGGACCGTGTCCATCATCCCGGGCATCGACGCGCGGGCACCGGAACGCACCGATACCAGCAGCGGATCTGTCGGATCGCCGAACTTCTTGTCGGCCAGGGCTTCCAGCTTGCCCAGCGCCTCGTCGACCTGCTGTTCCAGATCGCCCGGATAGGTCCGATTGTTGTCGTAAAAGTAGGTGCAGACCTCAGTGGAGATCGTGAAGCCCGGCGGGACGCTCAGGCCGATATTGCACATCTCGGCCAAGTTGGCGCCCTTGCCGCCCAACAGATTGCGCAGTTCGGCGCTACCGTCGGCGCCCCCTCCACCGAAGCTGTAGACCCACTTCGCCATGGCATGGCCCTCTCTTTCCTGATCGATTGGTAAGTTTACGTCGTGGCGCCCAGGTTGCGACGCGTGTTGCGGCAGCCGGCGGACCGGCGGGCCCGAGTTTGATAAACTGCAAACCAACGCATAAGCACGATGTGCATGCCCGTCGTTGACGTACCTCAACCGTCAGCAGAGGGCAAAAGCCGAAGGACACCGGCCTCGTCGTTTTGTTACGTAAGCATCACACTAACGTCCAGTGCCCGAAGGCAAGGTATCGCACGCAAGACCGATTTTCGCGGCATACCGGGAACACCGCCTGCCATGCCGCCAACGCGACTCTGTGCTGCGCGGATCGCCACGCCGACCGCCGCGGCCACCACGCCTTTCCCGCGAACTTCCGTGGCATCGCCGACCCGAGCATAGGAATCCACGGCGCCGGGGGCCGGTTGGCGCTTTCGCCGACCCGGATGGCGTTGCCCGAGCAGTGCAGAACTTTACCGATATATGTCAATAAACGCTTCCTAGCCCTCCCGGATGGCGCGATAGTTAGCGTCCTTAGCCACCCAGCTTCAGGAGGCGGCCCATGTTGGTGATCCAGGATGCGGTGAACTGGCTCAACAGCCTCGTGTGGGGCGTGCCGATGCTGGTGCTGATCGCCCTGACCGGCGTGTTCCTGATGGCCGGCCTGGCGCTGCAACCCCTGCGCAAGATCGCCCACGCCTTCAAGCTGCTGCTGACCCCGGCCCGGCTGGGCGAAGGCGACATCGCGCCGTTCAAGGCGCTGATGACCGCCCTATCGGCGACCGTCGGCACGGGGAACATCGCCGGTGTCGCCACCGCCATCTTTCTGGGGGGGCCGGGCGCCCTGTTCTACATGTGGATGATCGCCCTGATCGGCATGGCGACGAAGTACGCCGAAGCCGTCTGCGCGGTCACCTATCGCGAAGTGGATTCGCGGGGCAACCATGTGGGCGGGCCGATGTACTACATCCGCAACGGGGTCGGCGAACGGCTGCCCGCCCTGGGACGGATCCTGGCCCCCGCCTTCGCCATCTTTGCCGCCATCGCCGCATTCGGCATCGGCAACACCGTCCAATCCAATTCGGTGGCCCAGGCATTGGAGACCAGCTTCGGCGCCCCGCCGCTGGCAACCGGGCTGGTGATCATGGCCGCCGTCGCCCTGGTGCTGATCGGCGGCATCAGGCGGATCGCCGATGTGGCAGGGGCGCTGGTCCCGGTAATGATCGCCGCCTATGTCGGCGGCGCCCTGGTGGTCCTTGCGATCAACGCGGCGGAGATCCCGGCCGCCTTTGCCCTGATCTTCCGGCATGCCTTCGAGCCGGCCTCGGCGGCCGGCGGCTTTGCCGGGGCGACCGTTGCCGCGGCGATCCGCTTCGGCATCGCCCGCGGCGTGTTTTCCAACGAAGCCGGGCTGGGCAGCGCGGCCATCGCCCATGCCGCGGCGAAGACCGACAATGCCGTGCGGCAAGGCCACATCGCCATGCTGGGCACGTTCATCGACACCATCATCGTGTGCACGATGACGGGCCTGGTGATCATCACGACGGGCGTCTGGACCTCCGGCGAAACGGGGGCCGCCCTGTCGAGCGCCGGTTTCGACGCCGCCATCCCCTTCGGCGCCGAGATCGTCGCCGTGGCGCTCAGCGTCTTCGCCTTCACCACCATCCTGGGCTGGAGCTACTACGGCGAACGCAGCGTGCAGTACCTGCTCGGGGAACGATCGATCCTGCCCTATCGGGTGCTCTGGATCATCGCGGTGCCGGTCGGGGCCAATGTCGACCTTGGGTTCATCTGGCTGCTGGCCGATACCCTGAACGCCCTGATGGCGATCCCCAACCTGATCGGCCTGATCATCCTGGGACCCATGGTGTTCTCGCTGACCCGGGACTACTGGGCCGAGCACCGGCGCGCCCGGGCGGAAGAAAGCGGATCGGCGACGACTGACGGCGGATAGGTCAAGCCCTCGGCGCCTTGCGCGCCGAAACGGGCGCTATGCCAGCCGGCCGATCGGGATGATCTCGCGGGCCAGCGGGTCGAAAGCGCCGCCCTGCCAGTCGCCCAGCCAGCGGTCGACGACCAGCCCGGCGTCTTCGATCATTGCCGCGATGCCCGCCTGCGGTGTGTAGCGGATGCGCGCTTCGGCCGAGACGATCTTGTCGGTACCGATGACGCGGTAGCTGTTCCAGTAGGTCAGGATGCCCGAGGCCTCGTCGTAGACGGATTCGTTCCAGCCCTCGACGTCGCCGAGTTCCGGATGGAGGGCGCGATACCGGGTTTCATCTGGAACGCGGGTCTTCGAACCGGGAAACGCGGGGTTCCGGCTGTCGAAGACGAACCGGCCGGACGGGGACAGGTGGGCGGCGATGGTCGCCAGCACGGCCCGCTGGTCGTCGTCGGTCAGGAAAACCTGGAAAGCGTGGCCGGTCAGGACGATCAGGTCGAAACGTCGGCCCAGCCGGACCGACCGGGCATCGGCTTCCACCCAGATGACGTCGGCCCCGCCCGGCCGGCTGCCAGCGATGGCCAGCATGGCCGCCGCCGGGTCGACCCCCGTCACCGAGCGTCCCCGGCCCAAGGCCGCTGCCAGCTCCCCGGTCCCGCAGCCCAGATCGAGGACGGAGGCCGCGTCCCGCGCCATCGCCGAACACGTATCGAAATCGGCATCCCAGCGGTTCTTCAGGTCGTAGAACCGGGCCAGGTCCGGGTCGTGGTAGAGGCGGTTGGTGGCGGGGTCGCCCATGCGCCCGACTGTGCCCGGCGACACCGGTGACTGCGAGGGAAAACGGACACCCCGATACAGGACCAGCACCAAGCCCTGTACCGGGGCGTTCCGGCCTAGTTCGTCGGCTCTTCCCAGAGTTCCGACCGCCAGCGGGCCGGCGGGCGCTCCGGACGGACCTCGAACACGATCCGGTCGGTGAACTCCCGGCCATGCCGGTCGACGGCGGTGACCGTCGCCACATGCGTGCCTTCCGGCAGGTCCTGCGGCAGTTCGAGCTGCCACAGATGGGTCGAGCTGTCGGCCATATGGCTGGCGCTCATCCCCTGCGGCGGCACCGGACCGAACTGGCGGCCCTGCCAGATCTCGAAGCCCTGGTTGCGCGCCTCGCCCGAGCCGCTCTGATAGGCGTAGCGGCCGATGGTGGTCTGCCGCTGCACCGCGAACGGATCGGCAAACTGGGCACCCAGCCGGATATCCTCGCCGTTGCCTTCCTGGGTGCGGGTCAGCTCCATGCGCGCGCCGTCGTTGATCGACGCGAACACCCGGGCATTGCGGTCGCCGGCCCAGAAGTTGGCCGACAGGAACACGCCGCCGGACAGGTCTTCCGGGGTGAACAGCCGCACATCGGCCAGATCGTTGATCGAGACCGGCGGCACCGCATCCGCGCCGCGGCCCTGTTCGTCCTGCCACGCCCAGAGCGTGTCGAACCAATCCCGGAACGGCGGCGTGTTGAACGACAGCGCCATCTGCCGGTCGGCCGCCTGGTTGGCCGCACGGAAGCTGACCTGATAGCTGTTACCGTCGAACTCGGTGATCACGTAGCCGGGCGGTGTGCCGCCCCGGGCAAACGCCATCGGCACGCCGTCGAAGTTGAAGTCGCCCTGCCACCAGTTGCCCGACGGGGCGCCGGCCACGATGTGGTCGAACGGCAGGCGGGTGATGCCGACCTGCTCCTCCCAGCCCTGGTACCACTCGCCGGCGGCCAGGTATTCCAGGGTGTGGGTATGGCCGGAGAACGACAACACCGGCCGACCGTGCAGCAGGTCGATCAGGTCGGCGAGATTGTCGGTCTGGTGCCGGCCGGTATTGCTGTCGATGAACGACACCAGCGGGATGTGGGTCGTCAGGACGATCAGCCGGTCCTCCGGCACGAACGCAAGGGTGTTCTCGATCCAGGCCATCTGCTGGTCGGTGATGCGGCCGTTATAGGTGGTCCGCTCCGGATCCACGCAGGCATCCCGGCCGCCGGGGCCGTCGTCCTCGGGCCCGCAGGGGAACACCACGTTGTCGATGACGAAGAACATCACTTCGCCGATCTCGAACGAGAAGTAGTTGGGGCCGTAGATCTGGCGCCAGCTGTCCGCGGAATGGGCGTCGTCGGTGGCGACGAAGTCGAAGTCGTGGTTGCCGTGCACGTAGTATTGCGGCAGCCCGAGCACCGAGAACAGGTCCATGTACCGGGGCAACAGCCCCAGGTCGTCGCCCATGACGTCGCCCAGCATGACGATGCATTCGGCATCGGCCAGGTCGCCGTCGATCAGGTCGGCGATGATGCCGTCGCGGACATAGCCGACCTCGGTGTTGGAGTAGGGCTGGGTATCGCCCATCAACACGCAGGAGAAGCTTTCGTTAGCGTCGCCGCGCGCCAGCGGGAAGTTGATCGCCGCGGGCAGCGGACCGGTCGGCGCCAGCCCGCCATAGCGCAGCGGTTCCGGCGTGCCCTCCGGCTTGTGGTGGTAGAAGAACTGCGGCACCAGATCGTCGTTCAGCGGCACGTCGAAACCGGTCGGTTCGGTGACGAACACCGTCATGTTGTCGAACACCGGCAGTTCGTACCGGCCGTCGGCGCCGGTCTCGACCACGTCCCGGCCGTTGGACACCATGACGCCGGCCACGCCCGGCTCGTCGTCCTGGTGGATGCCGTCCCGGCTCAGGTCCTCGAACACCATGCCGCTGACGGTTGCCGGCTCGGCGGCCGCGTCCCCCGGCACGACATGGATGTCGGCGATGTAGTCGGTACGGGCGAGGCTAGGCCCGGCAAACGCCAGGCTAAGCGCCGCCACTGCGGTTCCGGCCATCGCCGACCGCTTCATGGCACTGCTGTTCATATCCGGTGCTCCTTGGTCTCGTCTTCGGAGAGGCGCAACGGTCCGCCTCCATCCGCCGCCGTCTGCGCAGCAATGTTAAGCGTTAACCAAGTCATGTTACCGGCGAGCAACGAGATGGTTTTGTTTCTATGAAACTGCGCGACCGCCCGCGACAGGCCGGCCGGACGACGGTCGATCGCCTCCAGGTTTCGTCGCGAGCGTGCCGGTCGCCGGGCCGTTCTCATCTCGTGGCGAGCGTGGCGATCCCGGCGATGAAGGTTTCGAGGCCGAACGCGAATTCGGCGTCCGGGTCGGCCTCGGCCATGGCCCCCAGGACGCGATGGGTCGCCGGATAGGCATCGCGGGGCAGCGCCCGCAAGGCGGCACGCTCGTCCTCGCGCAGCGGTCGCATCGACCCGGTCAATTCTTCCAAGGCGAATCCGCCGACATAGCCCAGCAGCGTCCAGGCGGCCCGCACCGCCATCTGGTCGGAGAGGTCCGCCTCCAGAAGCGCCGCGTACAGCGATTCCAGCACGCGATAATCGTTGGGCACGAATTCGTCATGGATACACAGGAGCGGGAATACGCCCGGGTGCCGTGCCGCCAACCCCCGATAGGCGGTGCAGACCCGCCGCAGGCGGTCTTGCCACGGCCCCACCGGATCGGGCACCGCGCATTCGGCGACGACGGCGTCGATCGCCGCATGGATGACGGCGGCCTTGCCCGGGACATGGTGATAGACGGCCATCGGGTCGACCCCGAGCGCTTGCGCCAGGCGCCGCATCGAGAACCCGGCATCGCCTTCCTGGTCCAGAAGCTGAACGGCGGCCGCCACGATGCGCCTGCGCGTCAGCGGTTCCCGATCACGCGGCATTCCCGCTCCTTCGGTCTTGCGGTTTCTACAGCGTAGACCTATGTGCTCTACGCTGTAGAAACAAGCGGCCCGGCGCCGCGGACCGAAAGGGCGGCGACACACGTGATGCACACTATCCCCGAAGACGGCGCGGCAACCCTGCTGGGCACCCTCCGGCCATATCGCTGGCGCATCGTCTTCACCTATGCGCTGACATTGCTGGAGAACGTGTTCGAACTTCTCTATCCCTTCGCCATCGGCGTGGCGATCAACGGCCTGATCGCCGGATCGGGCTGGACGAGCCTGGGCCCGCTCGGCGCGGTCTGGGCTGCGCATATCGCGACCGGCGCCGTTCGCCAGCTCTACGACACCCGACTGTTCACAAAGATCTACACGGCAGTCGCCGGCGGCATGGTCCGGCGACAGCGCGCCGCCGGCGCATCCACCAGCGTGGCTGCCGCCCGGTCCGCGATGGCCCGGGAAGCGATGGATTTCCTGGAGTTCGACCTGCCGGGCATCATGACCACGGTGATCGGCCTGTTCGGCGGGATCGCCATGCTGTTCCTCTATGATGCCGTCTCCGGCGCGATCATGGCCGGGGTGATCCTGCCGATCGCCGCCCTGAACATCGCCTACGGGCGCCGGGCCCTGGCGTTGAACACGCGGCTCAACAACCGGCATGAGCGCGAAGTCGATGCCATTCGCGACGGGCATCGCCGTCGTCTCTATGCGCATTACCGGGCTCTGGCCCGGTGGCGGGTCATGTTGTCCGACGCCCAGGTTCGTTCCTGGTCGACCGCTGCTTTGCTGTCGCTGGGGGCGGTCAGCCTGGTGATCCTGCAGGTCACGGCACAGCCCGGCGTGCAGGCGGGCGACGTGTTCGCCGCGCTGGTCTACGTCATGACCGTGCTCGACGCGTTCCAGAACGCGCCGATCATCGTCCACCAGGTGTCGCGCCTGATCGACATCCGCAGGCGGGTAGACCGCGATACTCCAGGTGCCGAAGATGCCGACAAATCTCCCTTGACCTCAAGTTAACTTGAGGAATTAGGCTCGAATTATCCTAGCCTGAACTGATACCGGGAGAAGGTATCTGCCATGCAGAAAGCGACCTTGGAACACGTCAACGTGACGGTCAGCGACCCGCAAAGGACTGCCGACATGATGTGCCGGCTGTTCGGCTGGAGGATCCGCTGGCACGGCCCGTCCTCCATGGGCGGCCAGACCATCCATGTCGGCACCGACGACGCATATCTGGCCGTCTACTCCCGCGGTACGCCGCAGGAGACGATCGGCTCCACCTATGTGGCGACAGGCGGTCTGAACCATATCGGCGTGGTGGTCGACGACCTGGATGCGGTGGAGGACCTGGTGAAGCGAGAAGGCTTCACGCCGGGAAGCCACGGCGACTACGACCCCGGCCGCCGGTTCTACTTCCATGACGCCGACGGCATCGAGTTCGAGGTCGTCAGCTACGCGCCCAACAAGGGCGGTCGTTGATCGAAGGAGGGCAGGCCATGGCCCCGAGGCTGAGCGGTGGCGTCGACCACATCCACATGTATGTCCCCAGCCGCCGTGAAGCTGCGGCCTGGTATTCAGCGGTGCTGGGCTTCGAGCCGGTTCCGGAGCTTCTGTTCTGGGCGGAGCCGGAGAACGGGCCCCTCACCCTTCGCAACCCCCAGGATACGATCCACCTGGCGCTGTTCCGCTCAGCCGACCCGCGCCCGGTTTTCATCGCCTTCGGCGCTAGCGGCGAGGAGTATCTGGCCTGGAGGGCGCACCTGAACGCGGCGTCGATCGAAACCCGGGAACGGGACCACACGGTCTCCTGGTCGACCTACTTCCACGACCCGTTCGGCAACCAGATCGAAATCACCAGCTACGATCACGCGTTTGTAAGCGCCAACGGCGGACCCGGCCGGACCGCAGGCGCCTGACCCGGGGACCAGGTTCGACCGTCAGCGGAACCGCCCACGCGGTCTTCCAGCTACGACGCCGTGTCGCCCGGGCGGTCCCACCTGGGTCGGCGGACCGCTAGCCTTCCACCTTTCGGAAATCCGCCACCCGGTCCATCGTCGCCACGATCCGCTCCAGCGTGGCCAGGCGGTTGCGGCGCAGGGCTGGATCGTCGGCGTTGACGGTCACCCGGTCGAAGAAGGCGTCGACCGGCGCGCGCAGGGTGGCGAGGGCCGCCATGGCGCCGGCGAAGTCCTCCGCCGCCACCGCCGCATCGGCCTTGCCGCCGGCATCGGCGAGAACGGACCACAGCGCCCGCTCTTCCTCCTGGGCCAAGGCGTCGGGATCGACGTCGCCGAAACCGGCCACACCGTCCTTCTTGGCTTCAATGCGCACGATGTTTTGCGCCCGACCGAACGCGGTCAGCAGGTTGGTGCCGTCGTCGCTGGCCAGGAAGCCGGTCAGCGCATCCACCCGGGCGCGCAGGCGGACCAGATCGTCCTCGCCGCCCAACGCAAACACCGCGTCGATCAGGTCGTGGCGGACGCCGTCCTCGCGCAGTGCGACCTTCAGGCGATCGGCGAAAAATGTCAGCAGGTCCAGCGATACCTGGTCCACCGGATTGCCGCCGCCGGCGGGCCAGTCCTTGGGCCGGGCGACATGCGGCTTGTCGGGATCGGTCGCCCGCAGCGACGCGGCAATGCCGGCCAGCGCCGTTTCGAACACCGCCACCAGGTTCAGCCGCAGGCGGTTTTCCAGGATCAGGCGGATCACGCCCAGCGCGGCGCGGCGCAGGGCGAAGGGGTCGCGGCTGCCGGTCGGGGTCTCGCCGATGGCGAAGAAGCCGACCAGCGTGTCCAGCTTGTCGGCCAGGGACACCGCCACCGACACCGGCGCGGTCGGGCAGTCGTCGCCCGGGCCCTGCGGGGCGTAGTGTTCGCCGATGGCCTGCGCCACCGTCGCCGCTTCCCCCTGGGCCCGGGCGTAATGGGCGCCCATGATGCCCTGCAGTTCCGGGAATTCGTAGACCATGCCGGTGACCAGATCGGCCTTGCACAGCTGGGCGGCACGGCGCGCCGCTTCGCTATCGGCGCCGGGGATCCGGCCGGCCAGGTCGCCGGCCAGCGCTTCCAGCCGGGCCACCTTGTCGGCCACGCTGCCCAGGCGCGACTGGAAGATGATGTCGCCCAGAGCCGGCAGCCGGTCGGCCAGCGGGATGGCCCGGTCCTGGTCCCAGAAGAACTTGGCGTCGGACAGTCGGGCGCGCAGCACCCGCTCGTTCCCGGCGACCACCTCGGCGCCGCCGTCGCGGGTCTCGGTATTGGCGACCACGACGAAGCGCGGCGCCAGACGGCCGTCGGCGTCAAGGCAGGAGAAGTAGCGCTGATGGGTGCGCATGGAGGTAATCAGCACCTCCTCCGGCACATCCATGAAGGCGTCGTCGATCCGCCCCATATGCACGACCGGCCATTCGACCAGACCAACGACTTCCTCCAGCAAGCCCGGGTCGTCGCGCAGGGTCAGGCCTTCCGCCGCGGCCAGGTCCCGCGCCGCCTCGACGATCCGGCGCGACCGCTCCTCCCGGTCCAGGATCACATGCGCCGAACCCAGCGCCGCCCGGTAGCTGGCGAAGTCCCGCACCGGCAGCAGATCCGGCGCCAGGAAGCGGTGACCGACGGTGAAGGCGCTGAACACGAAGCGCGTGTGCGGGTCCGGCTCGACATCGCCGATCAGCGGCTTGCCGTCGAACAGGGCCAGCACATGGTGCAGCGGCCGTACCCAGCGAAAGGCGCTTTCGCCCCAGCGCATGCTTTTCGGCCAGGGCAGATCGGCCAGCAGACCGCGGATCACGTCCACCAGCAGGCGGTCGGTCGGCTGGCCCGGCTGGTCCAGCACCGCGAACCACACCGCCCCCTTGGGTGTGTCGCGCTGCTCGCACTGCTCCAGGGTGACCCCGGCGGCGCCCAGGAAGCCGTCGATCGCCGCCTGCGGCGCGCCGACTTTCGGGCCCTTGCGCTCTTCCCGGCGGTCCGGCTGGCGCGGCGGCAGCCCGTCCATGTGCAAGGTCAGACGGCGCGGCGTGGAGAAAGCCTCCGACAGCGTCCAGTCCAGGCCGGCGGCCTTCAGCGCCGTTTCCGCCAGCCGTTGCAGGTCGGCAACCGCCTTGACCTGCATACGGGCCGGGATTTCTTCGGAGAACAGCTCCAGGACGAATTCCGGCATGGCTCAGGCCGCCCCGTCGGCATGGTCGCCCGGGCCGACCCACATCCGGCAGCATCGCTGGGCCAGTTCGCGTACCCGCAGGATGTAGCTCTGGCGCTCCTGCACGCTGATCACCCCGCGGGCGTCCAGCAGGTTGAAGGCATGGCCGGCCTTCAGGCACTGGTCGTAGGCCGGCAGCGGCAACTCCCGGTCCAGGAGGGCCGCGCATTCCGCCTCGGCATCCTCGAAATGCCGCAGCAGCAGGGCCGTATCGGCATGTTCGAAGTTGTAGGCGGAGTACTCGCGCTCGTTGCGTTGGAAGACATCGCCGTAAGTGACCGCGCCCGGCGCGTCCGGGTCGTTGAACGGCATGTCGAAGAAGCTTTCCTTGCCCAGCAGATACATGGCCAGGCGTTCCAGCCCATAGGTCAGTTCGACGGCGACCGGCGCGCAGTCCATGCCGCCGACCTGCTGGAAATAGGTGTACTGGGTCACCTCCATCCCGTCGCACCAGACCTCCCAGCCCAGGCCCCAGGCGCCCAGCGTCGGGTTCTCCCAGTCGTCCTCGACGAAACGGATATCATGCAGGGCGGGATCGATGCCGAGCGCGCCCAGGCTTTTCAGATACAGTCCCTGGCTGTCCGGCGGCGACGGCTTCAGCAGCACCTGGAACTGGTAGTAGTGCTGGGTCCGGTTCGGGTTTTCGCCGTACCGGCCATCGGCCGGCCGCCGCGAGGGCTGCACATAGGCGCAGTTCCAGGCGCGGTGCGGGCCCAGCACGCGCAGCGTGGTGGCCGGATGCGACGTGCCCGCACCGACCTCCATATCGTACGGCTGGAGAATGACGCAGCCCTGGCGCGCCCAGAAGTCCTGCAGCCGCAGAATGACCTCCTGGAACGACCTGGGGGGGTCCCTGACCTCGATCATTGGGGTTCGGCCGCTTGGCGTTTGGAGAAGCAAAAATGCCTGGCAAGCCTACCCGGCGGCTTGCTGCGCTGGCAAGCACACCCGGCAGCGCCCAAGGTCAGTCGCCGGCCTTTGGCAGGTGGCATCCTTCCCGGCCGCAATTGGTTTGCCCCGACGAGACATAGGTGCCGCAGGTCGGACAGTGCTGCAGGTCTTCGGCCGGCGGCTTGGGCCGCTCCAGGGAGCCGCCCGACGTCTTGCGCCGGGCTTCGGCCCGGGCCTGCCGGCGTTTGTCCAACTCGCCGGCGACCTGGAATCCGAACCAGACCAGGCCGAGGATCACCAGCAGGACAAGGATCTTCGACAGGCTGAACATGGGCGGGCGTCCCGTCGGTGCCGTTTACAGGCCGTAGCGGGACCACAGCGCCCGCTCCTGGGCGACCGTGGCGACCGCCGTCACCCAGTCCCGCGGTTCCGCCGTGCCAAAGCGCAGGCGGCTGCGCAGGAAACTGCGTTCCGGATTGACCAGCCGCAGGCGCACGCGTGGGCCGAACTTCTCGCGCAGGATCGGGCGTATATGCCCCAAACCGTCGATCAGCCCCAGGTCCAGCGCCCGCCGACCGGCCCAGAAATCGCCCTCGTACAGATCCTCGTCTTCCGCCCGCAGACGCGCGCCGCGGCGGCCCGACACCCAGGACTTGAACACCTCGTGGATGTCGCCGCCGATCTCCTTGATGCGGGTGACATCCTCGGACCGTTCGGCCTGGAACGGGTCCAACACCGATTTGCGTTTGCCGGCGGTGTAGACCCGCCGCTCCACCCCATAGCGGGCGATCAGGTCCTGGAAGCCGAAACCGGCGAAGATGACGCCGACGGAGCCGACGATCGACGAGTCATCCGCGTAGATTTCATCCGCGGCGCATGCCAGCCAGTAGCCGCCCGACGCCGCCACATCTTCGACGAAGGCATAGACCGGCTTCTCCTTCTCTTCCGCCAGGTCCCGGATGCGCCGGCCGATTTGCGCCGATTGCACCGGCGAACCGCCGGGCGAGTTGATCAGCAGGGCGACCGCCTTGACCTTCTTGCTGGCGAAAGCCCGGCGGATCCCGCCGGCCAGCGAGGTCAGGTTGAGGTTGCGCCGCCCGTCGCCACCGATCACGCCGGACAGGCGCAGCACGTTGACCACCGGCGGCGGGTCGCGAAAGCGGTCAATCCACGGCATCCGGCAAAGCCTCCTAATCGAACGGCAAGGCCGCGCCGTCGCGCAGCACCGCCTCGGCCGCGGGGGTAAACCGGCCATCCGGTCCGTGCAAGACCAGACCCGGCAGAAGTCGCGACGGCGACCGGCTGTCGCGCCGGGCGGTGACCAGGATACGCCGGGCCGGCTGGCCCGCCTTGGGCCACAGCGGCATGACCGAAACCGCGCCGAAGCGGCCCTGCACGGCCGTGACGATATCCTGCAGGCGATCGGCGCGGTGGATCAGGGTCAGCCAACCCTTCGGCGCCAGGCAGCGGTAGGCGGCGTCGATCCAGGCGGGCAGCCCCCCGCCGGCCTCCCCATCCGTACGGCGCCGGTCCGGGTGTGGGGACGCCGTGTAGGTTCCCTCAGCCAGATAGGGTGGATTGGCCATCACCCGTTCCACCGGTGCCATGCCCGGACCGGGCAGATGCTCCACACGCCGGTCGAAGACGCTGATCCGGTCCGCCAGCCCGTTAAGCTGGGCGCTTCGCCGTGCCAGATCGGCGGTGGCCGGATCGGCCTCGACACCGACCACCCGGCATCCGGCCAGGCGCGCGGCGAGGCAGAGGGCGGCCGCGCCGGTGCCGCAGCCGAAATCCAGGACCGTGTCTTCCGGGTTCGCCATAACGGCGGCGGCCAACAGGACCGGATCGATGGCGGCGCGGTAGCCTTCCCCGGGCTGAACCAGCGCGACCCGGCCGCCCAACAGACTGTCGAGCGTTTCGGCCCCGGCGGACACGCTATCCCGCCGCCCTTTCGATCCCCGCCTCGTCCAGACAGGCCCGGGCCGCGTCGGCATCGTCCGAATGCACCATCAGCCGCCGCGGGATCGCATTGATGCTGCCCTCCAGGATGGAGGTGTGCGTGTCCAGGATGACCGCTTCGATCCCGGCATCGGCCAGGATGGCCGTCAGGAACGACAGCAGAACGGGATCGGTCGTGCGGAGCAGTTCGGTCACCTTGGTGTCCTGCGACGGGCGGCGGCCCGGCTGCGGCCGCGCGGCGAAACGTGCCGGCGCCTTGACCGGGGGATTGCCGTGTCTAAGGTGGCGGCCCACATGACATCCGTCAACGAAGGCTGGGAGACCGCCCGCGTGTCGACCGCTGCCCAGGCCCGCCCCGGCGCGCCAGAGCCTCCCGACACTGCCCTGGATACGCTGCTGGCGCTGGTTACCGACGACCTGAAGGCCGTCAACCGGATCATCGTCGAGCGCATGGACAGCGAGGTTGAGCTGATCCCGCAGCTTGCGGGCTATATCGTGGCCTCTGGCGGTAAGCGGTTGCGTCCCCTGCTGACTTTGGCGTCGGCCCAGCTCTGCCGGCATTCCGGCAGCCGGCACCAGGGCCTGGCTGCCGCGGTCGAGTTCATCCATACCGCCACCCTGTTGCATGACGACGTCGTCGACGGCAGCGACTTGCGCCGCGGGAACGCCTCGGCCAACGAGGTGTTCGGCAACAAGCCCAGCGTTCTGGTGGGTGACTTCCTGTTCGCGCGGGCGTTCCAGTTGATGGTCGAAGACGGCTCGCTGGACGTCCTGCGGATCCTGTCAACGGCGTCGGCGGTGATTGCCGAAGGCGAGGTGATGCAGCTCGCCGCCAGCAACGACCTGGATACCACCGAAGCAATCTACCTTCGGGTCATCGAGGCCAAGACGGCGGCCCTATTCGCCGCCGCCTGCCGCATCGGTGCCGTGGTCGCTGACCGGCCGACCGCCGAAGAGGAAGCCCTGGAGCAGTTCGGCCGCAACCTGGGCGTGGCCTTTCAGCTGGTCGACGACGTGCTGGACTACTCCGCGCACCAGGCCCGTCTGGGCAAGTCCATCGGCGACGATTTCCGCGAGGGCAAGGTTACGCTGCCGGTCGTTTTGGCCTGTGCCCGGGGCGACAGCCAGGAACGCGCTTTCTGGAAGCGCTGCGTGGAGGACCTGGACCAGCGCGATGGCGACCTGGATCAGGCGCTCGACCTGATGCGCCAGCACCGGACCCTTGAGGATTCGGTTGCCCGGGCCCGGCAATATGCCGACGCGGCCTGTGCCGCGCTGGCTGTGTTTCCGCCGTCACAGGCCCGCGACGCCCTGCTGGGCATCGTCTCGTTCTGCGTCGAACGCGAATACTGACCACCGGTCCCGGAAAACCGGACATCGCGCCGTGCCGTTGCCGGCCGCATGGCGCATGCTATAACCGGTAAAGCGAATCGAACTGGTTCCCACCCCCTTCCTAGCGCGAGGCCGTGCGTGACGGCGCCCCTTTCCGAACAGCCCGCCGTCCTGATCCTCAACGGCCCGAACCTCAACCTCCTGGGCCGGCGCGAACCGGCGATCTACGGCACCGACACGCTGGGCGATATCGAGGATCTGTGCGCCGAACGGGCCGAGACCCTTGGCCTGGCCATCGAATTCCGGCAGACCAATCACGAAGGAGAACTGGTCACCTGGGTGCAGGATGCCCGTGACGGCGCCGACGGCATGATCCTCAACGCCGGCGCGTATACCCATACCTCGGTGGCGCTTCTGGACGCCCTGTCTGTTCTGGACCTTCCGGTGATCGAGGTGCATCTGTCCAATCCCTATCGGCGGGAAGCCTTCCGCCACCGGTCCTTCGTCAGCCCGGTCGCCCGCGGGGTGATTTGCGGCCTGGGCGCCCAGGGATACGTCCTGGCGCTGGACGCGCTGGCCCGGCTCATCGATTTGGGAGAGTGAATTGCCCATGGCAGATTTCGACGTCGACGACGACCTGATTCGCAGACTGGCCCGATTGATGGACGAAACCGGGTTGAGCGAGATCGAAGTCGCCGACGGCGACCGGTCCCTGCGCGTCGCCCGGCCGACAGGGACGGCCGTGGCGGCGGTCGCGCCAGCGCCGGCCGTCGCCGCGGCGGCCGCGCCGGCTGTCGATGCACCGGCGGCAGCGCCGGGCAGCCCGCCGGCCGGCGCAGTCACCTCGCCGATGGTCGGCACCGTCTATCTGGCATCCGAACCCGGCGCGCGGCCCTTCGTGAAGGCCGGCGATCGGGTGGCGGAAGGCGACACGCTGTTGATCGTCGAAGCCATGAAGGTCATGAACCCGATCCGCGCGACGCAGGCCGGGACCGTACGGGAAATCCTGGTGCAGGATTCCCAGCCGGTCGAATTCGGCGAAGTGCTGCTGATCCTGGAGTAGCCGGCGGGGGCGGTCACATGTTTGAAAAGGTCCTGATCGCCAACCGGGGCGAAATCGCCCTGCGGATCCATCGTGCCTGCCGCGAGATGGGGATCCGCACGGTTGTCGCCCATTCCACGGCCGACGCCGACGCCATGGCCGTACGCCTGGCCGATGAAAGCGTCTGCATCGGCCCGCCGGCGTCGCGCGACAGCTATCTGAACATCCCCGCCATCCTGTCTGCGGCCATCATCACCGGGGCGGACGCCATCCACCCCGGCATCGGCTTCATGTCCGAGAACGCACAGTTCGCGGAGATGGTGGAGGAACACGGCTTCACCTTCATCGGTCCGTCGCCCGAGCATATCCGGGTCATGGGGGACAAGACCGCGGCCAAGCAGACGGTCGCCAAGGCCGGTCTGCCGGTGGTGCCGGGGTCGGACGGGGCGGTGGACACGCTGGATCAGGCGATAACCGTGGCCGCGCAGATCGGCTATCCCGTCCTGATCAAGGCCACGGCCGGGGGCGGCGGCAAGGGCATGAAGATCGCCCGCAGCGAAGAGGAACTGCAGCAGGCCTATCAGCTCGCAAGGGCCGAAGCGCTGGCCGCCTTCGGGTTCGACAGTGTCTACATGGAACGGTTCCTGGATACGCCGCGGCATATCGAGGTGCAGATCCTGGCCGATACCCACGGCAACGTCGTGCATCTGGGCGAACGCGATTGTTCGGTCCAGCGCCGGCACCAGAAGGTCATAGAGGAAGCGCCGTCCCCGGCCCTGAACGACGACCAGCGCCGGCAGATCGGCGAGCTGGCGGCCGATACGGTCCGCGCCATCGGCTATCGCGGCGTCGGTACCCTGGAGTTCCTCTACCAGGACGGATCGTTCTTCTTCATCGAGATGAACACCCGGCTGCAGATCGAACATCCGATCACCGAGATGATCACCGGCATCGACCTAGTCCGGGAACAGATCCGCGTCGCCGCGGGCGCGCCGCTTGGGTACGAACAGGATGCGATCCGGTTCTACGGCCATGCCATCGAATGCCGGGTGAACGCGGAGAACCCGGAGAGCTTCCTGCCATCGCCCGGGCGGATCCACAGCTACCATGCGCCGGGGGGCCTGGGCGTACGTGTCGACAGCGCGCTGTACGACGGCTACCGCGTACCACCCCATTACGACAGCCTGATTGCCAAGCTGGTGGTTCACGGGACCAGCCGAAACGAGTGCCTGATGCGGCTGCGCCGAACCCTGGCCGAGTTCGTCATCGAGGGGGTCGATACCACCTTGCCCCTGCACGAGCGCCTTGTCGCAGAGCCGGACTTCGTCAACGGTCAGTACGATATCCATTGGCTCGAGCGCCTGATGGAAAAAGACGCCTAGCCACGACGCCTGACCGCCAACCACCGACGAGCTGCTGCCCGGGCATGGTGGAGATTACCGCCGACCTGCTTTTGCGCGCCTATTGCGCCGGGTACTTCCCGATGGCCGAGCGCGGCGACGCCGAAACCCTGTTCTGGTTCAATCCCCAGAACCGCGGGGTGCTGCCGCTCGACGGGTTCCATCTGCCGCGCAGCCTTGCCCGGACCTTGCGCCGTGGCCAGTTCGAGATCCGCTACGATACCGACTTTGCGGCCGTGATCGACGGCTGTGCCGCACCCCGCCCCCGCCACCCGGAGACCTGGATCAACGCGGAAATCCGGCGCCTGTTCTGCGAGTTGTTCGACCGCGGCTTCGCCCACAGCGTCGAAGCCTGGTCCGACGGCAGGCTGGTCGGCGGGCTTTACGGCGTGGCGATCGGCCGGGCCTTCTTCGGTGAGAGCATGTTCAGCCGCACCCCCGAAGCCAGCAAGGTCGCCCTGGTGCATCTGGTGGCGCTGCTGCGCTGGGGCGCGTACATGTTGCTGGATACCCAGTTCACCAACGACCATCTGCGGCGGTTCGGCTGCCGCACCGTGTCCCAGCGGGAATACATGCGCATGCTGGAACTGGCGCTGAACGGCATGGGCCGATGGGTTCCGGAAGAGGCCGACCGGGCGATGGCCGATTTCCAGGCCCATCTGGCCGCGCGCCGCGGATGCGGCTAGGCCGACGCCGCAGATCCATGGCCGCCCGACGCAAGCCCGGCCGGCCGGCCCGCCGGCCCGCATCGACACGCCCCCGCGGAAAGCTGCGGGGCCGCCTGCGCGGTCTGCTGCGCCGGGCCGTGAAAGCGGCCCTGATCTTCGGCGTCGTCCTGGCGGTCGGCCCGGCGGTCGTCCTGCTGACCTATCGCTTCGTCCCGGTGCCGGCGACGCCGCTCATGGTCATTCGGGTGTTCGAGGGCGAAGGCTGGTCCCGCGACTGGACGCCGTTGGCGGAGATCTCGCCCCATCTACCCCGGGCGGCCGTCGCCGCGGAAGACAACCTGTTTTGCCGGCACGCCGGGATCGACTGGCAGGCCGTGGGCCAGGCCTGGGCGGAGTACCGGTCGGGCGACGGTCTGCGCGGCGCCAGCACCATCACCATGCAGACCGCCCGCAACATCCTGCTGTGGCCCGGTGGCGGGTTCGTGCGCAAGGCGTATGAAGCCTATATCGCCGTGCAGATGGGCCTGTTCTGGCCGAAGCGCCGGGTCATGGAGGTCTATCTGAACATCGCCGAGTGGGCACCGGGCGTGTACGGCGCCGAAGCGGCGGCGCAGATGCATTTCGGCCGGCCCGCCGCCGAGTTGTCACCGGCACAGGCCGCCGCCCTGGCCGCCGTTTTGCCAAGCCCGCGGCGCTGGTCACCCAACACCGGGTCGGAGCGTGCCCGCACCATCAACCGCCGGGTCGACCAGCTGGGACCTTTGCTGGATTGCCTGTAGGGCGAGGGTTTATCCGTACCGCCTGACAACCCAGGCGATCACCACGAGCGCATAGACCGCGATCACCAGCCAACCCGCACGCCCCCACCAGCCCGCGGCACTCGGCAACGGGTCGGCCGCGCCGGTCCTTTGCGGCACGGCAGGTGCCCGATACCGCCGACCCAACCGGCCGGACGGTCGACTGGGTGGCCGGTTCGCAGGCCGCGATGGGTTTGGTCGCGCTTGGGTAGGCACCGTCATACGGAAGTCTCCTGGCAAAGTCGTCCCATCCGGAGACGACGATTTATTGAAGACGTTTTTGTCGGCCTACTTTCTTATTGTAATAATACCTGATCATTTCCATGGGCAGGGCGACATCCCATTGCCCGCGTCGTATTTCGCTCCTGTACAGTAGAATTCTCTTCTCGGCTGTGTGTTGCGCCCGGTGCTCGTCCGGGTGCATCCCATGTGCCAATCCCGCCAGCCTTTGCTCAGACGCACGTCCGCCTCTTGCCTCAATGTCGCGCCGCAGCTTCTTTTTCAGCTGATTGTGGATCTCAGTGTATTGCTTGAGAAACTCATCTTCGCCCAACCGCCACTTGTCGATCAGGTGGAAATATTCATGGGCCATTGCCACCAGTAGGTCAAACTTGTATTCTTCAAATCTCTTGAAATTTACTCTACCTAATGATCGGCCACGCGTATCTTCCGCCACAGTGCTCAGCGTGGTTGAAATAGCCGCCTCGACATCAATAAGGAAAGTTCCATAGTATTTGCCGTTTTTTTGATCCCGCATTGTCGCTCCGGTGGTACCAATGGTGTTTCGACCGGGCTTGTTGCTTCTTGGCAGGTTCTTCCAGTGCAGATTGTCTTTTCCAACCGTGAACAGGCAGGTGACCTCCGCATCCCTGAATCCGATTTCTGCCAACTCCTTCTGGTAGAGCTTTCGAAAAAGATGGCGGAAGTGATTGTCAGTTTTCATAATCACTTTTGCCGGTTCTGGCATATTTCATTTGTTCCTTTCTCGACAACGCATTCTATTGAATCATAAAAGCTGGGCATACTGGAAGAAACTGATGACTTCCCCGACGAAACTGAACTTACGGCGCTGCCGTTAGCCGGCCGTTTTTCTTGAGACCGGCGGATTCTCCACGTGGATCCATCCGGAATCCTAAGCTTGGCATCGGTATAGTCGCTCGACACGCCGAAGCTCGACCATCTGTCGGACGGTCGACACCGGCAACACAGTCCCAGCACTGGTGGCAAAGTTATCCGCATCCATCCGGATGACCTCGCGAATAAAATTCGCGCCGGGGATGATTGAATTGTTCACAATAGGCAGGATACGGAGGCCGAGTGATCTTGGCCTTAACCTATAAGTAGTATTTTCGCCTTGCGCGTCAGCAACCCCCGGAGGTTCCGGCCTCCGGCAGGCTGCGAACACCGATCTCGCAACAAGGGTTCTTTACGCCAGCCCCTGGGTCACGCCATCGACATCGATTGGTCCGACGTGCCACAGCATCCGGGCTTTCGATCGTAGCCGTCTCCGGCCACAGGGCTGTCGGCCGCAAGGTCGCGCAGGATGGCCACGAAGGCCAGGACGACGCTGCACTCTTCCTCCTGCTCCCGGAAGCCGATGCTCAGGTCGATGGAGCGCGCAGGGGCGGGATCGATCGCCAGCGGGACAAGCCGGTGCTCGTCCACATCCTCCTGCACCACGTGGCTCGGCATCCAAGCGTATCCTTGACCGCCGCGAAGCAGCGCAAGGGAGCTTGCGAAGTGACTGACGCTCCAGTGTTTGCGTTCGTCCGTGCCCGACCCATGGCGCAGCACATCCTGCACGAGGATCTCGCGATACCGGGTCAAATCGGACGCGAAGACATCGTCGTGCTGCGCCAGCGGATGGCCCGTGGCAACCACGCAGACCAGCGGCACCGACAGGATTGGCTCCGATCTGACGGCACGCGGAAACTCCCGGGCAATGGCGAGGCGGACATAGCCTTCCAACAGGAGGTGTGCCGCGTCATCCCGACTTGTTTCATGAATGCGAATCGACAGATCGGTGTATTGCGCCGACAACAGCTTCATCGCCGCCAATAGCAGATCGATGGGAAAAGCGACGTCGACGGCAATCGGCATCTCACCGGAACCGCCGAGGCATTCGAAGCAGCCGAGCGCACACATCCGCTCCGCCTTCTCCGCCCCGGCGATCACGTCCCTGGCCCGTGGCAGCAGCATCTTGCCGATATGCGTGATCTGGGCCCGACCGCCGCTCAGATCGAACAGCCGCTGACCCAGCGAGCCTTCCATCTTGCGGATCGAATAGCTGATGGCGGACTGCGTCTTGTTCAACTCGTCCGCCGCGTTCTGAAAACTACCCGACTGCGCGGTGGCTACGAATGCACGCCATTGTTCCAAAGTCACCCTGAGCATTTCTTTAAATCCTCTTCCGGAAATGAACTAAAAGGCCTCGTGGAATGCAAATGCCCCCGTATGCCGGCAAGCTGGGCGTCGACCCGGGCGGGCGGCTGATGCTGCAATGCAATCACCGCCCGCGGGCCGGCACCGGAGAACTCCGGCCGCCCGAAGGTTGGTCTCCCGTCTGGTTCGGTTCTGGTTACGCATGACCCACGCGCAGCGCTCTTCCGCACTGCACATGCTGCACCCGCGAAACTAGAGTGGGAGAGTCAGCGCCAATGAAGGCCGGGTCAAGCAGGAATGGTGAGCAAGCAAAG